>NZ_JACYNU010000007.1:0-181186 GCF_014839455.1 Microbacterium sp. CFBP 8801 | reverse complement strand
CGGGCGGCGTCGACGCCGCGGCCGGGGCGTGTGCCGAGGCGGCGGACGGGGCGGTCGACGGGTCGAGGGGCACAGGAAGAACCGGTGCCCCCGACGGCGGCGCGAAGACCACCTCGGTCGCCGCGACCGGAGCCGAGGCCGCCGCGGAGGGCTCCGCCGCCACCGAGGCCGCAGCTGCGGCGTCAGTCTTGGCTGCAACGTCGGTCGCGGCGGGGGCACGGGGCACCTCGGTGGGGGCCGGCCCCGCCGGCGCGGGGAACCCCGGCGGAATCTCCGACACCGCCGAGGTCCGCTCCCCCGCTGCCGGAGCCTCGACGGCCGCAGCCGCCGCTTCCGCGACCGCGGCGTCGCGGTGGACCCGCAGGAGCACGTCGGTGCGCTCGTCGACGAGCTCGACGATGCGTTGCGACAGCTCGAGCACGCGCGCGGTGCGTGAGTCGGCGAGGTTCAGTCCGCACGAGACGCACGGCGTCGCGGTGATCGGGGTGAAGCACGACGGGCAGCGCGAGGTGTCGACGAGCGCTCCCGACCTCGGCGGCCAGGCAGGACCGGAGAACTCTCGTCCACCATCGACTTCCGTCATCGTGCCCCCTCGGCGTCGGTCGTCGACCCCAGGCTAACGAAGTCCTGCCCGCGGCCCGTGTCATCCACTCGCGCCCCTCCTCCCCAGGGGGCGGGTGCGGCCATCGACCGAACAGCCGATCCCCCCGCGCTCCGCGGGGACCGTGTCGCGCGACCTAGTCTGGACACCGTGCGGGTGAGGTTCTTCGGCGGCCTGGCCGTGACATCCGACGACGGCGAGGCCGTCGTCGTTCCCGGGCGTGCGCGACAGGCCCTGCTGCTGCGCCTCGCCATCGATGCCGGGACGACCGTGGGCACCCGCGCGCTGGCCGAGGACGTCTGGGGGCGCGACGCCCCCGACGATCCCCGCGCGGCCCTGCAGTCGCTCGTCTCGCGCCTGCGCGGGTCGCTGCCGGCGGGGCTCGTCACGTCGACCCCCGGCGGGTACCGGCTCGAGCTCACACGCGACGACGTCGACGTCACCCGCTTCGCCGACCTGGTCGCCGAGGCCCGAGCGGCGAACGACCCCGAGCGCGCTCGCGCGGCGCTGGCGCTGTGGATCGGCGACGTGTGGACCCCGCACGAGGGCTTCGACTGGCTGGTGCGCGATCTGCTCGAAGACCGCGCCCACGTCGAGGGCCTGATCGCCGCCGCCGCGAAAACATCGACGGCATCCCCGCCCACCGCGTCCGCATCCCCGCCCGCCGCGTCCGCACCGGCGGCGTCGCCCGTCGGAGCCGCGCTGACCGCCCTCGTCGGCCGCGGCGACGAGCTCGACGCGATCAGCGAGCGGCTCCGCACCGACCGTCTCGTCACCGTCATCGGTCCCGGCGGCGCCGGCAAGACCACGCTCGCCATCGAGACCGCCCGCGCGGTCGCCGATTCGATCGTCGTCGAGCTCGCCCCGGCCGCCGCCGGAGACGTGTGGACCGCGATCGCCGGCGCCGTCGGCCGTCGCATCCGCCTGCCCGAGACCGCGGCCACCCCGGCCTCTCCGCTCGACCGGGTCACCGAGGCCGTGGCCGGCCGCGACGTCGTGATCGTGCTCGACAACTGCGAGCACCTCGTGCGCGAAGCCGCGGAGGCCGCCCTGGCGCTGCTGCGCATGAGTCCCGGCGTGCGCGTGCTCACCACCAGCCGCGAGCCCCTCGGCATCCCGGGCGAGGCGTTCGTCGATCTCGGGCCGTTGCCGCCGACCGATGCCCGGATGCTCTTCGCCCAGCGCGTGCGCTCCGCACGCGGCCGCCTGCCCGACGACGACGAACGCGCCACGGCGGAGCGCATCGTGCAGCGCCTCGACGGCCTTCCGCTCGCGATCGAGCTCGCCGCCGCCCGCACTCGAACACTCACCCTCGCCGAGATCGACGCCGGCCTCGACGACCGGTTCGCGCTGCTGTCGCACGGTCCCCGCCTGAGCGTGGAGCGCCACCGCACCCTGCGCGCCCTCATCGACTGGAGCTGGGACACCCTCTCTGCGGGCGAACGCATCGCACTGCAGGCCTCGGCCGTCTTCGCCGACGGCATCGGCGCCGGGGACGCGGCGGCCGTGGCTGCCGCCTTCGAGGTGGATGCCGAGGAATTCGACGCCCTCGTCGACCGCTCGCTGCTCGTGCGTCGCGACGCCCGCTTCCGCATGCTCGAGACCGTGCGCGAGTACGGGCTCGACCGCCTGCGCACCGACGGCGCCGCCGAGACGTACCGCCTGCGCGCGGCCGTGGTGCTGACGGAGCTCGCCGCCGCCCGCGAGGCGCGCACCCGCGGACCGGGCCTGCGCGACGCCCTCGCCTGGTTCGACGCGAACGACGAGAACCTCACCGCGGCCCTGCGCGTCTGCGCCGAGGCGCACGACCGGCGCGCGGGGGTGCGCCTGCTGCGGAGTCTCGTGTGGCCGTGGGCCGTGCGCGAACGCACCGACGACCTGCGCCGCGCCGTCGCCGAGTTCGCCGATCCCACCGCCGCACTCGACGACGAGCCCCGCGTGGTGGTCGAGGCGGTCGCCCTGTTCGCCGCAGCGTTCCCCGCGCCGGGTCGGCCGTCGACGGTGACCCTCGAGAGCTACACCGCCCGCCGCGCCGAACTCGAGCAGGCGGCTCACCGGAATCGATCCGACGTCACCGCGCTGGTGCCGCCCCTGCTGCGCCTGGCCCAGACGGTGCTGCGCAGCGGCGCCGGCGACGCCGCGCGCACGTGGCACGTCGACGTCACCGACGAGGAGTTCGCCGCCGCCCCGGCGTGGACGCGCGCGATCCTGCACGCGCTGCGGGCGGGAGCGGCGCAGAACTCCGGCGACATGACCGCGTTAGACCGTGAGAGCGAACGCGCGCTCGCGATGTTCGAGACGATCGGCGACCCGTGGGGCACGGGCTTCGCGAGCCAGTTGCGCGCGGAATGGCTCACGCTCGCCGGCCGCCTCGACGATGCCCTGGCCGTCACGGACCGCTCGGCGGCGGCCGTGCAGGGCCTGTCGTCGGTCCCCGACGTTCTGCAGCAGCAGTCGCAGGCGGTGGGCATTCTGCTGCGACTCGGCCGCCTCGACGAGGCACGGGTCCGCGCGCGCGCGATCGACGACGCGGCCCAGGCCGACGGATCGGTGCGCTCGCTCGCCCAGGCGTACATGACCGCGGCCCAGGTCGAGGTCGCGGCGGGCGACGGCGAGGCCGCCCTGCGCGTGGTCGGCCTGGTGGATCTGCGCGGGCAGCCCGGCATCCCCGAGCAGTTCTCGGCATGGCTCGACGCGCAGCGCGCCCAGGCCCTGCTGCTGCTCGGCCGAGACGACGAGGCCCGCGTGACGCTGCGCACCGCGCTCTCGGCGGCGATCTCGTCGCAGGACCACCCGATCATCGCGTCGGTGCTGCTCGCCGTCGCGGGGTGGAACGCCGTCACCGGGCGCTCCGCCCGAGCGCGCCAGGCCCTCGCCCGCGCCACCGCGGTGCGCGGGGCCGCCGACGTGCACGACCCGTTCCACGTGTGGGTGAGCGCACGCACCGGAGCGGGCGCCGAGGAGACCTCGGCGCCCGCTGCTGGCATCCGTTCCGCCCTGTCGGACGTGGATGCCGAGACCCTCACGGCCCTGCTCGACTAGGCCTTGCGCATGTAGGCGCGCACCGTGAGCGGGGCGAAGACCGCCACGATCACCGCGGCGCCGAGCAGCGACACGAGCACGTCGGAGCCGACGACGCCGTTGTTGACGAGATCGCGCACCGCCGACACCAGGTGCGACACCGGGTTCGCGTCGACGAACCACTGCAGCCACGAGGGCATGGTGTTCGAGGGGACGAAGGCGTTCGAGAGGAACGTCAGGGGGAACAGGATCAGCATCGAGATGCCCTGGACGCTCGATGCGCTGCGCGCGATGACGCCGAAGAAGGCGAAGATCCAGCTGATCGCCCACGAGCAGACGATGACGAGCAGTCCCGCGGCGACCACGGCCCAGAGCCCTCCGGCCGGACGGAAACCCATCAGGTAGCCCATCGCGAAGGTGATCGTGGTGGCGATCGCGTAGCGGACGGTGTCGGCCAGCAGGGCGCCCGACAGCGGCGCGATGCGCGCGATCGGGAGCGAGCGGAACCGGTCGAACACGCCCTTGTCCATGTCTTCGCGCAACTGCGTGCCCGTCACGACCGAGGTCGTGATCACGGTCTGCACGAGGATGCCCGGAATGATGATGGGCAGGTAGTTCTGCACGTCTCCGGCGATCGCCCCGCCGAAGATGTACGTGAACATCAGGGTGAACAGGATCGGCTGCACCGTGACGTCGATGAGCTGCTCGGGCGTGCGGCGGATCTTCAGCAGACCGCGGCCCGCCATCGTGAGGGTGTTCTGGACGGTCTGGGCGAGACCCGCGGTGCGGGGCAGGTCGCGCGAGAGGGTGAGGGCGCTCATGCGCGGACTCCTTCGAGAGGGGCGGCGCTCTCGCGCGCGCCGGCGTCGTCGGCCGGCACTCCGGCGCCGGTCAGGGTGAGGAAGACCTCGTCGAGGGTGGGCTGCTGCACGCTGAACTCGCTCAGGTGCACGCCCGCCTCGCGGAAGGCCACGAGCAGATCGGTGACCCGGTCGGGGTCGGACATCGGCACGGTGAGGCGCGCCGCCTCGGGCGAGACGATCGCCGTCGCGTCGAGCACCCGGGCCACGGTCGTGCGGGCGAGGTCGAGGTCGGAACCGGGCTGCAGCCGCAGCACGAGCGAGGCCTGACCGACCGACGCCTTCAGCTCGAGGGCCGTGCCCTCGGCGACGACGCGGCCGCGGTCGATGACGGCGATGCGGTCGGCCAGCTGGTCGGCCTCGTCGAGGTACTGGGTGGTGAGCACGACGGTGGAGCCCGACGACACGAGCCGCCGGATCGTGTCCCACATCTGCCCGCGGGTGCGGGGGTCGAGGCCCGTGGTGGGCTCGTCGAGGAAGATGAGCGGCGGCTGGGCGATGAGGGAGGCCGCGAGGTCGAGCCGGCGACGCATGCCGCCCGAGAACTTCGCCAGGGGGCGGGAGGCCGCCTCGGTCAGGCCGAACTCCTCGAGCAGGTCGCTCGCCTTGCGGCGCGCATCGCGGCGCGAGAGGCCGAGCAGCCGGCCGAAGATCATGAGGTTCTCGGTGGCCGAGAGCTTCTCGTCGACCGAGGCGAACTGCCCGGTCAGGCCGATGAGCTGGCGCACGACGTGGGGCTCTCGAGCGACGTCGTGGCCGAAGATCTCGGCGCGACCGCCGTCGGGACGCAGCAGCGTCGTGAGCATGCTGATGGTGGTGGTCTTGCCGGCGCCGTTGGGGCCGAGCACGCCGTAGACGGTGCCCGCCTCGACGACGAGATCGACGCCGTCGACGGCCCGGTTCGAGCCGAACGTCTTGACGAGGCCCTCGGCGCGGACCGCCGGGACGCGGGTGGATGAAGTGGTCATGACGCAAGAATGCGCCGGGGGCTCTGTCGCGCCCCTGTCACGGGGACGGGAACGCCGTCACGGCACTGTCGCGGCGCTGTCACGGACCCGTGAAACGACGAGACCGGATGCCGCGACCTCGAGGTCACGGCATCCGGTCAGTCGTGCGTGAGGGATCAGGCTCCGCGCAGGCGCTCGGCGAGGTAGCCGTGCAGGGCGTCGAGGCCGATGCGCTCCTGGCCCATCGTGTCGCGGTCGCGCACGGTCACGGCGTTGTCGTCGAGCGAGTCGAAGTCGACCGTGACGCAGAACGGGGTGCCGATCTCGTCCTGACGGCGGTAGCGGCGGCCGATGGCGCCGGCGTCGTCGAAGTCGATGTTCCACCCGGCCGCACGCAGCGTGTCGGCGACCTCGCGCGCCAGCGGCGACAGGCGCTCGTTGCGCGAGAGCGGCAGCACGGCGACCTTGACGGGCGCGAGGCGCGGGTCGAGCTTGAGCACCGTGCGGGTGTCGGTGCCGCCCTTGGCGTTGGGCACCTCTTCTTCGCGGTAGGCGTCGACGAGGAACGCCATCATGGCGCGCGTGAGACCGAACGAAGGCTCGATCACGTACGGCGTGTACTTCTCACCCGAGGCCTGGTCGAAGAAGGTGAGCGACTGGCCCGACGCCTCGGAGTGGCTCTTGAGGTCGTAGTCGGTGCGGTTGGCGACGCCCATGAGCTCGCCCCACTCCTTGCCCGGGAAACCGAAGCGGTACTCGACGTCGATCGTGCCGGCGGAGTAGTGCGCGCGGTCGTCCTCGGGAACGTCGAAGCGCTTCATGTTCTCGGGATCGATCCCGAGGTCGAGGAACCAGTTCCAGCACGCCTCGACCCAGTGCTCGAACCACTCGTTCGCCTCGGCGGGCGGCGTGAAGTACTCGATCTCCATCTGCTCGAACTCGCGCGTGCGGAAGATGAAGTTTCCGGGGGTGATCTCGTTGCGGAACGCCTTGCCCACCTGGCCGACGCCGAACGGGGGCTTGCGACGGGATGCCGTGAGCACGTTCGAGAAGTTCACGAAGATGCCCTGGGCGGTCTCGGGACGCAGGAAGTACAGGCCCGACTCGTCGTCGACGACCCCGAGGTAGGTCTTCACCAGGCCCGAGAACGACTTCGGCTCGGTGTACTGCCCCTTGTTGCCGCAGTTGGGGCAGGGCACGTCGGCCAGACCGTTCTCGGCCGTGCGGCCCTTGCGCGCCTCGAAGTCCTCGATGAGCGTGTCGGCGCGGAAGCGCTTGTGGCAGCTGAGGCACTCCACCAGCGGGTCGGTGAAGGTCGCGACGTGCCCCGAGGCCTCCCAGACCCGCTTGGGCAGGATGATGCTCGAGTCGAGCCCGACCATGTCGCCGCGCCCGCGCACGAACGTCTGCCACCACTGCCGGCGGATGTTCTCTTTGAGCTCGGTGCCGAGGGGGCCGTAGTCCCACGCGGAGCGGGAACCGCCGTAGATCTCACCGGCCTGGAAGACGAACCCGCGGTGGCGGGCGAGGGCGATGACCTTGTCGAGGCGGGACTGTTCGGCCACGGTGGCTCCAATGGTCGGGAAAGCTGTGGGGATGCGGCGCGAGTGCGCGGCTCCAGTTTATCGAGCGTCGGCCCTGCTCACCGTGTGAGCCTCTCGCGGCGCACGGTGAAGCGCTCCAGCGCCGCCGTGTCGATCTCGACGCCGAGGCCCGGACCGGTCGGCACGCGCACGTGTCCGTCGTCGAGCACGGCGGGTTCGGTGACGATGTCGTGCTCGTAGAAGCGGGCGGATGCCGAGATGTCGCCGGGCAGCGTGAAGCCCGGCAGGGCCGCGAGGGCGGCGTTGGCGGCACGGCCGATGCCCGTCTCGAGCATGCCGCCGCACCAGACGGCGATGCCGGCGTCACGGCACAGGTCGTGCACCGCGACGGCCTCGAGATACCCGCCGATCCGACCCGCCTTGACGTTGATGATCGACCCCGAGCCCAGCGCCAGGGCGTCGGCCGCCGCCTTCGCCGACACGATCGACTCGTCGAGGCAGACGGGGGTCCGCAACCGCGCGGCGAGCGTCGCGTGGTCGACGAGGTCGTCTTCCTGCAGAGGTTGCTCGATGAGCAGCAGGTCGAAGCGGTCCAGTTCGGCGAGGGTGTCGGCATCCTGCAGCGTGTAGGCCGAGTTCGCGTCGACCTGCAGCGGGATGGATCCGAAGGCCTCGCGCACGGCGGCCGTGTCGGCGAGGTCGCGCCCCGGTTTGATCTTGATCTTGATGCGCACGTAGCCCTCGTCGAGGTACCCGCCGACGACGTCGACGAGCGCCGCGGGGTCGCGCTGGATGCCCACCGAGACGCCCGAGGGCACGCGGTCCTTCTCGGCGCCGAGGTACTGCCCGAAGCTGCGCCCCTCGGCGCGCAGGGCGGCGTCGATCACCGCGAGCTCGAGCCCCGCCTTGGCCATGCGGTGCCCGACGAACGGACGCAGGATGCCGGGAACCTCTTCGGGCGCGAGCAGGCGGCGCTCCAGCAACGCCGGCGCCAGGTACCTCGCCAGCACGTCCCACGCGCTCGCGGTGTACTCGCTGGAGTACAGCGGAGCGGCCATGGTCACCACCTCGCCCCACCCCCGCCCGTCGGGGGTCTCGGCCGCGACGACGATCACCTCGCGCACGGTCTCGGTGCCGAACGACGTCGTGAAGGGCGAGACGAGCGGGATCTGAAGTACGCGCAGCTCGATGGCGTCCAGGGTCACGGGGGCGGCGGCGCGGGTGAGCGGCATGAGGGCAGGCTAGCCGGGCCGGGACCGTAACGCCCGCGTCCGACGCTGGCAAGGCCGCCGACCGCGCCGGGGCGCACGCGTAGCGTCGGTCGCATGAGCGACTTCACCCCGCGCCACGCGATCGTCACCGGCTCCGACTCGGGCATCGGTGCCGCCACCGCCCTCGCCCTGGCCGACGCCGGCATCGACGTCGCGATCACCTACCACTCCGACAAGGACGGCGCCGAAGAGACCGCCGAGGCCGTCCGCGGCCGCGGCGCCCGCGCGATCGTCGCGCAGTTCGACGCCACCGACTTCGACTCCGTCCCCGACGCCGTGAACGCCATGGCCGACGAGCTCGGCGGACTCGACGTCTTCGTCAACAACGCGGGCGGCGGCATCGGGGGCACGTTCCTCGACCTCGACCTGAAGACCTGGCGCACCGACATCGCCCTCAACCTCGACGGAGCGTTCCTCGCCCTGCACACCGCGGCCCGCCGCATGGTGCAGGCCGGTAACGGCGGTCGTCTCATCGCGGTGTCGAGCGTGCACGAGCACCAGCCCCGCGTGGGCTCCGCCCCCTACGTCGCCGCCAAGCACGGTCTCGGCGGCCTGATCAAGACGATGGCGCTCGAACTCGGCCAGTACGGCATCACCGCGAACGCCGTCGCCCCGGGCGAGATCGCGACGCCGATCAACGACATGTCGGCCGACGACGCGGAGCGCACGCACCGCCCCGGCATCCCCCTCGGCCGCCCCGGCAAGCCGAGCGAGGTCGCCGATGTGATCCGCTTCCTCGCGTCGCCCTCGGGATCGTACGTCTCGGGCGCCAGCTGGGTCGTCGACGGCGGAATGCTGCAGATGGGCCCGCAGGCGGGCTCCCACATGGAGTCGGACGCCTGGCGTTCGGCGGGCGAGGAGTGAGCGCGATGAGCGACGAGAAGAGCTTCGAAGAGAACCGTCACGACCAGTTGACGAGCGCACCGAAGGCGACCGAAGAAGACGCCGCCCCGCGTTTCGACGTCACCGAGCACGACGGGGTCACGCGCATCGACGTGCGCGACGACGCGGCCGTGCGCCCGGGCCCCGGCCAGGGCGACCCGGCGGCCGAGAAGGACACCCCGATCACCGAGCAGTGATCCCTGCTGCGTCGCCCGCCCCCACGGAGCGGGCGACGCGAGGCGTCACCGCACGATGAGGTATCCGCGTCGATCGAAACCGCCGACGCGGTGACCGGATGCCCGGTGCTCCCGCAGCTCGTCGCGCACGCGCACGCGCCACTCGGCGGCGGCCACCGGGTCGCTGCGGCGGAGCGCCGCGACGTCGTCGGGCACGGCCACGGCGGCGAGGATCTCGGCATCCGCGGGGGTCGGTGCGGGCGGCTCGGCGAGCGCCCACGCGACCATGAGGCGGTCGGACTCGTCGCCGCGGTTCACGGCGTCGTCCATCTCGCCGTACTGGTTGACGAGGTAGTCGGTGACGCGAGCGCCGAGGACGGCCAGGTTGAAGTGGGCGTTGCGCGCGACGAGCGGGTCGAAGGTCCAGGTGATGTGCCCGACGCCGCGCTCCAGCGCCCAGGCGCGCTGATGCTCTTTCAGCTGACGACCGAGGCCGCGGCCCTGGTACCCGGGCAGGATGCCGGTGATGTGCGAGTGCATCGAGCGTTCGGCGGGCGGCGCGAAGAACGCCGCCGACGCGCCGACCATGCGATCGCCGTCGAACAGGCCCACGACGTAGTTGCCCGCGTGTTCGAGGGCGCGCAGGATGTTCGCCGGCATCGTTCCGCGCTCGCCCCACACCTCGTCGAGTACCCCCGCGGCCCGGTGGATGCCGTCGATGTCGCCCAGCGTGCGGATGTCGATCGCGCTCATGCTCCGAGTCTCGCACCGGGTCGGCCGGGCGCGTGTCGGGGAAACCCCGTCGGAGCGTGACGATTCCGCCGCCCGGTACGTCTCCTCCGTGACGACACCGTCACCTTCACGAGAGGACATCGACATGGCATCCACGATCATCGACTCCCGCGTCACGTCGCTCGAGGTGCACCCGTGAGGCGCGTGACCTCGGGTGCCCGTCGCCGGCCCCGCGGCGTGTTCATCGCCACCGGCGTGGGTGCGGCCCTCACGGTGATCATCGCCCTCGCGCTGTACCTGCCCCTCGTCGGCTTCCTCGCCGCGACCACGGCCGGCACGGCGGGCCTCGTTCCGTTCCCCGTCGGCGGTGTCGCCCTCGCGACCCTGCTCGGCGTCGTCGTGGCCGCGGGCGCCCTGCTGGTGGCGGTCACTCGCCGCCGCGTCTGGCTCGCGTGGACCTTCGCGGTCGTCGCCGTGCTCGCCGCCCTCGCGACGACCGTGTATCCCCTCGTCGCGGTGGCCGTCGGCTCGGCCGGCCGGGCCTCCGACGTGGTGCCGCTGCTCATCGACCTCTGGCAGCGGGTGACCGGCCTGGGCTGACCGGAGCGATCCGTCCTCCCCTGCCGACCTCGCCGCGGGCGTCAGCGCGGCAGCTTGTCGAACCCGCCCACGTGACGGATCGTGCGCCCGCGCTCGACGGCGATCGCGATCCCCCCGACGAGCCACAGCGGCACCTGGGTGAGGAACGCCAGGCGGAAGGCATCCAGAGAATAGGTCGCCGGGGTCCCCGCCCCCTGCACGTCCATCGCGACGCCGATGAACAGGATCGCGAGGAGCGCGGCGAGGAAGCCGCCGCCGTTCACGATGCCCGTCGCGGTGCTGAGCCGGTGGCTGGGAGTGAAGGTGCGCGCGTGGTCGAACGCGATCATCGAGGCGGGTCCCCCCGTCGACAGCGCGAACATCAGCACGATCAGCAGCCACACCGGGGCGGGCCCCGGCCAGGCGATCACGGCGATCCACACCACCGCCTGGAACGCCACGACCGGGAGCACGAGCCAGCGCGAACGACGGGTGGGATGCCGACTCGACAACGCGCCGATGACCGGACCGCACACGATGCCGAACAGCACGAGCGTCGTCATGATCAACGACGCCGTCGCCGCCGGCAGCCCCTCGCCCGCGGTGAGGAACGGGAAGCCCCAGAGCAGCATGAACGCCGTCCCCGCGAAGGGGGTGGCGAAGTGCGACCAGAAGCCGAGGCGGGTGCCGGGGTGCGCCCACGACTCGCGGAACCCCTGCCGCAGGTCGGCCGCCGAGGTCACGACCCGGATCGCGCCGGTCTGCGTGTCGACCGAGGTGTCGACCGGGTCGGTACGACGCTCGGGCGGGCGGTTGCGGATGATCGCGTACGTCAGCACCGCGAACAGCACCCCGAGTCCCGCGACGCTGCCGAAGGCGACGCTCCAGCTCGTGGCGTGCAGCAGCGCGGCGAGCGGCACCACGGCGATGATCTGGCCGAACTGGCCGATGATGCCGGTGAGCTGCACCAGCAGCGGCGCCCGTTGCGCCGGGAACCACGTCGCGATCACGCGCAGCACGCTGGGGAAGATGGCGGCGTCGCCCGCCCCGATGAGCACGCGGGCCAGGATGCCGATCCCCACCGCATCGGCGAACGCCATCACCAGCTGGCCGAGCGCCATGAGCACCATGCCGATCGCGATCATGGGCCGCGCGCCGAAGCGGTCGAGCAGCAGGCCCACCGGGATCTGCATGGCGCCGTAGACGAAGAGTTGGATGACGGCGAACATCGACAGCGCCGACGCATCGGCGTGGAAGCGGGTGGCGGCATCGACGCCCACGGCCGAGAGCGACGTGCGGTTGACGATCGAGACGACGTAGGCGAGCAGACCGACGCCCCACAGCACCCAGGTGCGCCACCCCGGCCGGTCGAGGCGCAGGGCGTTGTTCACGTCTCCCAGGCTAGCCCCGCCCGCCGACATCGAGGCTGGTGCGGTCAGCCCGGCGCACCGGGGCGCGATCGGCGCACCGGGGCGCACGATGACCGCCCCGCTGCACGAACAGCGCCCCGCTGTGCGCCCCGCTGTGCGCCGCAACCTGGTCGGCGACCGCGTCGGCGCACGGCAGAATGGTCCGATGGTCTCCGCGAGCCCCCACCTGCAGCCCGATCACGCGTGTCTCATCGTGCACGGCAGTGACACCCCCGGCATCATCGCCGCCGTCTCGGCCCTCATCGCGCGACAGGGCGGCAACGTCGTCGCCTTCGACCAGTACTCCGACCAGCTGCGCGGCGGCGCGTACTTCCAGCGCGTGGTGTTCCACCGCCCCGACCTGCCCGCGGCCCTGCCCGAGATCGAGGCCGACCTCGCGAAGACGCTCGGCGACGGCTTCGAGCTCGAGTGGACCCTCACCGACCTCTCGACGCCGAAGCGCATGGCGATCCTGTCGTCGAAGCAGGACCACTGCCTTCTCGACCTGCTGTGGCGTCACCGCCGTGGCGACCTGCCCGTGAGCATCCCCATGGTGGTGTCGAACCACACCTCCTCGGCCGACGACGTGCGCTCTTTCGGCGTTCCGTTCTTCCACGTCCCCTCGACGCCCGGGCCCGACAAGTCGGCATCCGAGGCCCGCATCCTCGAGCTGCTCGTCGGCAACGTCGACTTCATCGTGCTGGCGCGGTACATGCAGATCCTCTCGCCCGACTTCCTCGAGAAGATCGGGGTGCCGGTGATCAACATCCACCACTCGTTCCTGCCGGCCTTCATCGGCGCGGAGCCGTACAAGAAGGCCAAGCAGCGCGGGGTCAAGCTCATCGGCGCCACCTCGCACTACGTCACGAGCGACCTCGACGAGGGCCCGATCATCGAGCAGGACACCGTGCGCGTCACGCACGCCGACTCGGCGGCCGAGCTCGCCCGTCGCGGCGCCGACGTCGAACGCCAGGTGCTCTCGCGCGCGGTCCTGTGGCACGCCGAAGACCGCGTGCTGCGCGACGGCAACCACACGATCGTCTTCTGACGCGGTCGCGAGGCGGCGTCGCTACCGCCACGCCCGACCGAGGACGCATTCGTTCGTCGAGACCGCATCCGATCGAGCGCACTCACGTGCGACCTCGACGAACGGATGCGTCCTCGACGAACGGATGCCGCTTCGACGGCGCCCAGCCCGTCCACCGTCTCAGTCGGGATCGCTCGCGCGGCTGAGCGGGCCGCTCCCACCCCGCGGCGGCTGCTTGCGCTGACGCGCCAGCTCGCCGCCGACGCGCCCGCCGTACGGTCGGCCGTGGTCGGCGAACTCAGCGCGGAAGTAGGCGAGCCGCCAGTCGCCCAGCTCGATACGCGCACCGGTGCGCAGGATGCGCCCGCCGCGGTCACGACCCGGGCCCTGCTCCCGCGCCCCGCCGCCCCCGACCTCGTCGAAGCCGTACAGCACGTACTCGTCGTCGCCCTCGTGGCGGATCTCGGCGTGCACCGGCGCCAGGCCGGGCAGGCGCAGGTCGACCTCTTCGCCCGAACCGATCACGGTCTTCTCGGGCAGCAGGTCGAACTCGCGCGGCCGCGAGCCGTCCCACGTCGCGTCGCCGACCGCGAAGATCAGGCGCGGCCGCCCCGAGCCGGGCGTGTAGTGCGTCGTGGTGATGCGGCGGCGCACGGTGCGGTTGACGGTGGGAACCAGCGGCATCGGGGTGCCCGGCGGGATCGGGAAGACCGACCCCCGACCGTTCCGTTTCATCAGCAGCGGTGCCACCGCCGCGACAGAACCCAGTCGGATGTGCGCCGACCCCGTGACCGCCCGCTGCAGGACGCTGCGCTTGACGTCGCCGAGGTGCAGGATCGGACCGTCCGGCCCCTCCACGCGCACCGAGATGCCCCGGGATGCCAGGGCATCGGCCAGGGTCGACAACTCGCCCAGGGTGCGCCGACCGCGGCCCGGCAGGCGCGAGGGGTCGCTCACGAAGACGCGCACCTCGGAGCCCGCGGCGGTCACCGTGCCCTCGAACGGAGGCGACCCGGCATCCTCCGTCTCGTCGCGCTCCGAGAAGGCGAGGTCGATGTCGAGACGCACCATGACGGCGCCGCCCCTCAGCTGCCGCGGTGCGGGTCGGACCCGGCCGCGGTGTCGTCGCTCGTCGTGACGCGCAGGGTGCCGTTGAGCTTCCAGGTCGCGCGCGGGGCGTCGGGGCCGATGTCGCGGGGAACCTCGACGGTCATGTCGACGAACGAGTAGTTGACGGCCGCTCCGCGACCGGTCAGGTACGACCACATCTCGCGACCGAGGTCGGTCCAGTCGGTGATGGAGTGGCCCTCGGGGCCGGCGTTGTCGGCGAACGGGTCGGTGGTGGAGGAGTCGGACATGGCCCCGGTCCCTTCTTTCGTGTGGAGGCCAATAGCGTCCCAGCGACCCTCCGCACCGGGGAAGGGATTGCGTTCGCGCCCCCGGTGGGGGAGCATTCTTCGCCGCCCGTCAGTACACGTACTCCATCAGCTCGACACCCAGCACGCGGAAGGCGTCGTGCGCCCGCAGACGGTGGGCGATCGAGAGGTCGTCGAAGTTGACGATCAGCGCGAACGCGACGCCCGCGCGCGGTCCGCCCAAGACGCCGGCCTCGGCGCGCACGCCCGCCGCGCGACCCGTCTTGTTGACGAACAGCAGACCGTGCTGATCGTTCTCGTGGGCGAAGGGATCGAGGCCGGTGGCGGATGCCACGAGCGACAGGTCGTGGTTCAGGCTCAGCCACTCCGCGACCTGCGCGCTGACCCCCGGCGACACGATGGTCGAGTTCACCAGACCGGCGAACACGTGCGCCATCTCGCGCGCCGTGGACAGGGCCAGATGGGGGGCGTCATCGGGTCCGCGGGCGTCGCGAAAACGGTCGAGCAGCGCCGTGCGCCGCAGGCCCAGCTGTTCGACCCGCGCCCGCACCGATTGCAGCCCCACCCGGTGCACGAGGGCGTTGACCGCCAGAGCGTCGCCCGACGACGCAGCCAATGCCGCGAGATCGGCCACGGGCAGCGCCGGGGCCTTGAGGTGCTGCCAGACCCCGCCCTGGGCGGCGTCGTGCACCGACGCGCGGTCGACGATCTCGAGCGGGTCGAGGCGCCCCGCCTCGATCGCGGCGGCGACCTCGATCAGCAGCGGCACCACGCCGAGACCGCCGACGGGCAGCGTCACGAAGTCGTCGCCCGACAGCACCTCCGCCCCACCGTCGAGATCGTCGATGCGTACCGAGACCTTGGCCCCCGACGCCGCCAGCTCGTCGAGCGAGCGCAGCGTCGCCGTGAACGACCGACGACCGGCCGCGGCGCGACGCGGGAGGCGCTTGGGCCCCTTGCGTCCCGCTCCGCGGAGGGCGGGGGCGTCGCGACGAGACGACGACTCCACCGGCCCGCCGACGGGGTCGGGCACGGCGGGCTCGGGAACCGGGGGCATGCCCACGAGCGTGGCTCCTTCCGGGTCAGGAGGGCAACAAACGCGACCTCACCAAATGGTGACGCGCTGGTCGGCGTCGAGCCAGAGGGCGTCGCCCTCGGTGACTCCGAACGCCTCGTAGAATGCGTCGATGTTACGCACGATCTGATTGCAGCGGAACTCGTTCGGCGAGTGCGGGTCGATGGTGAGCAGCCGGATCGTCTCGGCGTCGCGCCCCTTCTGCTGCCAGATCTGAGCCCAGCTCAGCAGCAGACGCTGGATGCCGGTGAACCCGTCGACGTCGGGGCCCTCACCCGCCGTCTCGCCCTGTCCCTCGAGGAAGAGGCGGTATGCCGCGATCGCGATGCCGAGGCCGCCCAGGTCGCCGATGTTCTCGCCGATGGTGAGGGCGCCGTTGACGTGGTGCTCGTGGGCGAGGCCCTGCGGCACGAGCGCGTCGTACTGGGCGATGAGGGCCTTGGTGCGCTCCTCGAAGGCCGCGCGGTCGGCATCCGTCCACCAGTCGCGCAGCGACCCGTCACCGTCGAAACGGCTGCCCTGGTCGTCGAAGCCGTGTCCGATCTCGTGACCGATCACCGCACCGATGCCGCCGTAGTTGGCCGCGGCGTCACGGTCGGCGTCGAAGAACGGGTACTGCAGGATCGCGGCGGGGAACACGATCTCGTTCATGAGCGGGTTGTAGTACGCGTTCACGGTCTGCGGGGTCATGTACCACTCGTCGCGGTCGATCGGCTGGCCGACCTTCGCGAGCTGGCGGTCGTGCTCCCACAGGTGAGCGCGGCGCACGTTGCCGATCAGGTCGTCGGCGACGACCTCGAGCTCGCCGTAGTCCTTCCAGCGCACGGGGTAGCCGATCTTCGGCGTGAACGCGTCGAGCTTCGCGAGGGCGCGCTCGCGCGTCTCTTCGGTCATCCACTCGAGGCCGCGGATCGACCGACGGTACGCCTCGATGAGGTTGGCGACCAGGCCGTCCATGGCGTCCTTCGCCGCCGGCGGGAAGTGCCGCTCGACGTAGACCTTGCCGATCGCCTCGCCCAGGGCGGCCTCGACGAGACCCACCCCGCGCTTCCAGCGCTCGCGGTTGACCGGCACGCCCGTCAGCTGCGTGCCGTAGAAGGAGAAGTTCTCGGCGACGAAGTCGTCGGAGAGGAACGACGCCGCGGAGTGCACGATCTTGAACCGCACCCACGCCTTCCAGTCGTCCAGGCGCTCCTCGACCAGCAGCCCCCCGAGCGACTCGATGAAGCTCGGCTGGTAGACGACGACCTCGGCGAGCGCGTTCTCGTGCCCCGGCGCGACGGCGGAACGCCACGGCTCGAGGTCGAGCCCGGCCAGGGCGACGGTGTCGTCCCACGACTTCAGGTTGTACGTCTTGACCGCGTCGCGGTTGTCTTCGCGCGACCAGTGGTGCGTGGCGATCTCGGTCTCGAGGGCGAAGACACGGTCCGCGGATGCCGCGGCCTCGGCGACGCCGGCCAGGTCGAGCAGGCGCTCGATGTGGCCGCGGTACGCCGTGCGGGTCTCGTCGAAGTTCTCGAGGCGGTAGTAGCTCTCGTCGGGCAGCGAGATGCCGCTCTGGTACAGCACCGGGACGTAGCGGGTGGGCGCGCCGGGGTCGGGCTCGACGAACAGCGCCAGCAGACCGCTGACGCCGTCGCGTTCGAGGTCGCCGATGAGCTGCAGCAACGAGGCGATGTCGGTCACGGCGTCGACGCGCTCCAGGCGGGCCTCGATGGGCGCGCGGCCGAGCTGCTCGATGCGCTCGGTGTCCATGAAGCTCGCGAAGAGATCGCCGATCTTGCGGGCCTCGGTGCCGGGCTCGGCATCCTGCGACTCCTGCACGATGGTGCGCACGTTCGCCTCGGCCTGCTCGGCGATGAGGTGGAACGAGCCCCAGCGGGCCTTGTCGTCGGGGATCTCGGTGCGCTCCAGCCAGCGGCCGTTCACGTGGCGGAACAGGTCGTCCTGCGGGCGGATCTCGTCGCTGAGCTCTTCGAGCGCGAGACCGGAACGGAGGTTGTCGGTCATGCAGTCAGGATAAGTGCCCCACATCGGTGCGGGCTCGGAACGGCGGTCGATGACCGCACGCTCCCGGGCGGTGTCGCACCCCCGCCCTAGGCTCGGAGCGTGACCACCCGCCCACCCGAGACGCTGAACCGCGCGATCCTCAGGCTCGCCGTTCCGGCGCTGGGCGCGCTCATCGCCGAGCCGCTGTTCCTCATCGTCGACGCGGCGATGGTCGGGCACCTGGGCGTGGCGCCCCTGGCCGGTCTCGGTATCGCGGGAGCGGTGCTGCACACCGTCGTCGGACTCATGGTGTTCCTCGCGTACTCGACAACCCCCGCCGTGGCACGCCGCTTCGGCGCGGGCGAGTTCGGTCGCGCGGTCTCGGTGGGCATCGACGGCATGTGGCTCGCCGTGGGTCTCGGCGCGCTGCTCGCGGCGGTCGGCGTGCTGGCGACGCCCGCGATCGTCGACGTGTTCGGCGCCGCCCCCGACGTCGCCGAGAACGCGCGCACGTACCTGTCGATCTCGATGTGGGGCCTGCCCGCCATGCTGGTCGTGTTCGCGGCGACCGGGTTGCTCCGCGGGATGCAGAACACCGTGACGCCGCTGTGGATCGCCGGTCTCGGCTTCGGCGCCAACGCGCTGCTCAACGCCGTCTTCATCTACGGCTTCGGCTGGGGGATCGCCGGATCCGCCGCCGGAACGGTCGTGGCGCAATGGGGAATGGTCGGCGCGTACGTGCTGGTCGTGCGGCGATTGGCCCGTCGGCATTCGGCGTCCATCCGCCCCGAGCGCGCGGGGCTGAGCGGCACGGCCCGTTCGGGCGGCTGGCTGTTCCTGCGCACGGTGAGCCTGCGCGTGGCGTTCCTCGCCACCGTGGCCGTCGCGACCGGTCTCGGCTCGGCGGAGCTGGCGGGGTGGCAGATCGCGTTCACCATCTTCTCGACCGCGGCGTTCGCCCTCGACGCGCTCGCGATCGCCGCGCAGGCGCTGATCGGCAGCGCCCTGGGCGCCGGTGACTCCCCGACCGTCGGCCGGGTGCTGCGGCGCACGAGCGCCTGGGGTGTGTGGTTCGGCCTCGCCGTGGGGGCGATCGTGGCCGCCGCGTCGGGCGTGGTGGGGCTCGTGTTCACCGGCGATCCCGCGATCGCCGCCCTCATCCAGCCGGCGCTGCTCGTGCTCGCCCTGGCGCAGCCGCTCGCCGCTTTCGTGTTCGTGCTCGACGGGGTGCTGATCGGCGCGGGCGACGCGCGCTACCTCGCCCTCGCGGGCGTGCTCAACCTGGTGCCGTACGTGCCCGCGCTGGTGCTCGTGGCGCTCTTCGCCGGCGGCGGCGCCACGGGGCTCGCCTGGCTGGCCGCGTCGTTCTTCGGCGTCTACATGCTCGCGCGCGCGCTCACCCTGGGGCTCCGCGTGCGCGGGCAGAGGTGGATGACGGCGGGCGGGTGACGCCCGCCCCTCGATCCCACGGGCCGACCTCGCCGCGGAGCCGGTGAGGGCAGCCACCCGACCCGCGTCGGGGCTCAGCCGCGGGCGTCGACGCCCTCGGCCGCGACCTCGTCGAGCACCGCGGCGACGGCTTCGATCTCGACCAGTTGGCTGTCGTAGCCCAGCACCGTGACCCCCATCAACGTGCTCGGCACGTCGTGGTCGCCGAACGCGGCGCGCACGACGTCCCACGCCGCGACCAGGTCGGCTTGACGCGTGGATGCCACGAGCACCCGTGTCGAGATGACGTCGGTGAGCTGCGCCCCGGCGTCGGCGAGCGCGGTGACGAGGTTCTCGACGCACCTCCGGGCCTGTGCCGCGACGTCACCCACCCCGACGGTCGTGCCGTCGGCGTCCAGGGGGCAGGAGCCCGCGAGGAAGATCAATCGGGCCTCGGCGGGGGCTGTCGCGGCGTAGGCGTACTCGGCGACGCTCGACAGCGAGGCCGAACGGATGAGGGTGACGGCTTGCGGCATCCCTCCACCCTCGCACGGGCTCACGCCCAGCGACGGCACCATTCGTACATGATCACGGCGGCCGCCGACGCGGCGTTGATCGACCGCGTCGAGCCGTACTGCGTGATCTCGACCACGCCGGTCGCGGCCTCGATCGCCTCGGGCGACAGACCCGGGCCCTCCTGGCCGAACAGCAGCACGCAGCGCTCGGGCAGGTCGGCCCGGTCGACCGGCACCGATCCCTCGACGTTGTCGACGGCGATCACGGGCAGACCCGCCTCGCGCGCCCAGGCGGTGAACGCCGCGACGTCCTCGTGGTGACGCACGTGCTGATAGCGGTCGGTCACCATCGCGCCGCGGCGGTTCCACCGGCGCTTGCCGACGATGTGCACCTCGGCGGCCAGGAAGGCGTTGGCGCTGCGGACGATCGATCCGATGTTGAGGTCGTGCTGCCAGTTCTCGATCGCGACGTGGAAGGGATGCCGCTGCGCGTCGAGGTCGACGACGATGGCCTCCATCGACCAGTAGCGGTATCCGTCGACGACGTTGCGCGTGTCGCCGTGGGCGAGGAGATCGGGGTCGTACCGCGGGTCGTCGGGCCATTCCCCGGGCCAGGGTCCGACGCCGTGGGTCGGGGCGGCGGCGCCCCCGTCGGGTTCTGGCGCGACCCGGGGCTCGGGCGCGGGGTCAGCGGCATCCGTCACCGGTTCAGGCTACCCGGGCCGCATCCGCGGCCACTCCCCCGCTTTTCGGGCGCCCGAAATATCGATAGGGTTTCGGCATGCCGAAAAATGACCTGGTCGCCGACCGACGCCACACCCCCGGGCGTGGGCTGTGGCTGCTCGGACCGGCGATGGTCGCGGGGGTCGCCTACCTTGACCCCGGCAACGTCGCCAGCAACATGACCGCCGGCGCGACCTTCGGCTACCTGCTGGTGTGGGTGGTCGTGCTGGGCAACGTCATGGCGTGGCTCATCCAGTACCTCTCGGCCAAGCTCGGCATCGTCACCGGCGAGAGCCTGCCCCAGGTGCTCGGACGCCGCATCCAGCGGCCCTGGGCCCGACGCCTCTACTGGGTACAGGCCGAGCTCGTCGCCATGGCCACCGACATCGCCGAGGTCATCGGCGGCGCCGTGGCCCTGAACCTGCTGTTCGGCATCCCGCTCGTGTGGGGCGGCGCGATCACCGGCGTCGTGTCGATGCTGTTGCTCGTCGTGCAGTCCCGGCGGGGTGCGCGGGCGTTCGAGACCGTGCTGATCGGGCTCCTGCTCATCATCGCGGCGGGATTCACCTTCGGCCTGTTCTTCGCGCCGCCCGACCCCGCCGGCGTGGTCGAGGGGCTCGTGCCGCGTTTCGAGGGGACGAACTCGGTGCTGCTGGCCGCGTCGATCCTCGGTGCGACGATCATGCCGCACGCCATCTACGCGCACTCGGCGCTCAGCCGCGACCGCTTCGCCCCCGGGTCGCCGACGGCGGCAGCCGACCTCGAGCAGGCCCGCGGCATCTCGACGCTCCGACTGCTGCGCGCCACCCGCTGGGACGTCACCATCGCCCTCGTGGTCGCCGGAACCGTCAACCTCGCGATCCTGCTGCTGGCCGCGGCGAACCTCGCCGGCGTCGACGGCACGGACAGCCTCGAGGGCGCCTACGCGGCTCTCCGCGACGGACTCGGCCCGGTCGTGGCGACCATGTTCGCCGTCGGGCTGCTCGCGAGCGGGCTCGCCTCGACCTCGGTCGGTGCGTACGCCGGCGCCGAGATCATGCACGGCCTGCTGCGCGTGCGCGTCCCCCTGCTGGTGCGGCGGCTCGTCACCCTCATCCCCGCACTGGTCATCCTGGCCCTCGGCGTCGACCCCACGCTCGCGCTCGTGCTCAGCCAGGTCGTGCTGTCGTTCGGCATCCCGTTCGCGCTCATCCCCCTCGTCGCCCTCACCGCGCGGCGCGATCTGCTCGGCGCGCACCGCAACCGGCCACTCACCACCGCCGCCGGGGTGCTGGCATCGGTGTTCCTGGTCACTTTGAACGCCGTGCTCCTGTGGCTGGTCTTCGCCGGCGGATAGGCTGACGACGTGGAATCGCCCGTGTCCGACGACTATCTCAAGGCGATCTACCACCACACCGAGTGGCAGGACTCCCCGATCACGCCCTCGCAGCTCGCCGCCGTGCTGGGCCTGGCCCCATCGAGCGTGACCGAGATGGTGAAGAAGCTCGCCGCGCAGGGCCTGGTGACGCACCGGCCGTACGGTCCCGTCTCGCTCACCGCGGCGGGCGGCCGCCGCGCCGCCGGGGTGATCCGGCGCCACCGCCTGATCGAGACCTGGCTCGTGCGCGAGTTCGACTACGCCTGGGACGAAGTGCACGACGAGGCCGAGGTGCTCGAGCACGCGCTCAGCGACCGACTGCTGGAGGGCATCGACGCCCGGCTCGGGCGACCGCGCTTCGACCCGCACGGCGATGCGATCCCGGATGCCGACGGCACGGTGCACCGCGAAGCCTTCGTGCTGCTCGCCCAGGCGCCGACGGGCCACACCGGGCGCGTGCTGCGGGTGAGCGACCGTGACCCCGAGCTGCTGCGGGCGCTGGTGGAGCGCGGCATCGACGTGGGGCACGAGATCGAGGTCGTCTCCGACGCCGTGGTGCGCGTGGACGGCGTCGACGTGACGCTTCCCGACGACGCGGGCACCTCGGTCTGGCTGACGCGCTGAGGATCGCCCCCGCTGTCGCTACGCTGACCCCACCGGCACCCTGCCCCGCCGTCGATCGTGAGGCCCCCATGACCACTCCCGCCACGGTGCGTCGCCCCGTCGCCGTCACGGTCGCGATCGTGCTGGTCTACCTGGGCGGGCTGCTCAACACGGCGCTGGGCATCTTCGTGCTGCTCACCCGCTACGACGTGACCGACGACCTCGTGCTCCCCGTCTCGCTCGTGGGTGCCGCGACCATCCTGCTGGGCCTGCTCACCGTCGCCGGCGGCTCGGCGCTCGCGCGCGGCAGTCGCCTCGCCCGCACCCTGCTCACCACCTACCTGACGGTCCTGGTCGTCCTGCAGGCCGCGGCGCTGGCGTTGACCGAGCTCGACCCGACGATCATCGTGGCGCTGATCGCGGCGCTCACGGTCATCGCGGCGATGTGGATCCCCCCGCACGCCCGACGCTACTTCGCGCGCACGGGCGCCGAGTCTGCTGCCTCGACGCCGATGATCTGACCCGTCGCGTCAGCGCCGAGGTCCCTCGACATCGGCCCGCAGCAGACGCCGCACGAACCGGCGATGGGCGAAGCGCACCGCCTCGATCGCGGCGATCGCGACCACGACGATCATCGTGATCAGTACCGCTCCGTCTTCGCCCGGGTCGCGCAGCTGGAAGAAGTCGCCCAGCGCCGGCACCGTGAAGATGGCCGTGAGGGCGATGAACATGGCCCCGATGACGAGCACCTTCACCCGCGTGACGGGGCGCGAGAGCACCGTCAGCACCCAGATCGCGACGATGGCGAGGATGATCGTCGCCCCGGTGCGCAGCTGCTCGACGCTCAGCCCCATGCCCAGCGCGAACCGCGTGTACACGGTGAGCGCGATGGCGATCACGATCCCGGCCGGGATCGCGAAGCTCAGCGACCTCTTCAGGAAGCCCGGCACGTAGCGCTGCGTGTTCGGGAGCAGGGCGAGGAAGAACGCCGGGATGCCGATCGTGAGGCCATCGGTGATCGACAACTGCCGCGGGAGGAAGGGGAACTCCATCACCAGCGCCCCGAACAGCACGGCGAGACCCGTCGCGTAGACGGTCTTGGTGAGGAAGAGCATCGACACGCGCTCGATGTTGGCGATCACCTGACGACCCTCGGCGACCACCGACGGCAGGTGCGAGAACCGACCGTCGAGCAGCACGAGACGCGCCACCGCCTTGGTGGCCGCCGCGCCCGAGTTCATCGCGATGCCGATGTCGGCCGTCTTGATCGCGAGTGCGTCGTTGACCCCGTCGCCCGTCATGGCCACGACGTGCCCGCGCGCCTGGAGGGCGGTGACCATGCGCCTCTTCTGATCGGGGGTGACCCGGCCGAACACCGTGTGCTGCTCGAGGATCTCGCCGAGCTCGACGTCGTCATCGGGGAGGCGCCGGGCGTCGTAGCCCTCGTCGACCTCGAGCCCCACCTCGCGCGCGATCGCGGCCACGGTGCGGGGATTGTCGCCCGAGATCACGCGCACGCCCACGCCCTGGTCGCGGAAGTAGGCCAGCGCCTCGGCGGCGTCGGGGCGCACCGCCTCGACGAACGTGAGTACGGCGACGGCCACGGGCGCGGCGGGAAAACGTTCGGCTTCGACATCGGCGTCGTCGAGCGGTGCGTCGGTATGGGCGAGCACGAGCGTGCGGCGCCCCGACGACGCCAAGCGGGTCACCGCCGCACCCAGCTCGGTGCCGGCGTCGCCCGCGACGTCGCCGAAGACCATCTCGGGCGCACCGAGCACCCAGGTGCCGGACGGGCCCGCGGCGAACGACACCGCGCTCCATTTGCGTGCCGACGAGAACGGGATGCGCCGGGAGGCGTCGAGCGGGGCCTCGGCGGGGAACGGCTCGCGCAGGCACTGCGCCGTGGCGTTGGCGTCGGGCGCCGCCCCGTACCACCCCAGGGTCTGCTGCCACCCCGCCCGTTCGGCCAGCGGCAGCGCGGCGTCGAACCGGATCTCGCCCGCGGTGAGCGTGCCCGTCTTGTCGAGGCAGATGACGTCGACGCGCGCGAGACCCTCGACCGCCGGCAGCTCGTTGACGAGCACCTTCTGCCCCGCCAACCGGGCCGCCCCGACGGCGAACGCGATCGAGGTCATCAGCACGAGCCCCAGCGGGATCATCGCGGTGAGCGAGGCGATCGTGTTCACGACGGCCTGCGACCAGGTGCCCTGCTGCCACGCCTGCACCCACCCGCCGGCGACCATCATCTGGGCGTTCAGCACGAGCAGTCCGATGGGACCGACGCCCCAGCCGACCCACCGCAGCACGCGGTCGATCGAGGTGCGCAATTCGCTCGAGACGAGCTGGAAGCGTTTCGCCTCGGTGGCGAAGGCGTTCGCGTACGACTCGGCGCCCACGCGCACGACGCGGGCCGTGCCCTCGCCCGCCACGACGATCGATCCCGACAGCGACTCGTCGCCGGGCCTCTTGTCGACGGCATCCGACTCGCCGGTCAGCATCGACTCGTCGATCTGCAGCGCCCCCGAGTCGACGACGACGGCGTCGGCCGACACCTGGTCGCCGGCGCGCAGCACGAGCAGATCATCGCGCACGACCTCGGACGGGGCGATCTCGACGTCGACCCCGTCGCGGCGCACCCGGGCGCGCGGTGCGTTGAGCAGCGCGAGCCGGTCGAGCGCCGCCTTCGCGCGGAACTCCTGCACGCATCCGATCACGGCGTTCGACAACGCGGCCACGCCGAACAGGGCGTCCTGCCACCGGCCGAGCAGCAGCAGAACGAGGAAGCACGCGCCGACGATCCCGTTGAAGAGCGTGAAGACGTTCGACCGCACGATGTTCCACGCGCTGCGGCTGCTGTCGGCGGTGAACGCGTTGGTCTGCCCCGAGGCGACCCGTTCGCCCACCTCGGCCGCGCTCAAGCCACGGGCGTCGTCGAACTCGATGCTGTCGGCGATCGCCTGGTCCATGCGATCACTGTAGGGCCCGCCGGCGACATCGACGGGGGCGGATCACGACGCCGCGCGCCGCGCGCGGTCGAACGGCCAGCGCACGTGCGTCGCCGTCTCGCACGCGCGCCACAGCTCGGCGCCGAGTTCGCTCCCGCGGATGCGTCGCGCGGGCGTGGCCGGGCGCGGGGCACCCCGCGCGACGAGTGCCGGCCCGTACATGGCCCCGCCCTCGGCGTGCGGGTCGACGAGCGCCCGCACCAGCGCCCAGGCGCCGTGCTCCTTGGACTGGGTGATGGGCGCCTGCAGGTTGTCGAGGAAGCGCTCGAGCCGCGTCGGCTCGTTCACGCCCCGGATGCCGCGGGTGCGCCCGCTCGTGGAGTAACCGGGGTGCGCGACGAGGCTCTCGACGGGCACGTCGTGGGCCCGCAGCCGCCGGTCGGCCTCGAGCGCCAGGGCGGTCGTCGCCGCCTTCGACTGCACGTACGCGCGCCACGGGGTGTAGCCCTCGGTGAGCTCGGGGTCGGTGGGAACGTGCCTCCACAGCGAGGTCGACATGCTCCCCACCCAGACCATGCGGCCCCGCGCCGTGGCGAGGGGCTTGAGCAACTCGCCCGCCAGGGCGAAGTGCCCCAGAACGTTGGTGGCGAACACGAGCTCGTGCCCGCCGGCCATCTCTCGGGTCTTGGGCGGGTGCACGACGCCGGCGTTCAGCAGCAGACCGTCGAGCCGGCCGCGTGCGCGGGCGGTGGCGGCCGCCGCCCGCACCGACCCCATGTTGCTGGTGTCGAGCAGCAGCGTCTCGATGTCGGCATCCGGATCACCGCGCGTGACGGCGGCCTTCGCCGCGGCCAAGGCGTTGGGGTTGCGTCCGGTCAGCACCACGTGGGCTCCGGCGGCGGCGAGCTGCACACACGAGAAGAAGCCGAGGCCGCGCGTGGCTCCCGTGACCAGGTAGGAGCGCCCCGTGAGGTCGGGGAGGTTCTCGGGGTCCCATTCGGTGCGCGCCACCCTTCGACCCTAACCAGATCGCGCGCCGCCGTCACGGGCGCATTCCGTGCGAGGAATATCGGCACGCGGGAAAATTTTCCGAACATCGCGTGACGAATCGTCCCGTCGTCCCGTCTCATCCCCGAGCGCACCCGCTCCGTCGCGACGAACACCCGCCGCCGACGCCGTCACGACAGGTAAAGGAGTCAGGCCATGGGTCTCGACGACAAGATCAAGAACGCCGCTCAGGACATCGTGGGCAAGGCGAAGGAAGCCATCGGCAACGCGACCGACAACGACAAGCTGGCCGCCGAGGGCAAGGCCGACCAGGTGAAGGCGGATGCCAAGAAGGCCGGCGAGAACGTCAAGGACACCTTCAAGTAATCCGCCACCGCGGACGGGCGGGCATCGGCTTCGGCCGTGCCCGCCCGCGCTCGTTCCGGCGGCGTGTCGGAGGCCGGGGCTAGGCTGGCCGCATGCGGACCCGAGGCGACATCGAGTGCTGGCTCACCGACATGGACGGCGTTCTCGTCCACGAGAACACCCCGATCGCGGGAGCGTCCGAGTTGCTCGCGCAGTGGCGCTCCGAGGGCACCCCGTTCCTCGTGCTGACCAACAACTCGATCTTCACCCCGCGCGACCTCAGCGCGCGGCTGCGGGCCTCCGGCCTGGTCGTGCCCGAGGCGTCGATCTGGACGTCGGCGCTCGCGACGGCCGACTTCCTCAAGTCGCAGATGCCCGGTGGATCCGCCTTCGTCATCGGCGAAGCGGGTCTGACGACGGCCCTGCACGAAGCCGGGTTCATCATGACCGAGACCGCTCCCGACTACGTCGTGGTCGGTGAGACGCGCAACTACTCGTTCGAGGCCATCACCAAGGCCATCCGTTTCATCCGCGGCGGAGCCCGCTTCATCGCGACGAACCCCGACGCCACGGGCCCGTCGACCGAGGGCGTCCTGCCCGCCACGGGGGCCATCGCCGCCCTCATCACCAAGGCGACCGGCAAAGAGCCCTACATCGTGGGCAAGCCGAACCCGATGATGTTCCGCTCGGCGCTCAACCGCATCGGCGCGCACAGCGAGAACACCGGCATGATCGGCGACCGCATGGACACCGACATCGTCGCCGGCATCGAGGCGGGCCTGCACACCGTGCTCGTGCTCACCGGCATCAGCGACCAGCGCGAGATCGAGCGCTACCCCTTCCGCCCCGACGAGATCCTCGGCTCCGTCGCCGAACTCGTGCGCCAGGAGCCCCTCGAGACCGACCTCGCCGACGGCGAAGAGGGCCTCGAAGCGGGTCTCTGAGCCGCCCCACCGAGAGGACGACCGCATGGACGACCGCACGCTCTGGCTGATCGTCGCCTTCTTCATCACGCTGGGAACGCTCGTCGCGTTCGTGGTGCAGTGGAGACGGTCGCGCCGCGGCGGCGGGGGCCGCGATCCGTTCGATGGGCCGGGGCCGGGAGACGACTCGCCCTGAGGGCGGGATCGAGGCGGCGCGCCGGGTGCCCGGCATCCGTGGGTCGGACCGCGTCAGGAGACAGGCGGCGCCACCGACTCACGCCTCGGCGGCGTGTTCGCGTCGTGGGCCCCGTTCTCGTGACGGGCGCGGACGGGCGGCGCGGCGATCCGACTACTGCGGCGCGAGCCCCAGGTCGTCGAGGTCGACCGAGGCGAGCCACTGCAGGCCCTCGGCCTCGATCGCGGCCTGTGCGCCGGTCTTGCGATCGACGATCACGGCGACGGCCACGACCTCCGCACCCTCGCGGCGCAGCGCCTCGACGGCCTTGAGCGCCGACTGACCGGTGGTGGAGGTGTCTTCGACGACGACGACGCGCTTGCCGACGATGTCGGCCCCCTCGATCTGACGACCGCGGCCGTGGTCCTTCGCCTCTTTGCGCACGACGAACGCGTCGAGCGGACGGCCGGCGTGCACCGACTCGTGCATGACGGCGTTGGCGATGGGGTCGGCGCCGAGCGTGAGCCCGCCGACGGCGACGACGCCGTCGAGGTCTTTGACGAGGTCGAGCACGAGACGCCCGATCGCGGGGGCGGCACGGTGGTCGAGGGTGAGCTTTCGCATGTCGACGTAGTACGTCGCCTTCTTGCCGCTCGAGAGGGTGAAGTCGCCGTGGAACACCGCCTCGTCGGAGATGAGGCGGATGAGCGCCTGACGGTCGGCTTCGAGCTCGGGAGTGGAGGCGGTGGTCACGGCGTCGAGTCTAGAGGGGCGGGCACACGGCGGGCGGGCACGGGGGCGTCGCGGGGTGACCGTGTGGCACCTGTCGCACGCTCATCGATGTCGGTGCACGAAAGTAGGCTGGATGCCATGCGCCTGGCCACCTGGAACGTCAACTCCATCCGCGCCCGCGTCACCCGCACCGTCGAGTTCTGCGTGCGCGAGCACATCGACGTGCTGGCGATGCAGGAGATCAAGTGCAAGACCGAGCAGTTCCCCTACGCCGCGTTCGAAGAGGCGGGGTATCACGTCGCCGCGCACGGCCTGAATCAGTGGAACGGCGTCGCGATCGCCAGCCGCGAGCCCCTCGAGGACGTCGAGATCGGATTCCCCGGCATGCCCGGTTTCGAGAAGGGCAAAGAGGGCCCCGATCTTCCCCAGGAAGCCCGGGCCATCGGTGCGACCGTGGGCGGCGTGCGCGTCTGGAGCCTGTACGTGCCCAACGGGCGCGGGCTCGACGACCCGCACTTCACGTACAAGCTCGACTGGCTCGACAAGCTCCGTCAGTACACCGCCGACACCCTCGCGGGCGACCCCGACCTGCCCCTCGCGCTGACGGGCGACTTCAACATCGCGCCCACCGATGCCGACAACGGCGACCCGACGATCGTGCAGGGCGCGAGCACGCACGTCTCTCCCGCGGAGCGGGCGGCGTTCTCCGCCTTCGAGACGGCCGGACTCACCGACGTCGTGCGGCCCCTCCTCCCCACCGGTTACACGTATTGGGACTACAAGCAGCTGCGCTTCCCCCGCAACGAGGGGCTCCGCATCGACTTCATCCTCGGCTCGCGGGCCTTCGCCGACGCCGTGCAGGGCGCCGAGATCCACCGCAACGAACGCAAGGGCGAGGTTCCGAGCGATCATGTTCCCGTGGTGGCCGATCTCGACCTCTCGGGCGCCGACGATGACGACGACCTGCCGATGATCTTCGGCTGAGCGCCGGCTCAGCGGGCACCCGACCGCTCGGGCGGCGGCGCGGCATCGAACGCGCGCACCGGAATCTTCTCCGTGCCGCCGCGGGCTCTGATTCCGGGGCACTCCCGCGATTCCGCGCCGCACCACGTCCGCGGCATCCGGAAATTCTCTCGGCCCCTGACGATTCCGCCCGGCGCCGTTCGACGCGATAGTAGGGGAAGGCATTCGCTCCCCCTCAGATCGCTCGCGAGAGCACCCACGAGAAGAGTCCACGATGAAGTTCATGCTGATCATGCGCGGCACCGACGAGGCGTACGCGGCGTACAAAGAGATCCCCTTCGAGCAGGTCATCAACGAGATGGGCGCGTACAACGAGTCCATGATCACCGCGGGCGTGCTCGTCGCCGGCGACGGTCTGGCCGAGGACATGAGCGCCAACTTCGTCGTCGAGTTCGGCGGCGAGGAGCCGGTCGTCACCGACGGCCCGTACGGCGAGACGCACGAGCTGTTCAACGGCTTCTGGATCATCGAGGTGTCGACGCGCGACGAGGCCGTCGAGTGGGCCCGGCGCGCACCGCTCATCGCCGGCAACAAGCTCGAGGTGCGTCGCGTGACCGACGAGACCGACTTCGCGGCGTTCGCCGACAACGAGTACATCCAGAAAGAGGAGGGCTGGCGCGAAGACCAGTCCTCGCGCTGACCACCGCGGTGAACACCGACGTCTCGCGTCGCGTCGTTCGGGGCGCCTTCTGTGCATCGGGGCGTGCATCGTCCGCCCCAGTGCACAGAACGCGCCCCACACCCCTGACCGCCCCGCGCCGGAACGACGGCGGGGCCGGAGCGAACCCCGACCCCGCCGTGATGCCCGATCGTCAGGCCGCGGGGACCTCGGCGGGCGCGGTGCGCTCGATGAGCGTCACGAGCGCCTCGATGATCGATCGGAGGAACGCGGCCGTGCCCTCGTCGGTCACCGTACCGTCGTCCTCGAAGAGGCCGGGGGTCGACTGGATGTAGCCCTCGGGCTGCCCCAGGACGAGGGCGTTGTAGTGCAGGAGCACGGAGCGCAGGTGCTGCTGGCCCGCGGCGGTTGCGACGCCGCCCTGCGAGGTGCCGATGACGGCGGTCGGCTTGTCGTTGAACGACGCCTCGCCGTAGGGGCGGGCCGACCAGTCGAGGGCGTTCTTGAGCACGCCGGGGATGGAGCGGCTGTACTCGGGGGTGACGATGAACATGCCGTCTGCGTCTTCGATGGACTTCTTGAACTCCGTCGCCACCTCGGGGAAGTTGCCGTCGTAGTCGGGCGAGTAGAAGGGGAGGTCCTTGATCGGGATCTCCTTCAGGGTCACGCCCGCGGGGGCGACCTTCTCGAGCGCCTTCGCGAGACGGCGGTTGATCGAGGTGCTGGAGATGCTTCCGACGATGTAGCCGATCGTGTACTCGGTCACGGTGATCCTCTCTGGGATGACGGGGGCGCCGAACGCCCAGGTTCATTCACGTGCAAGGATCGTAAACGCCCCGGTATTCCCCGGGTCGCGTGCTCCGTCGCGCGGGGGATGCGTGTGCCGCGGCTCACCCCTACCGTGGAGGGATGCCCCGGCTCACCCGCACCCAGCAGCGCAACGACATCGTGCTCGCGGTCGTGCTGCTGCTCGGCGGGCTGCTCAGCGCGGTGCTGTCGTCGGTCTCGGGCATCTACGGCGACCAGCAGGGCTCGCTCGCGATCGCCCTCGGGTACGTCGCCGTGCTCGCGATCCCGCTGGCGTTCCGCCGACGCTGGCCGTCGGTGGCGGCGGTCGTCGTCTCGGTCGCGTACTTCTTCGCCGTGACGTTCCGCATTCCCGAGCTGTACGCCGGCAACATCGCGATGTTCATCGCGCTGTACACCGTGGGCGCCTGGGAGCCCCACCGTCGCCGCGCCACGATCGTGCGGGTCGCGATCATCGTCGGCATGTTCGCGTGGCTGTTCGTGGTCATGTTCCAAGACGCCACGCAGCCCGTCGATCCGGCCGTCGAGGGCGCGTTCTCGCGCGCCGGAGCCTTCTCGCCCTTCGTGGCCTACCAGCTGCTGATGATCGGCGTGAACGCCCTCTACTTCGGCGGCGCCTACTACTTCGGCAACCGCACGTTCCAGCAGATGCGTCAGCGCGCCGCGCTCGAGGAGCGTACGGCCGAACTCGAGGCCGAGCGCGAGGTCACGGCGGCGCAGGCCGTCGCCCTCGACCGCGTGCGCATCGCGCGCGAACTGCACGACGTCGTCGCGCACCACGTGTCGCTCATGGGGGTGCAGGCGGGCGTCGCCCGGTCACTGCTCGCCCGAGACCCCGACAAGACGCGCGAGGTGCTGGCGGGCATCGAGGTGTCGGCGCGCACGTCGCTGCACGAGCTGCGTCAGCTGCTCGAGACCCTCCGCACCCCCGGCAGCGAGGCGGCCCCCGACACCGCGCCGACCACGCACGGATTGACGTCGATCTCGGCGCTGGTCGACGAGGCCTCCGCCGCCGGACTGCCCACCACCCTCACGATCATCGGGAAGCCCACGCGCGATCCGGCGCCTCTGGTGCAGGTCAACCTGTACCGCATCGCCCAGGAGGCCCTCACGAACGCACGTCGGCACGCCGGCCCCCGTGCCACCGCCGACGTGCGCCTGCGATTCGATCCGGATGCCATCGAGCTCGAGGTCGCGAACACGGGGCGCGCCGGGTCGGCGGCGTCGGGGCTCGGCCAGCTCGGCATGCGCGAGCGCGCGGCCGTCTCGGGCGGAACGATCGACATCGGCCCGCGCTCGCGCGGCGGGTACCTCGTGCGCGTGCGCGTCCCGGTCGTGGACGCCGAGGTGGCGCATGTCTGAGCTGAGGGTGCTGCTGGTCGACGACCACGCGATGATGCGCGCGGGCTTCCGCACCATCCTGTCGCTCGAAGACGACATCACCGTCGTCGGCGAGGCGGCGTCGGGGGTCGAGGCCCTCGCCGCGGCGCGCGCGCTGCGTCCCGACGTGATCTGCATGGACGTGCAGATGCCCGACATGGACGGCCTCGACGCCACACGCCGACTCACCGCCGACCCCGGCTCCGACGCCGCGATCCTCATCGTGACGACCTTCGACCGCGACGACTACCTCTTCGCCGCCCTCGCCGCCGGCGCCAGCGGGTTCCTGCTGAAGAACGCCGGTCCCGAGGAGCTCGTCGCGGCCGTGCGGATCGTGGGTGCCGGCGACGCCCTGCTCGCCCCCGAAGTCACCCGTCGGGTCATCGAACGCTTCGCCACCGGTGCGCCCGAGCCGGCGGCATCCCCTCTTCCGGTCCCCCCGCCCGCTCTCGCCGAGTCCCTCACGGAGCGGGAGTCGGAGGTGCTGCGGCTGGTCGCCGAGGCCCTGAGCAACGCCGAGATCGCCGCCCGCCTGTTCATCGGCGAAGCGACGGTGAAGACGCACGTGTCGAACGTGCTGCAGAAGCTCGGCGCGCGCGACCGCGTGCAGGCCGTGGTGCTGGCGCATCGGCACGGCCTGGCCTGAGCTGCCCCCACCGGTCCCCCGCGAGGGGGAGCCGCCCGACCCTCCCCAGGGCGGAGGCGCCGGACACCCGCCCTCCGTAGCGTGGGACGCACCGAGAAGAAGGGACGCACCGTGCTCGAGCTGGACGGCATCACCAAGAGGTACGGCGACCGCCGTGTGCTCGACGACGTGAGCTTCGGGGTATCCCCCGGGCGACTCACGGGATTCGTCGGCGGCAACGGCGCCGGCAAGACGACCACCATGCGCATCGCCCTGGGTGTGCTGGCGAAGGACGGCGGCACGGTGGCGCTGAACGGCGCGCCCCTGACCACCGCCGACCGGCGCGGCTTCGGGTACATGCCCGAGGAGCGCGGGCTCTACCCGAAGATGAAGGTCGCCGAGCACATCGCGTACCTCGCTCGCCTACACGGCTTCGGCAAGGCCGAGGCGAACGAGAAGGCCACCGCCCTGCTCGAGCGGCTCGGACTCGGCGAGCGCCTCGGCGATCTCGTCGAGACCCTGTCGCTCGGCAACCAGCAGCGCGCGCAGATCGCCGCCTCGCTCGTGCACGAGCCCGACGTGCTCATCCTCGACGAGCCGTTCTCGGGCCTCGACCCGCTGGCTGTCGACGTGGTCGCCGGCGTGCTGCAGGAGAAGGCGGCGGCGGGCGCCGCGGTGCTCTTCTCGTCGCACCAGCTCGATGTCGTCGAGCGCCTCTGCGACGACCTCGTCATCATCGCCGGCGGCACGATCCGCGCGGCGGGCACGCGCGACGAACTGCGCGCCCAGCACGCCACCCACCGGTACGAGCTGGTGTCGCGCGGCGACGCCGGCTGGCTGCGCGACGAGCCCGGCATCACGGTGCTCGATTTCGACGGCGGCTACGCCCTGTTCGACGCCGACGACGACAGCGCCGCTCAACGCGTGCTGCGGGGCGCGGTGTCGCGGGGCGACGTCGTCAGCTTCGCGCCCCAGCGTCCCACCCTCGCCGAGATCTTCAAGGAGGTCATCCAGTGAGCACCTCGTCGCCCACTCCCCGTCACGCTCCCAGCGAGCTGCAGAGCGTCTGGCTCGTCGCCGAGCGCGAGATCGGGTCGAAGCTGCGCAGCAAGTCCTTCGTCATCTCGACCGCCATCCTCGTCGTCGCGGCCCTCGCCTCGGTGATCTGGGGCGGGTTCGCCGCCAGCAACGCCAGCGGCAGCGGCATCCCCGTCGCCGTCACCGCCCAGACGCAGAGCGCCGTGTCGAGCCTCGACGGGCTCGAGGTCACCGTCGCCGCCGACGACGGTGCCGCGACCGCCCTCGTCGAGGACGGGACGGTGGATGCCGCCCTGGTCTCGGGCTCGTCGGATGCCGCGTTCGACTACACCGTCGTGGTGAAGGACAGCGTGCCCTCGACCTTGCTGCAGATGCTGAGCGAGACCCCGCCCGTGCAGGAGCTCGAACCGGGTGCGGGAGCGGCGAGCGCGCTGCGCTACCTCATCGCCCTCGGCTTCGGCCTGGTGTTCCTCATCGCCGCCTCGACCTTCGGCGGCACGATCGCGCAGAGCGTGGTGGAAGAGAAGCAGACGCGCGTGGTCGAGATCCTCATCTCGGCGATCCCCGTGCGCACCCTGCTCGCCGGCAAGGTGCTGGGCAACACGGTGCTCGCGATGGCGCAGATCGTGCTGCTGGCGGCCGTGGCCGTCATCGGTCTCGCCGTCACGGATCAGGCCGGGGTGCTGAGCGCCCTCGGGGCACCGATCGCCTGGTTCGCGATCTTCTTCCTCTTCGGGTTCGTGCTGCTGGCGGCGCTGTTCGCCGCGGCGGCCGCGATGGTCTCGCGCCAGGAGGACATCGGCGCCACGACCACCCCCATCACCATGCTGATCATGGCGCCGTACTTCCTGGTGATCTTCTTCAACGACAACCCGGTCGTGCTGACGGTCATGTCGTACGTGCCGTTCTCAGCACCGGTGGGGATGCCGCTGCGCATGTACCTCGGCGACGCACAGTGGTGGGAGCCCGTGCTCTCGCTGCTCATCCTGCTCGTCTCGTGCATCGCGGCCATCGGCGTCGGCTCGCGCATCTACCGCAACTCGCTGCTGCGCATGGGCGCACGCGTCAAGCTGGCGGAGGCGCTGAAGGGCTGATCGAGCGGCTCACGTCGGAGGGGGATGGATGCCAGGGGTTCGGCATCCATCCCCCTCTTCGCGCCGCACCACCCGGTCTCGGCGCCGTCACTCCTCGAGCACGGCGAGCACGTTGCCCGCCGGGTCGCGGAACCAGGCGATGAGCGGACCGCCCGCGCGCATGATGCCGCGCTCATCGGTGGGGATATCGGCGTCGGGGTAGATCTTGGTGTCGACGCCGCGGGAACGCAGGTCGTCGACGGCGGCCTCGACGTCGGCGACGGGGAAGTTCAGCACCGTGAACGTGGCGGGCTCGTGATGGGGTTTGCCGTAGACGAGCACGCTCCCGCCCGATCCGAGCTGGAGCGAGAGGAAGCCCGTGTCCTCGAACACCTCCACCGTCAGGCCGAGGGTGTCGGCGTAGAACCGGCGGGCCGCGTCGAGGTCGTCGACGGCGAAACCCGAGAAGGCACCGGCGGGATCGAACATGATCGTGCTCCTTCGTTCAGCGCGCCACGAAGGCCGTGACGCTGTCGGACAGGCGGATCGGGATGCCGTCGATCACCGACCGCACCGGCTCCCCGATCGCGACGGTGAGTTTCTCGTCGACGCCGAAGACCGCGGCCCCCGTCTGCGCGCCGCTCGCGCACCCCGCCGACCACGGACTGTTGTCCGTCGAGGTGAAGGTCGCGATGCAGCGCCCGTCGCCGTCGTCGGGTTGCGCGAGGTAGATGCGGAAGTCGCTCACCGTCGCGATGTAGCGCGTGCTGGCGGGGTCGATGCCGCTGTCGCGCAGGATGTCGGCCGAGATCACGTCTTCGACCGTCTGCGGGAACGTCAGCTCGGGCAGGCTCGCCGCCGCGGGGTCCGGGGTCGCGGCGGTCGAGGGCACGGCCGACAGCCCCGCGCCGATCGCGGCGCCGACGCCGAGCAGGGCGAGGGCGCCGACCGCGGCGAGCGCCCACCGCAGGGCGGGGCGCGGTAAGCGGGCATCGGCGTCCGCGGGCTCGGCGCCCTCGGGCGCGGCATCCGGGGTCGGGTCGTCCGACGCGTCGGGGTCGCGCCGGGGCGCACGCTCGGGCTCGCCGCTCCCGGTGCGGCGTACCCGCTCTTCGAGCTCGCCGAGGCGCTCGATCATCGCCGGCGTCGCGGCGGCGCCGTCGGCACCGTAGACCCGCTCGCGCAGGTGCCGCAGCTCGACGTCGTCGTCCATGCGTTGACTCTAGAGCCGCGCCGGGGCGGCGGGGGCGGGAAGCCGGGTCGAGACCATCGGGGCCTCCGCGACGTCAGGCGCGCGCCGTGCAGGTCGAGCGACCCGACGCCGCGACAAGATCAGGCGCCGGGGCGCGGCGCCGTCGCATCCAGCGCGTCGGCCGCCCCCACCAGCGCGAGGTGCGACAGCGCCTGCGGGGTGTTGCCGACCTGGTGACCGGTGGTGGGGTCGTACTCCTCCGACAGCAGGCCGAGGTCGTTCGCGACGGCGGTGAGCCGGTGCATCAGCGTCACGGCCTCGTCGCGGCGACCGCTGTGCGCGTACTGCCCGACCAGCCAGAAGGAACAGGCGAGGAACGGATGCTCGTCCCCGGTGAGGCCGTCGACACCCGTCGTGCGGTAGCGCAGCAGCCACCCATCGGGCATGAGCGTCTCTTCCATGCGGGCGACGGTGGCGAGCATGCGGGGGTCGTCGTACGCGCAGAACCCCACCTGGGGCAGCACCAGCAGCGAGGCGTCGACCTCGTCGGTGCCGAAGTGCTGCGTGAACCATCCGCCCTGGTGCACCCCGTGCGCGTCGATGTCGGCGCGGACCCGATCGCGCAGGGTGCGCCAGGTGTCGACGTCGCCGTCGCGCCCGCCCTCTTCGACGGCGCGGATGCCGCGATCGAACGCCGCCCACACCATCGCCCGCGAGTGGGTGAAGAAGTGCGGCTCGCCGCGCATCTCCCAGATGCCCAGGTCGGGCCGGTCGACCTCGCTCGCGAGCTGGTCGAGCAACGCCCGCTGCAGAGACCACGAGAACGTCGTCTCTTCGACGCCGGCGTTCCGCGCCGCCTCGAGCGCCACCATCACCTCACCGATCACGTCGGCCTGGTACTGGTCGACGGCGCCGTTGCCGATGCGCACGGGGGCTGCTCCCCCGTAGCCGGGGAGGCTGGTGATCTCGCGCTCCGGCAGATCGCGCTCGCCCGCGATGCCGTACATGATCTGCACGTCGGCGGGGTCCCCGGCGATCGCCCTCAGCAACCAGGTGCGCCAGCGCTGCGCGGCGTCGAGGTAGCCGTGGTCGATGTACGCGCTCAGGGTGAGGGCCGCGTCGCGCAGCCAGACGTAGCGGTAGTCCCAGTTGCGCGAGCCTCCGAACGCCTCGGGCAGCGAGGTCGTGGCCGCGGCGACGATGCCGCCCGTCTCGGAGTGCGTGAGCGCGCGCAGCACCATGAGGGAACGGGTGACGAGGGCGGCGTGGGTGCCGGCGGACTGCACGCGGTCGGCCCACGACGACCACCACTCACGCGTGCGCTCCAGCGCCGCCGACACGTCGAACGATGCGGGCGGGTCCTGCCACGACGGCCCCCACGACAGGACCGAGTCGACGCGGTGGCCGGGGCTCGTCGTCCACCGGCCGCGGTGGACGGTGCCGACGGCGATGAGGCGGGGACCCCGCAGGGTCACGGCGTCGGGACCGGCGACGGCGAGGATCGCGTGCTCGTCGGCGTGGCCGATCTGCCGCACCCAGGGCACGGCGCGGGCGTAGTCGAAGCGCAGACGCACCTCGCTGACGAAGTCGACCTGGCCCGAGACCCCGACCACGCGGCGGATGACCGCCTCGACCCCCTCGTCGACGGGCATGGCGTCGTACACTTCGGCGACGCCGGTCTCGGTCTCCCAGCGGGTGACGAGCACGAACGTGTCGCCGTCGTACCGACGCGTCGCACGCGCCTCGGGGTCGGCCGGGCGCAACGACCACGCGCCGTGCGACTCGTCGCCGAGCAGCGCGTTGAACATCGAGCCGCTGTCGTACCGCGGCAGGCAGAGCCAGTCGATGCTCCCTCGCGAGGAGACGAGGGCGGCAGACCGGCAGTTGCTGAGGACGGCGTAGTCCTCGATCGGAGTCGTCACCCTCGGATCATGGCAGCAAACACCCGCATCGCACCTATGGGCTCCATGAGTGGCATCCCTCGGTCATCCGCAAGGGCGGGGCGAGGTCGGAAGGTGTCGCTACGCTGAGCGGCATGGCGGCGGACACCACCCTGATCATCCTGGGCGCTTCAGGCGACCTCACTTCTCGACTGCTCCTCCCGGCCCTGGGCCAACTGCTCGTGCGCGAGCCCGGGCGGTCGGTGCGCCTGCACGGCGCGGGAATGGACGACTGGACCGACGAGCACTGGCGCGAGGTGGTGCACCGGGCGTTCCAGACGATGGACGCCGAGGCTGCTTTCGACTCGGTCTCGGCCACGACCTACTCCCGAGCCGACATCACGAAGGCCGCCGACCTGCAGCAGCTGCTCGACGACGCCGAGGGGCGTCCGGCGCTGTACTTCGCCGTCCCGCCGGCCGTGGCCGAGAAGTCGTGCCTCGCGCTGAGCGACGTGACCATTCCCGAGGGAACGATCCTCGCGCTCGAGAAGCCGTTCGGCACCGACGAGGCCAGCGCGCACAAGCTCAACCAGCAGCTGGCGACGCTCGTTCCCGAGGACCAGGTCTTCCGCATCGACCACTTCCTCGGGCGTTCCACGGTGCTCAACCTGCTCGGCGCGCGCTTCGCCAACCGCATCATCGAGAGCGTGTGGTCGGCCGACGACATCGCGTCGATCACCGTCGACTTCCCCGAGAAGCTCGGCCTCGAGGGCCGCGCGGGGTATTACGACTCCGCCGGCGCGCTCGTCGACATGATCCAGAGCCACCTGCTGCAGGTCATGGCCTTCGTCACGATGGAGCCGCCCTCCACCCTCGACCAGCTCGACCTGCGCGATGCCACCTCGGCGGTGCTGCGGGCGACCCACGTGCTCGACGACGACCCGGTGAAGAACTCCCGGCGCGCGCGGTACACGGCGGGCGACGTCGGCGACCGCCACTTCCCCTCGTACGTCGACGAGCCGGGCGTCGATGCGTCGCGCGGCACCGAGACACTGGCCGAGATGACCGTCGAGGTGCGCACCGCCCGCTGGCAGGGGGTGCCGATCACACTGCGGTCGGGCAAGGCGCTGGATGCCGGAGACCCGGCCGCGACCGTCACCTTCAAGCCCGTGCGGCACCTTCCCGGCGGCTTCGTCGGCGAGAGCGACCCGTCGGTGCTCGTCTTCTCACTCGGCCCCGACACGATGAGCCTGGGGCTCAACGTCAACGGCGCCGACGACCCCCTCGAACTCGAGCGGGTGACGCTGGCCGCCGACCTCGGCGTCGGCGGACTGAAGGCGTACGGCGAAGTGCTCTCGGGCATCCTCGACGGCGACGCCATGCTCGCGGTGCGCGCCGACGCGGCCGAGCAGTGCTGGCGCATCGTGCAGCCCGTCATCGACGCGTGGCGCCAGAACCGGGTGCCGCTCGATGAGTATCCGGCGGGTTCCACGGGCCCCGAGTCCTGGAAGCTGTGACGCCGAGGGGCTGAGGTCCCGTCGGGGCACCTCGCCGCGGCGCCGCCGCGTGCACGACGGCGGGGCCGGGGCAGACACGCCGGGGTACCGGCATCCCGAACCGGCGTGTTGCGGCCTGGCCCCGCCGTTGTGCACGGCTACCGGGACCGAGGCTGGACGACCCATACCGTCACGAGGGAACACGAAAGAGGCCGGGTGTGTTCAATGGTGGAGGTCAATGGCGACCGGATCTGTCCCCGTTCTCAGGAGTAGCCATGTCCCTCACCCTCGACCGCACCGCGCCCACCGACGCTCCGATCCTCGGCGTGCTCGCCGAGCGTTGGAGCACCCGCGTCTTCGACCCCGAGACGCCGATCGACGAGACCGCGCTGCGCTCCGCCCTCGAGGCCGCCCGCTGGGCACCCTCGGGCATGAACCACCAGCCCTGGCGCCTGATCCTCGCCCGTCGCGGTTCGGCGGCGCACGAGAAGATCGTGTCGGCCCTCATGGGCTTCAACCAGGCCTGGGCCCCCGCCGCCGGCGCCCTGCTCGTCGTGCTCGCCGAGCACGAGACCGCCGAGGGCGACGCGCGCCCGTGGGCGCTCTACGACGCCGGCCAGGCCGCCGCGCACTTCACCGTGCAGGCACACGCCGAGGGTCTCGCGACGCACCAGATGGGCGGCTTCGTGGCCGACGACCTGCGTGCCGCCTTCGACATCGAGGCGCGCTTCACCCCCGTCACCGTGATCGCGGTCGGCGCTCTCGGCGACATCGACGCCGCCGAAGAGGGCCTGCGCCAGCGCGAGCTCGCTCCCCGCGAGCGCCGCTCCGTGGCGGAGTCGCTGCTCGTCGACGACTGAGCGACCCACCCGCGGCGAACGCCCGTCGCACCGGGACCCCGCTGAGGGTCGTCCCGGTGCGGCGGGCGTTCCTCATGGCGTCGGCGCACGGCCGACGCGCTCTGCCGACGCCCTCTTGCGCAGAAACGCTCATCCTGCGCAGAAACGCCCAGCCAACGCGTTTATGCGCACGATCAGCGTTTATGGGCGAGGGGCCGGGACGCAGAGACCGGCACCGCGCGATGCGGGGCCGACCGCACACGAGAGGGGGATGCCGCGCACCGCGCGCCGCATCCCCCTCTCGCATTCGACTACTCGACGATCTCGGCCTCGATCACGTCGTCGTCGCCCGTCTCGGGCTGGGCGGGGCCCGCGCTCGCCAGCACGAGCGAGTCGCCGTCGCTCGCCACGTCGACCCGCACCACATCGCCGTCGCGCACCGTGCCGGCGAGGATCGCCATTGCGAGGCGGTTCTGGATCTCGGTCTGGATCAGGCGACGCAGCGGCCGGGCGCCGTACACCGGGTCGTACCCGCGTTCGGCGAGCCACGAGCGGGCATCGGGCGTGACCGCGAGGGACAGCCGGCGCTCGCGCAGTCGCTTGTGCAGGGCATCGACGGCGAGTTCGACGATCTGCGCCAGGTCGTCCTGGCTCAGGGCCTGGAAGATGACGATGTCGTCGAGGCGGTTCACGAACTCGGGCTTGAAGGCCTGGCGCACCAGCGCCTGCACCTGCTCGTGCTTGGTCTCGATCGACAGCGTCGGGTCGATGAGGATCGGCGAGCCGAGGTTCGAGGTGAGCACCAGGATGACGTTCGTGAAGTCGACCGTGCGGCCCTGGCCGTCGGTCAATCGACCGTCGTCGAGCACCTGCAGCAGCACGTCGAACACCTCGGGGTGCGCCTTCTCGACCTCGTCGAGCAGCACGACGCTGTAGGGACGACGGCGCACGGCCTCGGTGAGCTGGCCCCCCTGCTCGTACCCGATATACCCCGGAGGGGCACCGACGAGGCGCGAGACGGAGTGCTTCTCGCCGTACTCCGACATGTCGATGCGCACCATGGCGTGCTCGTCGTCGAAGAGGAAGTCGGCGAGCGACTTCGCCAGCTCGGTCTTGCCGACACCGGTCGGGCCGAGGAACAGGAACGATCCGACCGGACGGTTCGGGTCGCTGATCCCGGCGCGCGAGCGGCGGACGGCGTCGGACACCGCCTTCACGGCATCGCGTTGCCCGATCAGGCGCTTGCCGAGCTCGCGCTCGAGGTGCAGCAGCTTCTCGGTCTCGCCCTGCAGCAGGCGCCCGACCGGAATGCCGGTCCAGGCGGCGATGACCGCCGCGATGTCCTCGTCGGTGACCTGATCGTTGACCATCCGGTCGCCGGTGGGCTCCTCGCGCTCGGCGGCCATGAGCTCGCGCTCGAGCGCCGGGATCTCGGCGTACAGCAACCGCGACGCGCGTTCGAGGTTGCCCTCGCGCTGGGCGCGCTCGGCATCCACGCGCGCCGAGTCGAGACGGGTCTTCAGGTCGCCGACGCGGTTGAGCGAGGCGCGCTCGCGCTCCCACCGGGCCTGCAGCTCGTCGAGTTTGGCCTGCTCGCCGGCGAGGGTGTCGCGGAGCGTGGCGAGACGCTCCTTCGAGGCCGCGTCCTTCTCTTTCTTCAGCGCGAGCTCTTCGAGCTTCAGGCGATCGACGTGTCGGCGCAGCTCGTCGATCTCGAGGGGCGCGGAGTCGATCTCCATGCGCAGACGCGAGGCCGCCTCGTCGATCAGGTCGATGGCCTTGTCGGGCAGCTGGCGCGCGGGGATGTAGCGGTTCGACAGCGACGCTGCGGCGACCAGCGCCGCATCGGCGATGGCGACCTTGTGGTGCGCCTCGTAACGCTCCTTCAGGCCGCGGAGGATCGCCACGGTGTCTTCGACCGTGGGCTCGCCGACGTACACCTGCTGGAAGCGGCGTTCGAGAGCGGCATCCTTCTCGATGAACTCGCGGTACTCGTCGAGCGTGGTCGCGCCGATCAGCCGCAGCTCGCCGCGGGCGAGCATGGGCTTGAGCATGTTGGATGCCGCGACCGAGCCCTCGCCGCCGCCCGCGCCCATGAGCACGTGCAGCTCGTCGATGAACGTGATGACGCGCCCATCGGACTCGGTGATCTCTTTCAGGACGCTCTTCAGTCGCTCCTCGAACTGGCCGCGGTACATCGCGCCGGCGACGAGCGCCGAGATGTCGAGCGACACGAGTTCTTTGTGCTTGAGACTCTCGGCGACGTCGCCCGCGACGATGCGCTGCGCGAGCCCCTCGACGACGGCGGTCTTGCCGACACCGGGTTCGCCGATGAGCACGGGGTTGTTCTTCGTGCGGCGGGTCAGCACCTGGCTGACGCGGCGGATCTCGCCGTCGCGCCCGATCACGGGGTCGAGCTTGCCCTGGCGGGCACGGTCGGTGAGGTTGATGCCGAACTGCTCGAGGGCGCTCCGCGCGTCCTCCTGCCCCGGCTGTGGCGTGGCGTTCATGTGTTCTCCCAAAATCTGTTCGCGGTCTCAAAAACTTGAGTTGCGTGGACTCAAGTTTAGCAGTGCACCGGCGAGAGAACAATGGATGCCGCGGCACAGGCGGTAGCGCGGACGCGGGCGCGGCGTGAGCGCGGGCGCGGGCGCGGGCAGCGCGGGAGCGGTGGCGGTGTGAGAGCGGGCGCGGCGCGGCCCTCAGGCCGGGATCGGCTCCGCCGCCGCCGGGGCCGACACGGTCGCGGAGGCGACTCGCTCATCGGCGTTGCACGAGAACCGCGCACGGTACGCGGTCGGGGTGAGTCCCATCGCTCGGGCGAAGTTCTGGCGCAGCACCGCCGCCGAACCGAAGCCGCACTCGGCGGCGATGCGGTCCAGCCCCAGATCGGTCTCTTCGAGCAGCCGCTGCGCGTGCAGCAGGCGTTGGCGCGCGAGCCAGGCCGCGGGCGTGGCGCCGAGATCCGCCTTGAAGCGGCGGGCGAAGGTGCGCGGTGACATGTGCGCGCGTGCCGCGAGTCGATCGACCGAGAGCTCGGCATCCAGGTTCTGCAGCATCCACTCGGTCACCGGAGCCAGCGAGAGCGACGAGTCGATCGGGATCGGCGAGGCGATGAACTGCGCCTGGCCCCCGTCGCGCTGCGGCGCGACGACCATGCGTCGCGCGATGCGGTTGGCGAGCTCCGAACCGAGCTCCTGGCGCAGCAGGTGCAGGCACGCGTCGAGTCCCGCGGCGGTTCCGGCGCTCGTGACGATGTTGCCCGACTGCACGTAGAGCACGTCGGGGTCGACCTCGATCTCCGGATACATCCGCGCCATGACATCGGCGTAACGCCAGTGCGTCGTGGCGCGCTTCCCGTCGAGCACCCCGGCGGCGGCGATGACGAACGACCCGCTGCACACGCTCAGCAACCAGGCGCCACGGGCATGGGCGGCGCGCACCACCTCGACCACGCGCGGGTCGACGGTGCCCCACTGGTCCCGCGGGATGGGGGCGAGAACCAGGATGTCGACGTCGGACGCCGCCTCGAGACCGAGATCGACGTTCACCGAGAAACCGATGTTCGAGGGCACGACCCCGGGTTCGGGCGCGACGATGCGGAAGTCGAAATTCGGGATGCCGTCGTCGCTGCGGTCGAGGCCGAAAGCTTCGCACGCGAGGCCGAACTCGAACGGGGCGAAGCCGGGCTGGATGACGACGGCGACCGAGCGCATGCGAACCTCCGGTGTGGCAGAAATATGACGAACACCGTCCATCATGCCACTCGTGACACTTTCCCTCTACTCGTAGCGTCTCTGCCATGGCTTACTTCATCGCCCTCGGCATCCTCTCGCTCGCCGGCATCGTCGGCACCGTGTGGCTCGTGCGGACCGACGGGTACGGGCGCATCCCCACCGACCCCTCGCGCGTCGACCCGTCGGCGCCCCGTTCGGCCCGCTCGCGGGAGAAGACGGTCCAGGCCGCTCCCGCGGTCGAAGCCGCACGCCCGAGCATGCACGTCACCCTGCCGTCGGCCTCGACGGCGACCGCTCCGCTGCGCATCGTGGGAACGGAGTGACCCGACGACGCGGCACACGCCGCCCCGGCACGGCCGAGGCTCGGCGGGCGTGGGATCCGCCGGGTCAGCGCCCCGCGGCGACCGCCCGCTCGTACACGGCGACCATCGCCGCCGTGCGCGACGACTGGCGGAACCGCTCCGCGACGCTCGCGTCGGGCGTGACCGGCGACCCGGCGGCGATGTCGGCGGCCGAGCGGCGGAGGGTCTGCGAGAGCGCCGCGACCGTGGCATCCGGAACCGTCCAGATCCCGGCGCCGAGCTCGGCGCCGATGTCGGGGTCGCTGACGACGGCGGGGGTGCCGAGCGAGGCGGCCTCGAACACCGTCATGCCCTGCGTCTCGAAGCCGATCGACGTCTGCACTACGGCGTCGGCGTCGGCGAGCCGGCGGAGGGTCTCGGCGTACGACAGGCGTCCCGCGAACGTGACGGATGCCACCGGCGCCCGGCGCTCGATCAGCCGCTGCGCGGCACGGAGCTGACCGCCGCCGCCGATGATCTCGACCTCGGCGTCGATCCCCGACTCGGCGACCGCCTCGAGGAAGGGGAGCAGGCGCTTCTCGGGGCTCATGCGGCCGAGCCAGACGAAGCGCGGACGGCCCGGGCGGCGCTCGGTGGGTCCGGCCGCGAGGGCGGCGTCGAGCGCGTCGTCGTCGATGCCGTTCCAGATCACGTCGACCGCGTCGGCGACACCGTGCCGTTCCAGACGACGCGCGAAGTGACCCGAGGGGGCGGTCACGGCGCGGGACACCGCGGCCAGACGGCGAAGGTACGCCCAGCCGTCGATGTCGCTGCCGGCCGGTGCGACATCGCGCCCCGCCACCGGCGCGGTGACCTGTCGCGGCAGCGCGCGTCGCGCCCACGCGTTCAGCGCGCGCAGTACCAGGCCCGGGAACGGGGCGGTCGCCTCGATGCCCACGTCGACGCGGTTGTGCATCGTGTGCACGACGGGCAGGCCGTGCCGCGCCGCGAAACGGTGCCCGATGTACGCGCCCCAGAAGTCGGCCTGCACGTGCACGACGTCGACCGGCAGGCGCGCGCCCATCTCGGAATCCACGAACCGGTCGGTCCGGGCGCCGGGCCAGGTGAGCGCGTACTCGCGATCGAGCGTGAGGGGGATCGAGGGCAGGTCGAGGTAGGCGGTGTCGTCGGGCGCAGGGCGGTGCAGGCGCGGAGCGACGACGGTGACGACGTGGCCCGCGCGCTCGAGGAAGCGCTTCTGCAACCGCATCGACACCTGCGCGCCGCCCAGCGACTCGAGGTGCTGGTCGGCGAACATCACGACGTGCACGAGGTCACTCCGGGAGCGGTCGTCCGCGGTACAGCGCCTCGAAGGTGTCGAGGGTGCGGCCGATGTCGTGCACGATCACGCCGTCGAGCGACGCCTGCTGCATCCGCCGACGCTCGTCGGGGGCGGCGGTGAGCACGTCGGTCAACCGGGCCGCGAGCTCGTCGGCGTTTCCGGGCTCGAACAGGTACCCGTTCTCGCCGTCGTGCACGAGGTGCGGGAGTGCGACCGCATTGGCGGCGACGATCGGCAGGCCGGAGGCCATGGCCTCCATCGTCGCGATCGACTGGAGCTCGGCGATCGAGGCGATCGCGAAGACCGACGCGCGGGAGTAGAGCGCGCGCAGCTCTTCTTCGGACGTGTGGCCGTGGAAGGTCACGCGGTGCGCGAGACCGAGCTGCTCGGCGAGCTGCTCGAGGTTGCGGCGCTGGTCGCCGCCACCGACGATGTCGAAGGTCACGTCGAGGGCGGGGTCGATCTTGGTCATCGCGCGCAGGATGACGTCGATGCCTTTCTCGGTGGTGAGGCGTCCGACGAAGAGGATGCGGTTCGCGTCGCGCGGCTCGAGGTCGGGCGTGTAGTTCGAGCGATCGATACCGCAGGAGATCGGGATGACACCCTCGATGCCGATCGTCGCCTGCAGGAAGTCGGCGGCCCGACGCGTGGGCGTCGTGACGGCGCGCGTCATGACGAAGGTGCGCTTGGCGTCGGCCCAGGCCAGCTTGAGCATGATGCGGTCGAGGAAGTCGGGCAGGGTCGTGAAATCGAGGATGTTCTCGGGCATCACGTGGTTGGTGGCGATCACCGGGATGCCGCGCTTGCGCGCCTCGCGGGCGAGTCCTCGGCCGATGATGATGTGCGACTGGATGTGCACGACGTCGGGCCGGATCTCATCGAGCATGAGTCGCGCGTAGTGCTTCGCGCGCCAGGGCCACACGAACGTGAGCCAGTCGTGCGGAAGGAAGCGGTACGACGGAAGACGGTGCAGCGTCATCGGCTGCCCCTCGATCACCTCGGTCGCCGTGCCCGCGTGGCCGCGGCCGATGCTGGGCGCGGCGACGTGCACGTCGTGGCCGCGGGCGACGAGACCGGCGGCGAGGCGCTCGGCGAAGCGGGCGGCCCCGTTGACGTGGGGCAGGAACGTGTCGGCGCCGATGAGGACCGTGAGCGGACGTTCGGCCGGGGCGGGAGTCTCGCGCGAGACGGCGGGATCGTGCGCGTCGTCGGATACGGGATGGTCGGCGGGCGTCGCAGAAGTGGTCACGGGTGGTGAGGCCTATCTATGCGGCGGACGGGTCGCACGGTGCGGTTCATGCGCTCGCACCACTGTACCCGAGCGGTTTTCGCGAACCCGGAGCCGTCTCGCGGTGTGGAGGACGGGGGCGTGGGCGCCCGAAGCGCGCCGGACGCGGCACCGCCCGCCCGGCGCGGCACCGGGCGGGCGGATCGGCGCGGGCGGAGTCAGTCCCGACCGTCGAGCCGCGGGTCGGGCGACGGAGCACCGTGCGCGGGGCGCGGCGGCCCGTCGGTCCCGGCGGGGGCGGCAACCTCGGATGCCGCGGCCGCCATCGCCGACACCACCACGGCGTCGTCGGTGGCCGGCGCCTGCCGGGGATCAGCGGCGCGGGGGACCTCGGCCGCCGCGAGATCGACGTCGGCGGTGGCCTGCTCGAACTGCGAACGGTAGAGCCGGTAGTACGCCCCCTCGGTGCCGATCAGCTCGTCGTGCGTCCCCTGCTCGACGATGTCGCCGTGCTCCATGACCAGGATGAGATCGGCATCGCGGATCGTCGACAGGCGATGCGCGATCACGAACGACGTGCGTCCTTCGCGCAGCGCGGCCATGGCCTGCTGCAGCAGCAGCTCGGTGCGTGTGTCGACCGACGAGGTCGCCTCGTCGAGGATGAGCACCGACGGACGCGCGACGAACGCCCGCGCGATGGTGATGAGCTGTTTCTCACCCGCCGAGACGTTCGCGGCGTCTTCGTCGAGGACGGTGTCGTACCCCTCGGGGAGCGAGTGCACGAACTGGTCGACGCGGGTGGCGACGGCGGCTTGCTGGATCTCGTCGTCGGTGGCGGTCTCGCGGCCGTAGCGGATGTTGTCGCGGATCGTCCCGGCGAACAGCCACGGGTCTTGCAACACCATGCCGGTGCGCGAGCGGACGTCGTCGCGGCGCAGTTCGGCGATGTCCTGACCGTCGAGCAGGATGCGCCCGCCGTCGAGCTCGTAGAACCGCATGATCAGGTTGACCAAGGTGGTCTTGCCGGCCCCCGTCGGTCCGACGATGGCGACCGTCTGACCCGGCTCGACCCGGAACGACAGGTCGCGGATGAGCGGGCGATCGGGCGAGTACGCGAAGCGGACGTTCTCGAACTCGATGACCCCGCGTCCGTCGCCCGGGCGCGGGGCGTCGGGGGCGTCGGGGCCTTGCTCGTCGGCATCGAGCAGGGCGAAGACGCGCTCGGCCGAAGCCGTACCCGACTGCACGACCGCGGCCATGCCACCCAGCTGCGACAGGGGCTGCGTGAACTGCTGCGAGTACTGGATGAACGCCTGCACGTCGCCCAGGCGGATCTGCCCGCCGGCCACCATGAGCCCGCCGAGCACCGCGATGCCGACGTAGGTGAGGTTTCCGACGAACATCATGCCCGGCATGATCATGCCGGAGAGGAACTGGGCCCGGAAGCTGGCCAGGTAGAGCTCCTCGTTCTCGACCTCGAACTTCTCGCGGGCGTCTTTCTCGCGGCCGTAGACCTTGACCAGCGCGTGACCCGAGAACGACTCCTCGACGCGGGCGTTGAGACGGCCCACCTTCTTCCACTGCTCGCCGAAGGCCTTCTGCGACTTCGGGCCGATCACCCCGAAGATGACCGCCATGAGCGGGAGCGAGATGAGCGCGACGAGGGCCAGCTGCCAGGAGATGGTGAACATCATGATGAGCACGCCCACGACCGTGAGCACGGAGGTGAGGGCGCTCGAGAGCGACTGCTGCATCGTCTGCGTGATGTTGTCGATGTCGTTCGTGACTCGCGAGATGAGCTCACCGCGCTGCACCTTGTCGAAGTACGACAGGGGGAGCCGGTTGACCTTGGCCTCGACGTCTTCACGCAGGCGCCACATCGTGCGCACCATGATGATGTTGATGACGTAGCCCTGGATCCACGACAGCAGCGACGAGCCGACGTAGATGGCCAGCACCGTCACGACCACGATGCGCAGCGCATCGAAGTCGACGCCCGCGCCGACCTGGAAGTTGTCCATCGCGCCGACGATGTTGGCGATGTCGCCCTGCCCGGCGGAGCGCAGGGCGTCGACGACGGCGTCTTTCGGGGTGCCGGCCGGGAACTGCTCGGCGAGCCCGCGCGAGACCACGCCCTCGAAGATGATGTTCGTGGCGTTGCCGAGGACGCGCGGGGCCAGCACCGCCAGCACGACGCCGAGGGCCCCGAGCACCGAGACGAGCCCGAAGGCCCCGGCGTGGGGACGCAGGAGTCCGATCAGCCGGCGGAAGCTCGAGCCGAAGTCCGAGGCCTTGCCCGGCGCGACGCTGTCCCAGTCGCCCGAGTTCAGACGGGCCTGTTCGGCGAGCTCGAGTTCGGCGCGCTCCTCTTCGGTGCGGGTGTCGGGGGTGCTCATGCTTCGACCCCCAGCTGCGACTCGACGATCTCGCGATAGGTGGTGCTGGACTGCAGCAGCTCCTCGTGCGTGCCGACGCCGGCCATGCGTCCGTCTTCGAGCACGACGATCCGGTCGGCGCCGGTGATGGTCGAGACGCGCTGCGCGACGACGATCTTCGTCACCTCGGGGAGCTCTTGCCACAACGCCTGCCGCAATCGGGCGTCGGTGCTGAGGTCGAGGGCCGAGAACGAGTCGTCGAAGACGAGCACCGCCGGCCGGTGCACGATCGCTCGGGCGATGGCGAGGCGCTGGCGCTGCCCGCCCGAGACGTTGGTGCCGCCCTGGGCGATCTTGCCGTCGAGGCCGCCCTCCATCGCCTCGACGAAGTCGCGACCCTGGGCGATCTCGAGCGCGTGCCACAGTTCGTCGTCGGTGGCGTCTTCGCGACCGAAACGCAGGTTGGACGCCACCGTGCCGCTGAACAGGAACGGGCGCTGCGGCACCAGGCCGATGCTCTTCCACAGCAGGTCGAGGTCGGCCTCGCGCACGTCGACGCCGCCGACGCGGACGGCACCCGCCGTCACGTCGAACAGACGCGGGAGCAGGGAGACGAGGGTCGTCTTTCCCGCCCCCGTCGATCCGACGATCGCCACGGTCTCGCCGGGGTGGGCCGCGAACGTGACGCCCGACACCACGGGCGACTCGGCTCCCGGGTACGCGAAGGCGACGTCGTCGAACTCGACGGTTCCGACCGAGGGGAAGACGGTCACCGGGTTCGCCGGACGCTCGAGCGTCGAGTGACTGTCGAGCACCTCTCCGATGCGCTCGGCCGACACGGCCGCGCGCGGGATCATCACCGTCATGAAGCTCGCCATGAGCACGCCCATGAGGATCTGCGCCACGTACTGCATGAACGCGAAGAGGGTACCGATCTGCACGCCGCCGGCGTCGACCTGGATGCCGCCGAACCAGATGACTCCGACGACGGTGACGTTGAGCACCAGCATCGCCAGGGGGAACAGCAGCACGAAGAGCGAGCCCACCTTGCGACCGACGTCCATGATGTCGGTGTTCGCCTCGCGGAAGCGCTCTTCTTCGATGCGCTCGCGCACGAAGGCGCGCACCACACGCACTCCGGTCAGCTGCTCGCGCATCACCCGGTTCACGGCGTCGAGCTTGGACTGGTAGCTGCGGAACAGCGGCACCATGCGGGCGATGATGAGGGCGACCGCGACCAGCAGGATCGGAACGGCGACGCCGAGCAGCCAGCTGAGACCGACGTCTTGCTGCAACGCCATGAAGATGCCGCCGAGGGCGAGCAGCGGGGCGCTGACGAGCATGGTGGCGCCCATCATCGCGAGCATCTGCACCTGCTGCACGTCGTTCGTGTTGCGCGTGATGAGGGAACCGGCGCCGAACTGCGACAGTTCACGCTCGGAGAAGCCGCTGACCTTCTCGAACAGATCGAGCCGGATGTCGCGGCCCGCGGCCATGGCGGCGCGCGCGGCGAAGTAGGTCGCGACGACCGAGGCGACGATCTGCCCGAGCGAGATGCCGAGCATGATCATGCCCTGCGACCAGATGAACCCCGTGTCGCCCTGGGCGACGCCGCGATCGATGATGTCGGCGTTCAGGCGCGGCAGATAGAGGGATGCCATCGCCGCGACGAACTGGAACACCAGCAGCGCCACGAGGAGCCAGCGGTACCGGGACAGGTAGCGGACGAGGATATTGCCGAGCATGGGACCTCCGGAGCAGGTCTGACGCGGCCGCCGTGACCGCGAAGACCAGCCTGGCACCAACCTCCGACACCGGGGAACCATTTCTGCAACTCAGCGCCCGTTCGGTCGCGGCTCGTAGGGTGGAGCCATGTCTCGACTGCAGGCCGACGCCGCCGCCGACCTCTGGGTGCCCGTGACCGGTTCACTCGGCCTCCGCGGCCGACGACACCGCAAGGCCGCCATCGGCATGCTGCTCGGCCAGGCCGCCCGCACGACGGGCACCGCCCCCCGCCCCGGCGGCGGCGCCTTCGCGTGGATGCTGAGTCAAGCCGCTCCGCTGCTCATGCGTCGCGCCGGTGGCCGCGTTCTGGTGTGGGTGTGGAAGAGCGCGCCCGAGCTGCTCGTCGTGATGGCACAGCTGCAAGAGGCCACCGCGCAGCTGCGCACCGCGCGCGCGATGATGCCGATGGAGTACGACGACACGGAGTCGTTCCGCAATCCGCACCTCGGCGTCGGCGAGAAGCTCGCGATGCCGCTGCCGATCGATCCGAAGACTCCCCCGTTCGCGACCTACACGTGGGACACGGGCTCGCACTTCGTCACGGTGACGGCGGTGTGCGCCGACCGCGAGCGGTTCGGCACCGTCATCGGCGCGGTCGACGACATCGCACGCACGCTCCGCGTCGTCGACGACCTCTCGGTCGGAGAGACGCCGACGGTGCTGCGGATCGATCCGGCCTGAGCCGCTGCCCCACTCCGGCCGAGCCGTCGGGGCACCGTATGCACAGACCCTTCGACGCGCTCAGAACCTCGGTGCCGCGACGGGATGTCAGTCGTCGTGGATGTCGCGCGGGCGCCAGAGCACGATGTCGGTCGCGCGACGCACGCGCGAGCCGTGGCGGAGCGTCACGACCGAGCCGGTCGCGCCGGCGGCGAAGACGCGCGCACCGGGGCGGGACTGCCGCTCGATCGTGAGCTGCCGCTCGAGGTCGTTCACGCGGCGGGCGAGATCGTGCACGCGCTCCTCGAGGGCGAGGAGGCGCGCGATCGCGGGAAGGCTCATGCCTTCCCCCGACAGGCGGGCGACCTCGCGCAACTGCTGCACGTGGCGGCTCGAGTAGCGACGCGACCCGCCCTGGGTGCGCGCGGGCACGACGAGACCGAGCCGGTCGTACTGCCGCAGCGTCTGCGGGTGCATGTTCGACAGCTCGGCGGCGGCGGCGATGGCGAAGATCGGGGCGTCTTCGTCGATCTCTCTCTCGGACACGTCTTCACCTCTTTCGTCGTGCCGGGTGCGAGTGCCGGGTTCTCGGCATCCTGACGTATCGGATGCCGAGAACCGCGACGACGCGCGTGGGATGCGTCAGCGCGCCTTGGCCATCAGGTCGGCGCGCGGGTTCTCTTTCGGTTCGAGCTCGTGGAAACGCTCGAGGGCCTCGCGGGCCGCGTCGTCGAGGTGCGTGGGCACCGCGACCTGGACCTCGGCGAGCAGGTCGCCGACGCCCTTGGTCGACTCGATCCCGCGTCCCTTGACGCGCAGCACCCGTCCCGACGGGGTGCCGGGGGCGACGCGCAGTCGCACCGGCTCCCCCCCGAGTGTCGGGACCTCGATCGTGGCGCCCAGAGCCGCCTCGGTGAAGGTGACCGGCACCGTGACCCGCAGGTGGAGGCCGTCGCGCGTGAACACCGGGTGCGGACGCACCGCGACGGTCACGACGATGTCGCCGCTCTCGCCGCCGTCGGGCGACTTGCGTCCGCGGCCGCGCAGGCGGATCTTCTGCCCGTCCGACACCCCGGCCGGGATCTTCACCTTGAACGGGACGTTGTCTTCGCCCTGCAGGGTGATCGTCTCGCCCTTGGCCGCCGTGACGAAGTCGATCGTCGTGCGCGCCGTGACGTCGGATCCGCGCTGCGGTCCGCCGTAACCGCGGTATCCGCCCGAGGTCTGACCGAACCGGCCGGAACCGAAACCGGCGCCGCCCTGCTGGTCGAACATCGAGAAGAAGTCGTCGAAGCCCCCCGGAGGAGCCCCGGCGCCGCCACTGCGCGGTTGACCGAACCGGCTGAAGACGTCGTCGAAACCGCCGCCGCCGCCGGTACCCGGTGCCGAGAAGCGCGCCCCCGAGCCCATGGCCCGGATCTGGTCGTACTCCTCGCGCTGCTCCGGATCGTTGAGCACCGAGTAGGCCTCGCTGATCTCCTTGAACTTGGCCTCGGCCTTCGCGTCACCCGGGTTCGAGTCGGGGTGGTACTGGCGCGCGAGCTTGCGGTAGGTCTTCTTCAGATCGGCCGCGCTGACGCTCTTGTCGACGCCGAGGACCTTGTAGAAGTCCTTGTCGAACCAGTCCTGACTCGCCATGTGTCCTCCTCTTAGGCCGGCACGGCGACGACGACCTTGGCCGGTCGCAGCTCGATCGAGCCGAGGCGGTAACCGACCTCGACGACCTCGAGGATCGTCGTCTCGGTCACGCCGGGGGTGGGCGCCTGGAAGATGGCCTCGTGCTGCTGCGGGTCGAAGACGTCGCCGACGGCGCCGTACGACACCACGCCGAGGCGCTCGGCCACGGCCCGCACCTTGTCGCCGATGGCGGCGAAGGGCGTGCCCTCGACGAGGTCGCCGTGCTTGACCGCGCGGTCGAGGTCGTCCATGACGGGCAGCAGGCCCTTCACGGCTTCGCCCTTGGCCCGCTCGATCTCGCGCTCGCGCTGGTCTTCGGTGCGCCGGCGGTAGTTGGCGTACTCGGCCTGCAGCCGCTTGAGGTCGATCAGCAGCGAGGCCTCCTTGTCGGAGGAAGCCCCCTCTGCCGCGGCCTCGGGCGTCTGCTCGGCGCCGAGGATGTCGTCGATGGTCAGACCGTCGGCATCCGCGTCGGTCGTCTCGGACTGCTCGCCCGACGGCGCGGGGCCGGAGGTGTTCTCCTCCGGCCCCGTTTCGTCAGGACCGGCGCCCGAGCCCGTGGGCTGTTCGTCGTCCTTGTGTGCCATGGTCTCTGCTTACTTCTTCGTCTCGTCGGTCGGCTCGTCGTCGACGACCTCGGCGTCGATGACGTCTTCCTCGGGGTTCGGCGTCTCACCGTTGCCGGGCTGGCCGACGTTGGGGTCGGCGGGCTCGCCCGCGGCCTGCGACGAGGCGTAGATGGCCTCGCCGAGCTTGCCCTGGCTGGCGTTCAGCTTGTCGAACGCGGTCTTGACCGCGTCGTCGTCATCGCCGGCGAGTGCCGTCTTGAGCGCGTCGACATCGCCCTGGACCTCGGTCTTGACCTCGGCGGGGAGCTTGTCTTCGTTCTCTTTGATCAGCTTCTCGATCGAGTACGACAGGGTCTCGGCCTGGTTGCGGGTCTCGGCGGACTCGCGGCGCTTCTTGTCGTCGGCCGCGTTCTCTTCGGCCTCGCGCACCATGCGCTCGATGTCTTCCTTGGGCAGCGACGAGCCACCCGTGATCGTCATCGACTGCTCCTTGCCGGTGCCCTTGTCCTTCGCCGAGACGTGGACGATGCCGTTCGCGTCGATGTCGAAGGTGACCTCCACCTGCGGGATGCCACGGGGGGCCGGGGCGATGCCGGTGAGCTCGAAGGTGCCGAGCGGCTTGTTGTCGCGGGTGAACTCGCGCTCGCCCTGGAAGACCTGGATCGCGACCGACGGCTGGTTGTCGTCGGCGGTGGTGAAGGTCTCGCTGCGCTTGGTCGGGATGGCCGTGTTGCGCTCGATGAGCTTGGTCATGATGCCGCCCTTGGTCTCGATACCGAGGCTCAGGGGGGTGACGTCGATGAGCAGCACGTCCTTGCGCTCACCCTTGAGGACACCGGCCTGCAGGGCTGCGCCCACGGCCACGACCTCGTCGGGGTTGACGCCCTTGTTGGCGTCCTTGCCGGTCTCCTTCTTCACGAGCTCGGCGACCGCGGGCATGCGGGTCGAGCCGCCCACGAGCACCACGTGCGCGATGTCCTCCACCTTGACGCCGGCCTCGCGGATGACGTCGGAGAAGGGCTTGCGCGTGCGGTCGAGGAGGTCCTTGGTGAGGTCCTCGAACTTGGCGCGCGTGAGGGTCTCGCTGAGCGAGACGGGGCCCGAGTCGGTGAGCGACAGGTAGGGCAGGTTGATGGAGGTCGAGGTCGAGCTCGACAGCTCCTTCTTGGCCTGCTCGGCCGCTTCCTTCAGACGCTGCAGGGCGATCTTGTCGCCCGAGACGTCGACACCAGTCGTGTCCTTGAACTGCTTGATGAGGTAGTCGACGACCCGCTGGTCCCAGTCGTCGCCACCGAGGCGGTTGTCGCCCGAGGTGGAGCGCACCTGGATGGTGGAGAAGTCGTCGTCCTTGCCCACTTCGAGCAGCGAGACGTCGAACGTTCCGCCACCGAGGTCGAACACGAGGATGAGCTCGTCTTCCTTGCCCTTGTCGAGGCCGTACGCGAGAGCCGCGGCGGTGGGCTCGTTGATGATGCGCAGCACGTTGAGGCCCGAGATCTCGCCGGCCTCCTTGGTGGCCTGACGCTCGGCGTCGTTGAAGTACGCGGGGACCGTGATGACCGCGTCGGTCACGGTGTCGCCCAGGTACTCCTCGGCGTCGCGCTTGAGCTTCTGCAGGATGCGGGCCGAGATCTCCTGCGGCGTCCACTTCTTGCCGTCGACGTCGAACGACCAGGTCGTGCCCATGTGGCGCTTGACGCTGGAGATGGTGCGGTCGACGTTCGTGACGGCCTGGCGCTTGGCGGTCTCACCGACGAGCACCTCGCCGTCCTTCGTGAAGGCGACGACCGAGGGGGTCGTACGGAAACCCTCGGCGTTGGCGATGACCTTGGGCTCGCCACCCTCGAGCACGCTCACGACGGAGTTGGTCGTACCGAGGTCGATTCCCACTGCACGGGGCATATGTGTCTCCTTGCTTGTGAGCCGGACGGATGCCACGACTCGGGGTGTGATGAAAGTCTCTGCGGGGGTTGAGCCCCGATGACTCAAGGTTATCGGGGCCGCGCATCGAGGTCAAGCCGAGTTGATATGAATTGGCTCAACTTCTGGATGCCGTGTGTCGCACGCCGCCGGCCATGTCCCGAAATGTGCAGCAGCGAGGGGTCCAGGCAGCACGAAGTGGGACATGCCCCGCCCCACAGCGTGCCCAGCGTCTCGCGCAGCGCAAACCGTGTCCCGAAATGTGCAGCCCCGAAGGGCCCAGGCAGCACGAAGTGGGACACGCCCCACCCCGCAGCACGCACGCGGCGTGAGGACGGCACCGGGCGGCGGCAGCGCCTGGGCCCGCTGCACGCACAACGCCCCCGCGACCCGAAGGTCAGCGGGGGCGTCGGACGGATGCCGCGGGGTCAGTCGCGATCGCGGTCGCTCTCACGACGCTGCGGGCGGTCGCTGCGCTTGGCGGAGCGTCCGCCGCCGTCGAGGCGCAGGTCGATCAGCTGGCCCGAGATGCGGGTGTCGGCGAGGCGGCCGATCGTGTCGCTCGACAGGTCGGCGGGCAGCTCGACGAGCGAGAAGTCCTGACGGATCTGGATCGCACCGAAGTCGTTGCGACGCAGCCCACCCTCGTTCGCGAGGGCGCCGACGATCTGACGCGGCTCGACGCGCTGGCGACGACCGACCGCGATGCGGTAAGTCGAGAAGCGCCCCGAGGTGTCGCGGCGCGGACCGCTGTCGCGCGATCCACCGTCACGCGAACCCCCGTCGCGGGAACCGCCGTCGCGCGCGGGACGCTCGCTGTCGAAGCGCTGCTGACGGAAGGCCTCGGCCTCGAGCAGCAGCGGGGTGTCGCCCTGGGCGACCACGGCGAGCGCTGCGGCCACGTCGGCCTCGGGCACGTCGTGGTGCTCGACGTAGTGGGCCACCACGTCGCGGAACGTCGCGATGGCCGCGGTGTCCTCGAGGGCGGTGGTGATCGCGTCGTCGAACCGGGTGAGGCGCGTGGCGTTGACGTCGTCGACGCTCGGCAGCGACATCTCGGTCAGCGGCTGGCGCGTGGCCTTCTCGATCGCGGTGAGCATGCGGCGCTCGCGCGGGGTGACGAAGCTGATCGCGTCGCCCGTGCGGCCGGCGCGACCGGTGCGGCCGATGCGGTGCACGTACGACTCGGTGTCGATCGGCAGGTCGTAGTTGACCACGTGGCTGATGCGATCCACGTCGAGACCGCGCGCGGCGACGTCGGTGGCGACGAGGATGTCGAGCTTGCCGGACTTCAGCTGGTTGACCGTGCGCTCGCGCTGCACCTGGGCGACGTCGCCGTTGATGGCGGCGGCGGTGTACCCGCGGGCACGCAGCTTCTCGGCGACCGTCTCGGTCTCGTTCTTCGTGCGGGTGAAGACGATCATGCCCTCGAAGTTCTCGACCTCGAGGATGCGCGTGAGGGCGTCGATCTTCTGCTGGTACGACACGATCAGGTACCGCTGGCTGATGTTCGTCGAGGTCGCGGTCTTGGTCTTGACCGTGATCTCTTCGGGGTTGTTCAGGTACTGAGCCGAGATGCGGCGGATCTGCGCCGGCATGGTCGCCGAGAACAGCGCGACCTGCTTCGTCTTGGGGGTGTCGGCGAGGATCGTCTCGACGTCTTCGGCGAAGCCCATCTTGAGCATCTCGTCGGCCTCGTCGAGCACGAGGTACTTCAGCTCGCTCAGGTCGAGGGTGCCCTTGTCGAGGTGGTCCATGATGCGACCCGGGGTGCCCACGACGATGTCGACGCCGCGGCGCAGCGCCGACAGCTGCTGGCCGTAGCCCTGACCGCCGTAGACGGGGAGCACCGAGACGCCCTTGATGTGGGCGGCGTACTTCTCGAACGCCTCGCACACCTGGAGCGCGAGCTCACGGGTGGGGGCGAGCACGAGGGCCTGCGGGTTCTTGTGGCCGGTCTCCATCTGCGACAGCACCGGCAGCGCGAACGCCGCGGTCTTGCCGGTACCGGTCTGCGCGAGACCGACGACGTCGCGACCCTGCAGGAGCACGGGAATGGTCGCGGCCTGGATGGCCGACGGGGTCTCATACCCGACGTCCTTGAGGGCTTTGAGCACGTTGGCATCCAGACCCAGGTCGGAGAAGGTGAGCGGGGCGGGGGTGGTCTCCGCCTCAGCGGAGTCGACGGGGTTTTCGGATGCCATGACTCCACGGTAGTCGGCTCCGCGCCGCCGTGCGGGCTCGGCGGTAGCCTGAATGAGCGCGCCAAGGGTGGCGCGGCGTCGTCTCGGGGGTACCGGGCGTTCACCGGAGGGGCCTAGCGTGACCGATATGACCCCTCCCGAGCCCGCCTCCGCCCCCGTCAGCACCCTCCGTCGGCCGGTGCTCGCCTGGGCCCTGTGGGACTGGGGATCCGCCGCCTTCAACGCGGTCGTGACCACGTTCGTGTTCAGCACCTACCTGGCGAGTTCGCTGTTCGTCGATCCCGCCGTGGTGGCTGCGGCGAACGGCAACGACGACGACCCCGCCCTCGTTCGCGCGCTCGCCGACAACGCGAGCCTGGTCGGCGTGGCGCTGATGATCGCCGGCATCGTCGTGGCGCTCGTCGCCCCCGTGCTGGGCCAGCGCTCCGACGGTACGGGGCGCCGCAAGCTCTGGCTCGGCATCAACACCGGCCTCATCGTGCTGTCGATGGCCGCGATGGTCTTCGTCGAGGGCACGCCCGAGTTCCTCGTGCTCGGCGCCACCCTCATCGCGGTCGGCAACGTCTTCTTCGAATTCGCCAGCGTCAACTATTACGCGATGCTCACGCAGGTCTCCACGCGCGAGAACATCGGCCGCGTCTCGGGCTTCGGCTGGGGCATGGGGTACGTGGGCGGCATCGTGCTGCTGCTCCTGCTGCTGGTGCTGTTCATCCAGAGCTTCGGCGCACCCGATGCCGGGGGGCTTCTCGCCGTGCCGAAGGAGGGCGGGCTGAACATCCGCCTCGCGGTCCTGGCATCCGCGGTCTGGTTCGGGGTGTTCGCCGTTCCCGTTCTGCTGCGCGTTCCCGAGATCCCGCCGCAGCAGCGCCGGGTGCGCGTCGGCTTCTTCCGCTCGTACGTGGTGCTGTGGGGCACGTTGCGCTCGCTGTGGCGCGACAGCCGGCAGGTGCTGCTCTTCCTGGTGGCCAGCGCGGTGTTCCGCGACGGCCTCGCCGGCGTGTTCACCTTCGGCGCGATCATCGCCGCGCAGGTGTTCGGCTTCAGCTCGACGGAGGTGCTCTACTTCGCGGTCGCGGCGAACGTGGTGGCCGGTATCAGCACGTTCTTCTCGGGGCGCCTCGACGACCGCTTCGGACCGAAGCGCGTGATCGTCGTCTCGCTGATCGGCCTGATCGTCCTGGGCAGCGTCATCCTCTTCATCGGCACCTCGGTGCCGGCGTTCTGGGTGGCGGGCCTCGGGCTCGGCCTGTTCGTCGGACCCGTGCAGTCGGCCAGCCGGTCGTTCCTCGCCCGGGTGGCTCCGGAGGGTCGCGAGGGTGAGATCTTCGGACTCTACGCCACGACCGGGCGCGCGGTGTCGTTCCTCGCCCCCGGCCTGTTCGCTCTGTTCGTCGGGATCACCGGCGACACCCGCCTCGGCATCGTGGGCATCGTGCTGATCCTGGCGGTCGGGCTGGTGCTGATGGTCCCGGTGAAGGCGCGGCCGGCCGTCATCCGCTGAGGCGGGCCGGGGCCCGGCACGCCGTCAGCTCAGTCGCGCGGCCAGGCGTCGGCGAACTTCCCGAGCAGGCGGGCGAACTCGACGCGCTCGTCGTCGGTGAACGACTCCAGCGCGGAGCGCACGGCATCCCGTCGTCGACCGCGGAAACCCGAGACCATCCCCTCGCCCTCGGGCGTGAGGCGCACGCGCGTGCGGCGGGCGTCGTCGGGGTCGGGCTCGCGTGCGACCAGACCCATCTGCGCCGCCTGCTGAACCAGCCGCGAGGCGCGGGGCTGGTCGACGCCCACCGCCTCGGCGATCTCGCTCACCGACAGCGATCCGGATGCCGCGATCAGAGCGTCGAGTAGGCGCAGGCGTGCGGGTCCGCCGAAGCGACCCTGTGCGGGGTCGGCCCAGGGCGGGGTGCCGCGCCCCCAGGGTCCGCCGAATCCCCCGCGTTCGCCGTGAACGTGCGGGTGATGGTGCCCCTCGGCGCCGAAGGGCGGGCGCGGGCGGCGTCCGCGCAAGCGCCCGAGGGCGGCGGCGATCTCGTCGGCGGGGTCAGTGGCCATGCGGGAATTTTACATGTCGCTTGACAAGCATCTGCGATGCATGTCACAGTACATCTGTTGTCACATGACATGTATCGGCGGATCGACCGCCCCGAAAGGACACCTCCATGACCACCTCCACATCACCTGATGTCCGCAGCCTCGCCCACCGCCTCACGACGGTCGGTCACGCGCTGCACCACCGCCTCTTCACGCAGCTGCGCGACAACGAGCTGCACCCCAAGACCGTGATGATCCTCAGCGCCATCGACGGACGGATCGACGCGCCCTGGGTGCACGACCGTCTCGCCCGCGGCGGCAAGCGCGTCGACGCTCTCGCCGAGCGCGGCTGGATCGAGCGCGGCGACGACGGCTGGCGACTGACCGCCGGGGGTCGCGAGCTCCTCGACCGGGTGGATGCCGACCGCGCGGCCCTGCTGGCCGACGTGCCGGCCGAGCAGCTGGAGCGCCTGACGACGGCTCTCGACGCCCTCTCGGACGCGCTGGGAGTCGACGCGACCGAGGCGTCACCGGAGCGCGGCTTCCGCGGCCCGGGACGCGGCGGTTTCGGCCCCGGTTTCGGTCCTGGTTTCGGCCCCGGCCCGCGCGGGTTCGGTGCACGCTTCGGCCGGGGTTCCGGCCACGGCGATCACGAGGCCGAGCACGGCGGTCACCGCGGATACACCGCGGATCGGCCGTGCGCCGGCAACGAGCGCGACCACGGCGGCCGAGGCTTCGGCCGGGACGGCCACGGCCACCACCGAGGTCACCAGGCCGCGCAGCACGCGTTCGAGCGCGGCTTCGACGCCGGGTTCCGCCGCGGCCGCGAGTCGTCGGCATCCGAATGATCCCGCGAAACCACGAAGCGGCGAGGACTCCCGAGGGAGCCTCGCCGCTTCGTCGTCGGGTCAGCGCCCGACGGACCCGGCCTCGGTGGAGCCGACGTCGGTGCGGTGGAAGTTGAGCGCGGAACGCGAAGCCGTCGGCCCGCGCTGACCCTGATAGCGGTTGCCGTACGGGCCGGAGCCGTACGGGTTCTCGGCGGGCGAGGTCAGGCGGAAATAGCAGACCTGCCCGATCTTCATTCCCGGCCAGAGCTTGATCGGCAGGGTGGCGACGTTCGAGAGCTCGAGCGTCACATGGCCCGAGAAGCCCGGGTCGATGAACCCCGCGGTCGAGTGCGTCAGCAGCCCCAGGCGGCCGAGAGACGACTTGCCCTCGAGGCGCGCGGCGACGTCGTCGGGAAGGCTCACCCGCTCGAAGGTCGACCCGAGAGCGAACTCGCCCGGGTGCAGGATGAACGGCTCGTCGGGAGCGACCTCGATGAGACGTGTCAGCTCGGGCTGCTCCTCGGCGGGATCGATGAAGGGGTACTTGTGGTTGTCGAACAGCCGGAAGTAGCGGTCGAGTCGCACGTCGACGCTGGAGGGCTGCACCATGGCCGGGTCGAAGGGGTCGAGCCCGAGGCGTTTCGCGTCGAGTTCGGCTCGGATGTCGCGATCGGAGAGCAGCACGGCCCCAGCCTAGGGCGAGGGTCGTTTTCGCGGGGGTCTGTGACGGACGACGGGGAGCACGACGACCGGACGCTGTTATGCTGGCCGGGCTGCCGCAAGGCGCACGGGGCTGTAGTTCAATGGCAGAACTTCTGCTTCCCAAGCAGATAGCGCGGGTTCGATTCCCGTCAGCCCCTCCATGTGTGACCCCCGGACTTGTGCCGGACTCTCCCGCGTCGCTTCAGACTGACGCTCCTTTCGCCCGGCGCTCGCTGTTCCCGCACTGCGCTCCGACGACTCCTCGTGGATCGATCACGATCCCGTCGGTGCGTGGTCGAGGGTGACGACGAGTTTCCGCGCCGATACGCCGTGGCGAAGGGTGTCGATGGCCCCCTGGATCGCCGGGAGGCCGTGTCCCGCGATGTGGGCTTCGGGGTAGAGGTGGTGGCTGCCCGAGGCGAGAGCGGCGGGGAGATACCCGCCCCAGACGGCCGGGCCGACGGGAGACGTGGCGATGGCGCTTCCCCAGATGAACGATGCTCCGATACCGCGGGTGCGACTGCGCACCTGGAGAAGAGCAGTCCGCGTTCCGAGCTTCAGGAAGAGGCGGATGCGAGCGAGGGAGAGGCCTCGACGGCGCGGTTGATCGTAGAACGAGACGGGAGGGCTCGCCATCGCGATCTGCGTGGCACCGGTTGCGCGCGCGATCCTCAGACAGGGCTCGGCCGAACCCGTCGCGACGGCGAGGACCCCCGCCACCGCGGAGCCGCCGACCTCATCGATGATCCGATTCGCAGCGTCCGGGTCGTGGTAGTCGAAGACGGCTTCCGCCCCCAGCCGCCTCATCCGTTCGTGGTTCTTCGCCGAGGCTGTCGTGACGACCCGATAGCCGGCCGCTCGGGCGAGCTGGATCGCATTGCCTCCGACCGCCGTCGCGCCGCCCCAGATCACGACGACCTCGTCGCGAGGCGCCGCGTCGCCGAGACGGGAGTAGTCCAGTCCCAGTTGGTCCTTCTCGAACAGGCCGGCCGCCGCGGTGGATATCGCCAGAGGCAGGACGGCGGCCTCCTCGAAGGCGATGGCGGCCGGCAGGACGGCGGCCAGGCTCGCGTCGACCGCGACGTAGGCCTGGAAACCGCTCTCGGAGACGGCGTCCCGTCCTTTCTCCAGGCCCATCGCGTACGCCACGACGCGGTCTCCGACGGCGAAGTCGTCCACGCCGGCACCGGTTTCGACGACGACGCCCGCGACGTCCTCCCCCAGGACCACCGGGTAGCGCAACCAGCCGTACATGACGGTGCCGTTGGACTGGATGATCGCGTCGAGCGGATTCACCGCCACCGCGCGCACCTCGAGCAACAGCTGCCCCACCCCCGGCTTCGGCATCGGCGCAGCTCGGACCGTCAGGTCTGCGTAAGGAGAATCGATCCACGCCGCCGAGTTGTCGCTCATTCTTCCGCTCTCCGATTCTGATGACATTGCGTGTCATCGTCACCGATCTTACGACAGTTCGTGTCATCATGGGTCCATGCCTCGATGGTCACCGGACGCTGCCTTGCGGATGGAAGCCGCGGCGATGAACCTGTTCGCCGACCAGGGGTACGCGGGAACCACGGTTCCCCAGATCGCCGAGGCGGCGGGGCTGACCACACGGACGTTCTTCCGCCACTTCGCGGACAAACGCGATGTGCTGTTCCTCCGGGATCGCGAGTTCCCGCAGGCGGTGAGCGACTTCATGGCATCCATCCCGCAGGAATGCGACGCAGCGGCCACCGTGCGCGAAGGTCTCGCCGCCGCATGCCGAGGCATCCAGGGCTGGCGAGAACAGATCGCACGTCGACGCAGCATCATCCAGAGCGAACCGGCGCTGCACGAGCGCGATCTCCTCCGCAGTCACTACCTCGCTCGCGCCATCGAAGGATCATTGAACCAACGGGGCATCGCCCCCGGGCCTGCGCACGCCTGGGCAGCCCTCGCCGTGACCTGTTTCGACCTCGCGGTGGACCGATGGCTGGAAGGCTCCGCCGATCTCCCGCTCGAGGACGCCCTGACGACGGTGTGGACCGACATGCGGGAATGGTTCACCGCATGACAGGGCGTACATCTCGAAACGCCAGCGGAGCACGTGGGCATCCGGCATCCGATGACCATGAGGCACCCCGGCGTCCGGGCGGCGCCCGCGAAACGGCGGAGCCGCCCGGACTGTCCGGGGCTCACACGCCGGGACGGTAAACCGGCCGCCGTCGGCGTGGATCCCTCACGCTACGTCGGCGCGCGGCGGCGAGGGTGGGCTTGACGAGCTCCCCCCTCGGGTGCGGGCTCAGGCGCGCGTGAAGCCCTCGAGGTCGGGGTCCCAGAAAGCGTCGGGATTGGTGTCGTCGCTCGTCTGCTCGTGGGCGACAGCGGTCGACTGAGGGTAGCGCCGGTGCTGACGGAGCTGCTCCGCGGCCCAGCCGAAGTCGGGTTCCTCGCGCTCCCACGCCGCCGGCGCGCTCAGCACATCGTTGCCCACACCGATGACGAGCTCCGCCTGTTCGGTCTCGCCGTCGTCGGTGACGATCGGGATGCTCACCGCTTCGGCCTGCCCGTCGGCGGCGATCGACGCGGTCAGCTGCACCAGCGCCTCGGCAACGTCGTCGGTCGTGGTCACGGTCTCGCCCGCATAGGTCACACATCGCATGCATCCATGACACCGGATGCCGAAGGCCGCCGGGGGCCGCTTGCCTCGCACGTGCCCGCTCCGATAGGGGGCGCCGTGTCGGAGGTGCGGGTTATCGTGCTCGTGCGGCCCGCGCGAAGGAGGCACTCCACATGACCGACCCCCTCGAACTCACCGTCGCCGATGTCGACGCCTGGCGGGCCTGGCTCGACGAGAACGAGAGCACGAACGACGGCGTGTGGCTGGTGCTCGCCAAGAAGGGCACCACCGCTCCGACCTCGCTCACCTACGCGCAGGCCCTCGACGAAGCACTGTGCAGCGGCTGGATCGACGGGCGGAAGCAGTCGCGCGACGCGGCCACGTTCCGCCAGCACTTCACCCCGCGCCGTGCGCGGTCGATGTGGTCGACGCGCAACGTCGGAATCGTCGACCGCCTCGCCGACGAGGGACGAATGCGCGAACGCGGTGCCGCCGAGATCCGGCGCGCACAGGCCGACGGCCGCTGGGAGCGCGCCTACGCGGGGTCCGCGGCGATCGAGGTCCCCGCCGATCTTCAGGCGGCACTGGATGCCGAGCCCGCGGCCGCGCGTCGCTTCGCGGCGTTGAACAAGTCGGAGCGATACTCCGTGCTGCACCCCGTCGTCACGGCGACGTCCGAGACCGCGCGCGCGGCGCGCATCGCCCGCCACGTCGCGCGGCTCGCGGCACCGGCCGCCGACGACCCCGAGACCCCCGAAAGCGGGTCCACGCTCGGCGCATGACGCGACGGCACGCGCCCGGCGCGATCCGACACGGTTCGCCCTGGACGGCCCCGCCCCTCGCATCCGCGCCGACAATGAGAGCATGCGCGCGCGACGACTGCTCAGCCTCGTGGTGGTGGCATCCGCGATCCTGGCGGGCACGGCCTGCTCGGCGCAGACCTCCCCCGCCCCCGTCCCCGCTCCGACGGGCGACGGACCTGTCGTGTCGTTCTACGGCGACTCGTACACGCGCGGGACCGGGGCGAGCTCGTCCGACCACCGGTGGTCGACGATCGTCTCGGTCGAGCGCGGGTGGCAGGAGATCAACCGCAGCGAGAACGGCCTCGGCTTCGTCAACCGCCGAGCCACGATGGGGGCGGGTCTCGACGACATTCCCGCCCTCGTCATCGACGACCAGCCCGACATCGTGTTCGTCACGATGGGCCTGAACGACAACTTCAGTTACGACCGCGCGGCCGACCAGATCCGCGAGACGATCGACGACGACCTGCAGCGCCTGCACGACGGTCTGCCGCAGGCGCGCATCGTCGTCGTGGAGCCGTTCTGGTACACCGCGGAACGCCCCGCCTCGGTCGACGTGATCGCCGGGTGGGTCGAGGACGCGGCCGAGAGGATCGGCGCCGACCACATCGAGGGAGCGAGCCACTGGCTCGACGGGCACTACGCCGACGACGCCGACAGCTGGATGGCGTCGGACGGCTTGCACCCGAACGACACCGGATACGCCGTCATGGCCGAGAAGATGGATGCCGCGCTCCGCGCCCTCGACCCGCCGCTGTGACCGGTAAGGCGATCAACCGCCCGCCCTGCTGAACGGTTCGACCGCCGTCGCGGCGGTGAAGGGATCAGCGATCGCCCGCCGTGCGGGCCCGGAACCAGACCGTCAACTCGCGCACCGCCCGCGAGCTGATCTCGTCGTCGGCGGACTCGAGGTCGTCGAAGGTGTCGCGGAACCCCTCGGGGGGCGGCGTCGACGGCACGCCGATGGGCTCGTAGCCCATCGTCCACTCGTCGAAGCGGCGGTCGTCGAGGTTCTCACGGAGCAGGATGCGGATGTCGTGGTGCCGCGCGTCCTCACGGATCTTCGCGATCAGGGCGTCCACCGCGTCTTGCGGCCCCTCCAGCACCTGGAAGAAGCGCCCGCGGCGATGCAGCAACATGCCCGTGAGGTCGTGCTCGTGATTGGAGCGCCGACTCTGCGCGAGCAGCGCGGCCAGACGCTCGTCGTCGAAGGGGTCGGTCTCGGTGCTGACGTACGAGACGGAGACGAGGGGAGCCGCCATCAGCGCACCCCGCCCTGGCCGAGCCCGCGCGGGGCCGGTACGCGAACCTGCTGCAGGGTGATCTCGGCGTCCTGCGGGGGCTGCCCGTTGGTGACGGCCGCCATTGCGGCGGTCAGCGCGTCGAAGCGTCCGACGACGCGCGAGCGACCGTCGAAGGCGAGGAAGCCCCCGTCGGCCTGGCGATCGATGTACCCGAGGAAGGCGCCGTTGCGGCTGCCGACGTGGAACCCGTCTTCGACACGAGCCCACACGACGCCCGCGCCGGGGCGTTCAGTCGCGTGCATGGGACACCGCTCCTTCTGCCCGTTGAATGACCAGGCATGAGCGAAGCTACCCGGCACCTCCGACACCGCTGCGCCCTTGACAGGCGAACCGCGACCCGTCCGCCGCCGGCGCGGCCTCCGGACCCGTCGCCGCGCCCACTCCGGCGATGGCAGTGGGAATCCTCAGCCCAGGAGCGCGCGCACCTGGGCAGCGTCATCGGTTCCGGATGCCTCGACGACACGCCCCCGCTCGATCCGGTACATCGCGAACGCGGCGATGCTGGCGCGCCGACGCGTGGGCGCGAGGTGCCCGTACGGGCCGGTGTGCGTCCCGCCCCCGCGCAGGTGCACGGCGAGGCGATCGTCTTCGACGAGCAGCTGGATGCGCTTCCACTGCCAGTCGGGGAAGCCCCGCAGCAGGTCGGCATAGTCGGCGATCCACGCGTCGGCGCCCGCGGGGAGGTGCGCACGACGGACTCCGGGGTCGAGGAAGCCCCGCACGTCGTCGAGATCGTGGCGGTTGAGGGCGTCGAGGAAGTCGGCGAACCACTCTCGCGTCTCCCAGGATTCCACCCGTCCATTATCGGCGGGGTGGGGCGGGCGGGGATCGGCGGGCGGGGTTCGAGGCGGGATGCGGGGAGGGGTTCGACACCTCGCGGGCGGAGCGCGGGGCGTACTGCCCTGCGGGGGAGGGCGCCAGGACCGCGGCGGCGCGGCTCTAGGCTCGCCTCATGGATGACGCACATCGCACGCGGGCGGGTCGCGAGGGCGACGCGCGACCGGGCGGTTCGCGGGCCGGCGGTTCGCGAACTAGCGCCCGCTGGCGCGACGTCCTGCGGGCGGCGGCGCGAGCCTGCGCGATGTTCCTGCTGGCCATGCTGGTCGTCATCGTGATCGACACGAGCGTGCAGGCCATCCAGCAGGCCCCGTCGCTCGGCGTCAGCCCGGTGCACGCGTTCACCACCCTGGCCATCACCCTGACCGCGGTCGTGGGACTCGTCGGGGGCGCACTGACCGTCGCCGTCGCGGCCGTGGCGGTCGGGCCGGCATGGCTCGTCGCGAGCGCCCTGCGCCGGGTGGGTTCGACGGGCGTGCAGCTCACGGTCTGGACCGTCTTCGGCGCCCTCACCGGACTGCTCGTCGTGGGGCTCTCCGCACTCGTGACCGACGACGGCCCGCCCACGCTCCCGGAGACAGTGGTCGTCGTGATCGTCGCCGCAGCCTCGGTCGACTACGGCTGGTGGCGCGTTTCCCGATCGAGGCGCCGCCCCCTGGACGACGAGGGCGTCGAACGCGCGGAGTGAGGGGTACGGGCTCGCCCGTGCGGACGACCGCCGGAGGACTCCGGGGTCGGAGGCACGATGGCGGAGCAGGCAGCGCGGGCCAGCGTGTCCGGTTCGCGCAGATCACGCGGGCGATGTCGGGGGTCGACGGTAGCGTGACCGTCGATGCCGTCGTCGGGTCGATGGCATCCGGATGCCGAAGGGGGCGACGATGACGTCACGCACAGCTCTGATCGTGCGCGGGGGGTGGGAGGGCCACCATCCCATCGAGGCGACCGACATGTTCGTGCCGTTCTTGCGCGACAACGACTTCGACGTGCGCATCGAGGACGGACCGGGCGTCTACGCCGACGACGATCTCATGCGGGGCGTCGACCTCGTCGTGCAGTCCGTGACGATGAGCGAGGCCGATCGCGAGAGCATCCAGGGCCTGCGGCGCGCGGTGGCCGCCGGAACCGGACTCGCCGGATGGCACGGCGGCATCGTCGACTCGTACCGCCACGACGCGGACTACCTGCAGTTGGTGGGCGGCCAGTTCGCCGCCCACCCGTCCAAGGATCCGGGCGATCGCATCGGAGACGGGACCGACGTGTTCCTCGACCACCGCATCGAGCTCACCGACCTCGGCCGCACGCACCAGATCATGAGCGGGATCGTCGACTTCTCGCTCACGACGGAGCAGTACTGGGTGCTGCACGACGATCTGAACGACGTACTCGCCACCACCACCCACCCGGTTCGCGTCGACGAGCCGTGGCACCGACCGATCGTCTCTCCCGCCGTGTGGACGCGGGCCTGGGGCGAGGGACGGGTGTTCGTCGCGACCCCCGGCCATGACCCCTCGGTGCTGGCCGACGACAACGTGCGCACCATCATCGAGAGGGGGCTGCTGTGGGCGAGCCGACGAGCATCGGTCTGATCGGCCTCGGGGTCATCAGCGAGCAGTACCTCGACACGCTGCGCGAACACCCCGCCGTGCGCATCGCCGCGGTCGCCGATCTGCGGGCGGAACGCGCCGCCGAGGTGGCGGCGTCGCTCGACCACGCGCGGGCGCTGAGCGTCGACGCGCTGCTCGCCGCCGACGACATCGACGTGGTCGTGAACCTCACGATCCCGGCCGCGCACGCCGACATCGCCCGCGCGGCGATCGCCGCCGGCAAACGCGTGTTCGGAGAGAAGCCTCTCGCGACGACCCTTGACGACGCGAAACAGATCGTGGCGGATGCCGAAGCGGCCGGCGTCGAGATCGGCAGCGCGCCCGACACGGTGCTCGGAACCGGGATCCAAACGGCGCGCGCAGCGGTCGAGAGCGGCCTGATCGGCACGCCCACCGCCGCCACGGCGACGTGGGTGTCGGCGGGCCATGAGCACTGGCATCCGAATCCCGACTTCTACTACCGCGAGGGCGGCGGGCCGCTGTTCGACATGGGGCCGTACTACCTGACCTCGCTGGTGCACCTGCTGGGGCCCGTCGTCTCCGTCACCGGCGACGTCTCACGCGGACGCAGCGAACGCGTCATCGGATCGGGGCCCCGCGCGGGCGAGAGCATCGCGGTCGAGGTCGACACGCACGTCACCGGAACGCTCCGGCACACCACCGGCGCGCTGTCGACGGTGACCTTCAGCTTCGACGCGGCCGGGTCCACGGCGAGCCCGATCGAGGTGCACGGTGAGGCCGGTTCGTTGGCGGTGCCGGATCCGAACAACTTCGACGGGGTCGTACGGCACCTGGCGCCGGGCGCCCACGACTGGGTCGAGCTGCCGCCGACCGCCGGGTACGTTGCCGCGGGGCGCGGGATCGGCGTGATCGACATGGTGTGCGGAGGCGCCGAGCCCGACGGCTCGGCGGGTTGTGGCGCGTCCTCGCCCGGGCGCGCGAGTGGGGCGATGGCGCTGCACGTGACCGAGATCATGACGGCACTGCCGCTGTCCGCGAGGGAAGGGCGACGCATCGTGCTCGAGACCACGGCTCTGGTGCCACCGCTCGTTCCGTTGACGCCGGTGGAGGTGTGGCGGGGCTTCCCCGCGCGCGGCGCGGCCGGGTAGCGAAGGCGCCCGCGGAACCCGTGGGCCTTCGCGAATCGCGCGGCGTGCGCGCGACATCTCTTCGCGCCGAGTGATGCCCCGCCACTCCTCCCCATCGGCCGAGTCCCGTCATCCATCCAGATCTCGCCGCAGACCTCGTCAGGGTGCCGAAGGCCCCCGCTAGCGTGCACACATGCAATCGCCGGCCTCGTCACCAGAACCCGATCACGGGGCTCCGGCTCTCGCGTCGGTGGTGACCGACGTGCTCGATCTGGATGCCGCGATGGCATCCGTCGAAGCCCGGCGGGTGCGCGCGTTGGCTCGAGCGGGGCGTCTCGCCATCATGGGACGCGCAGGGCGCCCGGCGTCGTCGCGGGAGGCCGATCTGGCCCTTCGAGAGGTGGCGTCCGAGATCGGGGCGGCCGAGCACCTGTCCGATCGCACCGTGCAGGCGCAGATCCGACATGCGATGCTGATCGCCGAGAGCTTTCCGGCGACGCTCGACGCCTGGCAGTCGGGTGCTCTGGCGCGAGCGCACGTCCACGTGATCACCGACATCGGCGCGACGCTGCCCGCGGAACGGCACCGGGAGTTCGACGCCCTCGCCGCCGCGGAGGCCGAGGGGCTCAGTCCCGGCCTGCTCCGGACGCGCCTGGCGGCACTGGCCGAGCAACTGCAGCCGACCACCCTCACCGAACGCCACCGCGCCGGTCGCGCGCGGCGGAACGTGCGGGTCGTCCGGGGCGACGACGGCATGTCCGATCTCATTGCGACGCTGCCGACGGTGCTCGCGGTCGGGATCTACGACCGGCTGATGCAGCAGAGCCGAGCACTCGTCGACGCTCGTGACGCGCGGCCCCCGGTCACCGCGACACGGGACAGCGGCGAGGCGAGCCGCGCGCCCGCCGGCGGCGCCCCCGTGAGTGGCCGGATGCCGCAGGCGCCACCCGCGCCCGACGTGCGCACGCCTGATCAGGTGCGGGCCGACCTCCTCGCCGACCTGCTCCTCACGGCAGCGCCCCTGTCCGACCCGACCCGCGACGACGACGGGCCGGGGACCCTCGGAGCCATCCGCGCCCGGGTGCAGGTCGTCGTTCCGGCCCTGACGATGCTCCACCCCGGCCGAGAGAACGCCGACCCCGCCGAGCTGGTGGGGCACGGTCCCATCGACGCCGCCACCGCTCGCCGGCTGGCCGAGTCGACCACACGTCCGTGGGACCGCGTGATCACCCACCCCATCACCGGGGCGGTGCTGCACGTCGACACCTATCAGCGCACGGCCGCCATCGACCGTTACCTGAGGGCGAGAGACCGCCACTGCCGCTGGCCCGGGTGCACCGCTCCCGCGATCCGGTGCGAAGTCGACCACACGCACGATCACGCTCTGGGTGGCCGTACCGAGACGGGCAACCTCGCCCATCTGTGTCAGCGTCACCACACCCAGAAGCAGTTCACCGCCTGGAGGGTGCGGCAGCGTGAGGGCGGTGTGCTCGAATGGACCTCGCCCACCGGGCGGACGTACGTCGACGAGCCCCTCCCCTACCCGCCCGCCGTGGCTTTCGTTCCCGGCCCTCGACGCGGCGCGCCACCCCCACACGCTGCGCCGAGACCGAGCGAAGAGAGCCCCGGGGACGGGTGAACACCCGGGGGATCGGTGCGCCCGCGCGAGCGTGTTCGCCTGCACCACCGGGGCGATCCTGAGCGCCGGGGCCGGGATGTCGATCGTCCCGACCCCGCCGCTCAGACGGTGGCCTCTCCGGGGCGCTCCTCGTCGGCGCCGCCCGCATCCGCGCGCAGTTCGTCGGCGAGGTGGCGGGCGCCGCGCACGGCGATGGCGACGCTCGTCAGGGTCGGGTTCATCGTGTTGGCGGTCGGGATCAGACCGTTGCCGCCGACGATGAGGTTGTCGAAGCCCCACACGCGGGAGTACGGGTCGGCGACAGACGTGGCCTCGTCGGTGCCGGCGCGCATCGTGCCCATGTAGTGCAGGCTCGAGCCGTTGGGGAGCAGGCGGGGTTCCGCGATGAACGTGCCCAGCGCCGAGCCGGCGCGGCGGAGGCGCTGCGTGGCCTCGGCGATCTCGGCTTCCTCGCGTTCGGTGAGGGCGTACTCGATCGTGAAGTTGGGCAGACCGCGGTAGTCGAGCTCGTCGTCGCTGAAGATGGCGCCGTCTTCGACGCGGGGGAACTTGCGCACGCCGAAGCCCATGTTGACGTATCCCCAACGGTTGCCCGCCTGGGGGTGGGCCGGGTCGAGGGGGAAGGGAGGGTTCTCGGCGTACATGATCTGCGCCGAGTACGGGTGGGCAGGCTCCGAGAAGGGGATGCGGTTCACCGCGGCGACCGGGTCGGCGGGGTTCGTGGCGCGGCGGGCGAGTTCCGCCTCGAGCTCGTCGTCCGAGACGAGGGCGCTCATGCGCTCCTGGTCGAGGGACACGGTGCTGATGACCACGTGGTGCTCGGTGAGGTAGCGGCCCAGCGGCGCGGGACGGATGCCCGAGGCCCACAGCAGCTGCGGCGAGCGGAAGGCGTCGGCGGCGACGATCACGGCATCCGCGTCGACGAAGGATTCCTCCCGGGTGCGGAGGTTCTCGACGACGAGTCCGCGCACGTGGGTGCCGTCGTGCTCGATGCGACGCACGAGGGTGAGATCGCGCAGGTCGAAGCGGGCGGCGGTGTCGGTTCCCGGCTCGATCAGGGGTCCGAGCACCATGTCGGCGCCGGCCCAGCGCATGGAGCCGTCGGGCTGCGGGTCGCCGGCGACGGGGAGGGTGCTGACGCCGTAGCCCTCGGGCAGTTCGGCGGCGAACTCCCGGTCGAGCAGGGTGCGGATGGCCGCGCCGACGGGCGAGTCCGAGAAGGCGGCGCTCTGGTGGTGCAGGAGGCCCTCGGCGGTGCTGATGAGGTCTTCCCACTCGTCGTCGGCGATGAAGTCGAGCTTTTCGCTGAAGGCGGGGCGCGGGATCGCGCAGGTCCAGTGCGAGCCCTGGCCGCCGACGTTCGTGGCCGCGGCCGCGGCGGGGAAGGTCGGCGCGTGCGCCGAGCCCTCGCCGCCGAAGTCGAGCAGGTGGGTGCCCTGGCGGGCGGTGAACATGCCCTCGACGACGGCGCCGGCAGGCAGGCCCAGCGACTCGCGGAAGTCCCCGGCCTGCGGGCCCTGCGAGCGCTCGCGGGCGCGGGCCTTCTCGTCGGGGTCGACGATGTTGCGCACGCTCTCGCCCGGGCGTTCGGTGACCTGCGGGCCGGCCTCGAACATGATCACGCGGGCGGTGGGGAGGTTCTCGAGCAGGACGCGGGCGTAGGCGGCACCGATGGGCCCGCTGCCGACGACGGCGATGGTGGGGGTGTCGGACATGTTCTCTCCTTCGAGACGGGCGGGGATCAGACGGGTTGGCGGGCGGCGGCGGGGGCCGCCGAGGTGGGCGTCTCATCCGACAGACGTCCCGGGGGAAGCAGCAGCGCGATGACGATGCCGCAGGCGTAGACGACCGCGAGGCCGAGGAAGACGGGGGCGAAGACGTCGTGGTAGATCGCGGCGACCTGGTCCTGCAGGTCGGCGGGCGCGGCGCGGACCGCCGCGGGGGTCAGGGTGTTGGCATCCACCCCCGAGGGGAGGTTCGCCGCGACGCCGAAGCCGACCACGCCCCCGATGACCGCGGTGCCGACGGCTGAGCCGACCTGGCGCACGATGTTGGTCGTGGCGGTGACGGCGCCGAGGTCGTCGCGCCGCGCGGCGCTCTGGACGACGGCGAAGATGAGGTTCATGAAGGCGCCGGTCCCGATGCCGACGGTCGCCATGACGATCATCGGAACCCACAGCGGCGCTCCCACGGGGAGCGCGGCCATGACGCCGAGGCCGGCGGCTCCGAGCGCGGTGCCGATGACCGGGTAGGCGCGGTAGCGGCCGGAGCGGCTCACGAGCCATCCGGTGAGCAGGTTGCTGACGAGCATGCCGAGCACGGTCGCGATGGGGACGAGACCCGACACGGTTGCCGTCGTGCGGTACGCCATCTGGATGTACGTGGGCACGTACGCGACGACCGCGAACAGCCCGGCGCCGATGATGAGCGAGAGGCCGAGGCAGGCCAGGATCGTGCGGTTGCGCAGGATCCGGGGCGGCAGGATCGGCTCGGCCGCGCGCCGCTCGATCGCGACGAGGGCCAGGATGCCGACGACCGCCGCGACCGCGCAGATGATCGCCGCGGGGCGCAGGCCTTCGTCGCCGATCCAGGTCACGGCCAGCACGAGCGCGAGCAGCGAGCCGGTGAACACGACGGAGCCGGGGATGTCGAAACGCGGGTGGGCGCCGCCGGGAAGGCGCGGGAGGGCGATCAGGGCGAGGGCGAGGGCGACGAGACCGACGGGGATGTTGATCCAGAACACCCACGACCATCCCCAGTAGTCGGTGATCAGACCGCCGACGACGGGCCCGACGACGATCGCGACGGGGAAGGCCGCCCCGATGACGGCCATGTAGCGGGGGCGCTGCCGCGGGCTGGTGACGCGGGCGACGATCGTCTGCGACATCAGCTGGATGCCCGCCGAGCCGAGCCCCTGCAGGACGCGCGCGGCGATGAGCCAGCCCAGGTCGGGCGCGAAGCCGCAGATGAGCGAGGCGACGAGGAAGGTCACGATCGACACGAGGAACACGCGGCGCGGCCCGACGATGTCGCCGAGCTTGCCGAGCACGGGGAGCATGGCGGTCGCGGCCAGCGTGTAGCCGACCATGATCCAGCTCATGTGCTCCAGGGCGCCGAGGTCGCCGGCGATCGTGGCGAGCGAGGTCGAGACGACGGTGTGGTCGAGGGCGCCGAGGAACGACACCGTGAGCAGGGCCGCGACGAGGATGCGTACGCGGGCGGGAGAGAGAGTCATTCGCGGGGCGCCCGTACGACCGGGCGATCGACGCGACCGTATGTGCCGCTCCGGCTCCCTCACCGGGCGAACGGACCCGATGGGTCCCGACGTCTGTTCCACCATACCCGACTTATGTCGGTTTTCAACTTAATGAGAGACCCGAGAGGGTATCGTCGCCGCACCCGGCAGAGCCTGTCCCGACACCGCCTGTTGCCAGTTGACGCCAATCTCGGCGCCGATGACGAGGGCCGCGATCCGCAGCCGGAAGGACACGATGCCGGTCACCCCATCGACCTCCCCGGCCGAGAGGCACCGGCATCACGGCAGACGAGGGCCATCCTCTTCCCGCTGATGATCATGGTGAATCGGAGGATGAACTCCGTCGCCCGATGGACCGGGACGTGACCGCGGCGTTCAGGTCGCTTGCTTAGGAACACCCCGCGAACGCAACTTCGGGCCGAGTTCCGGCGGCGCACGTTGACGATACCTTCCGCAAGCCCGGGGTCTCCGGTACTAGCTCTGACGTTCCAGGGGGGACTATGAGAAAAAATCGTTGGATCTGCACTGCGGCGACCGCGACCGTCGCGGTCGTCATGTTCACAGGACTGCCCGCGGTCGCAAACGCTGAGGATGGGGAGGCGCCCGAGCCGTTGGATACGCTTCTGTCAGTGACGGAGGTGGCCGCCAGCACCGACGCTCCAGAGCGGGAAGTCCTCAATGACCTGGCTGACCCCAATGAGATCACAACGGGCAACGACGGCAGCCTGTCTCTCTACACAGAAGGCAGCACAACGGTCATTCCGGGCACGTCCGACGAACCGATCACAATCGGCAACGTAGCGATCGGGATGCCGGACACGAAGGCGACGGTGCAGGGCGAACGCATCGATGACGCGGTGATCAGCTTCGACGGCGCAGACGGTGTCACGACCGTTCCCGTTCTGAAGGATGACGGATCGGTTCAGGTCACAACGATTATCAACGACGAGTCTGCCCCGACGCACTACGACTACGACCTGACCCTTCCCGATGGGACCACCCTCACGCTCGACAACGAATCTGGTGTCGTCATCGCCATGGACGAAGAAGAGCTCGTCATCGGCATTGCGCCTGCATGGGCGGTCGACGCGAACGGCCGCGCAGTTGCCACGCACTACGAGATCCACGGGTCAACGCTTCGGCAGATCGTCGATCACACCGTCGACACGGTCGCATATCCTGTCGTGGCCGACCCCTGGATGGGACAGCAACTGTTCAGCAGGGTCGAGTACGCGAACTGGGAACGCGGCGCTTGGAATATCAAGCTGGTGACATCCGGCTGGGGCAGATCTATTCAAATCGGCGTCCTCGGATGGGGGCAGGGACAGCTCATCCTCAACGGCGCAGGGTGGAACGAGGCCGTCGGACGGGTGCGGATATTGAGCAGCAGAGCGACCTACTACCAGCAGTACCAGTGCCACGTTCTGGGCGCCTACACTCCGGCCAGCGGCGGGCCCTCCTGGGACCTCGAAGGCTTCCGCGCCAACCGACCATGGTGGCGCACAGACGGGGGCGCATACCCCTCGAAGTGCAACTGGTAGTGACCCGAATCATGACGAGGCGCGTCGTGCTGATCGTGAGCGGAGCTATTGCTGCTGCCGCGATCAGCGCGATGCTCGCCATCGCACTCTTCGTGATCCTGACACGCGACACTCGTCAGGACATCGACCTCGGGAGCTTTGATTACGCCAGCGTCGATGATCCCGCCCTGCACGGCTACACGGACGCGACGGAGGAATTATGTCGCGACGTTGACGGGTGCATCCAGGGCTACCGCGCGGACCACGCCAGGTACCGGAAGTTCACGACCACGGACGCCGGCGCCGCTTTCGCGACGTCGGCAGCGGACACGTATCGGTCGAATTGGATCGTGATCGAGTACACCGACGACCACCTCACCGAAGCGGACCGAGACAGCATCGAGGGGTACATCGACACACTCAACACATCCGATTAAGCGTCGTCGATGACGAATACAACCCGAGCGACACCGACCACCGTCAATCGTCACCATAGAGCAGGCGGTCGTCAGTGCCTCCGCCGCCCGCAGGCCCCCTCGCCGCCGTCTGCTCGCTCGTCGGGTTCGGCTCCTTATTCAGCGACCGGACCGTCGACCGGCTGGACGACCCGACGTGGCGTACTCCACGCGGGGCATCAGCGCCTCGGCGACGGAGACCTCGGTCGTCGTCATCGAGACGTGGATCTCGCGGGGCACCCGCGGCGTGGCGCCCCGCGGGCGTCTGGCGGCACCGGGGCGGCGCACGGCGTTTTCAGGGTGCTCAACGGGGCGGCACACGGCGCGAGAAGACGCCGCCCGATCGAGAGACGGGGTGCTCATCGCGACCGCGCCCGCGACCGCGCCCGCGCGACGGGCGGCGCCGCCACGCGCGGGCCGACGACGTTGACGACCTCGCCGACGCCCTCGATGACCAGGCGCACCTCGTCGCCCGGTTCGAGCGGACGGGGATCGAGCGCCCCGCGACGCCCCCAGAGCTCGCCGAGGCATCCGCCGCCTCCCACCGTTCCCGAGCCGAGCACGTCACCGGGGACGACGACAGAGTTGCGCGCCGCGTAGGCCACGAGCTCGGGGAAGGGCCACCCCATGTTCGACACGAGGTCGTGCCCGACGAGCTCCCCGTTGACGAACAGCTCCGCGCGGACGGCGAGGAATCCGTCGGCGTCGAGGTACGGCTCCAGCTCGTCGGCCGTGACGATCCAAGGCCCGAGCGTCATCGCGAAGTCCTTGCCCTTCGCGGGTCCCAGGCGCACCTTCATCTCGCGCGACTGCAAGTCTCGCGCCGACCAGTCGTTCATGACGGTGTAGCCGAAGATGTGGGAGGCGGCTGTCGCGGCATCCACGTTCTCACCGGTGGAGCCGGGCGCTGCACCGATGACGACGGCGAGTTCGAGCTCCACGTCGAGGCGCTGCGTCTCGGGGATCGCCACGACGTCGCCCGTCGCGCGGACGGTGTGCGGATTGGTGAAGTAGAACGTCGGGGCCTCGTACCACTCGGGCACGACCTCGCTCTTTCCGTCGACCGAGGCGCTCACGCCCTCGACGTGCTCCTCGAAAGCCACGAAGTCGCGGATCGACGCCGGCACCAACGGGGCGAGCAGGCGCACCTCGGCCAGGGGGCGCGCGGTGTCGGTGTCACGCCGGGCGAACAGCGCCGGGAGCGCGCTCAGACCCTGAGCGAGCACCTCGGCGACCCGCAGGCCGTCGGGAAACGGGACGACGGTGTCGGCGTCGATGAAACCCTCCCCGACATCGGCGCCGTCGGCCCAGCGCGCGATCCTCACGCGTGCACCCGGGTGCGCAGCAGGTCGGCGGCGTTCTCACCCAGGACGGCGCGGACGGCCTCGTCGGGCAGTCCCGCCCCGCGCACGAACGCGACGGGCTCGTCGAGACCCATGTCGAAGGGGAAGTCGCTGCCGAGGAGCACGCGGTCGGCCCCCGCCACCTCGACGAGCCAGCGCAGCGCCCGCTCGTCGTGCACGACGGTGTCGAACCAGATCCGCGAGAGGTACGTCGACGGCGCGTGCGCGCAGCCGTGCGCCTCGGGGCGCACCCGCCACGCGCGGTCGGAGCGCCCGATCGCGGTGGGGAGATACCCCCCGCCGTGCGCGGCGACGAGTCGGAGTCCCGGATGCCGATCCAGCACGCCCGCGAAGATCAGGTGCGACAGCGCGACGGCGTTCTCGGTCGGCTGCCCGACGGTGTTGGAGAGGTAGAAGCGGTCGAGGCGCTCGTCGAGCGAGCAGCCGAACGGGTGCAGGAACACCACGGCCCGCAGTTCCGCCGCCCGCGCCCAGAAAGGCTCCAGACGCGGGTCGCTGAGCTCCACGTCGCCCGCGAACGACGAGATCTCCACACCCGCGAGACCGCGACCGAGCACGGCGTCGTCGAGTGCGTCGACGACGAGGTGCGGGTGCTGCAGCGGCACGACGCCGAGGCCGACGAGGCGGTCGGGGGCGGCGCCGACGTGCTCGGCGATCAGGCGGTTCGCCTCACCGCTCGCCCAGGTCGCGAGACCCTCGTTCGCCCACGGGTAGAAGTGGTTCGGCGAGGGGCTGACCCACTGCCGGTCGACGCCCTGCGCGTCCATCGCGGCCAGGCGGGCGCCCACGTCGGTGAGGCGCGGGAAGCGCTCGCCGATCATGCGACCCGAGGCCTGCAGGCTCTCGACGCCGTTGCGACGCCGCTCGAGGTCGGCCGCGGCCTGCACCTCGTCGGGCACGCGGCGCTCGACCTCGGCGTGCAGGCCGGGCATGAGCAGGTGCGCGTGGACGTCGGTGATCTCGCCGTTCGCGGCGCCGTCGCTCGCGAGGCTCACGAACGGGCCGCCGTGAGCTGCGCGACACCGAACATCAGACCGCCCATGTCGGCGTCGCGGACGCCGTCGAGCTGCCACTGCCCGAGCTGCACCGAGGCGTCGACGATGGCCTTGGCCCGTTCGACGCGGCGGGCGTGGAACTCGTCCCACAGCGCCTGGTCGACGGCATCCCGGTTCACGAGGAGCTCGCTCAGCACGGCCGCGTCTTCGAGGCCCTGGGCGGCGCCCTGGGCGATCGTGGGAGGGCAGCTGTGCGCGGCGTCGCCGATGACGACGGCGCGACCGCGGTTCCACGGCGCCTCGACGAGGTGGCGAGTGAACCACGTGTAGTTGGCGTCGGCGCCGGCCTCGATGTCGGCGCGGATGTGGTTCCACGGGCCGTCGTACGCGCGGGACTGCTCGACCATGATGCGGCGGGCCTCTTCGGGCGTGGCGCCGGAGCGGTCTTGAGCCGCCTCGACGAGGAAGGCGTACATCGTGTCGTCGCCGGTGGGGGTGTACCCGGCGATGTACATCGGTCCGCCGTAGTACAGCTCGCTGCGGTCGACGTCGGGCGGGAGCGACACGAAGGTGCGCCAGATGCCCATGCCGGTCTGCTCGGGCGCGACGTGGATGCCGATCATCTCGCGCACCGCGGAGTGCAGGCCGTCGGCCCCGACGAGCAGGTCGAACGTGCCCGCGGGCTCGCCGTCGACCTCGATCGCGACGCCGTCGTCGGTCTGCGAGACGCGTGTCACGCGCTGACCGAAGTGCACGCGCGCCCCGTTCTTCTCGGCCGCGGACAGCAGGATGCGGGCGAGGTCGGGGCGCGACATGCCCATCGTGGAGGGGTAGTCGGGACCACCGGTCTTCAGGTCGGGGAGGGCGGCGACGACGGGGGCGCCGGGGCCGGGGGCGCGCAGGTTGAGGCCCTCGAACGCCTTTCCGGCTGCGGCGATCTCGTCCCACACGCCGAGCTCGTCGAAGACGCGCAGGGCGTTGCCCTGCAGCGTGATGCCCGATCCGCGCGTGGACAGCGCGGGCTGGGCGTCGTAGAGGTCGACCTCGACGCCGGCCTTGCTGAGGAAGATGGCGGTGGCCAGGCCTGCGACGCCGGCTCCGGCGATCGCGACTTTCTGAACGGCGGTCATGTCAGAACCTCTCTGTTCTGGGACGGGGTGGGGGATTACAGCAGGGCGACGGGGTTCACGGGCGACCCGACGGCCCCGGTGATGGGCAGCGGCGGCGCCGAGAGCAGGAACTCCCAGCGTCCCGCGGAGGCGCAGTGTCCGGCGAGCGCGTCGAGGTTCCACATCTCGCCGATCGTCAGGCCCATGTTCGGGATGACGACCTGGTGCAGCGGCTGGAACGCCGGCACGTCGAACTCGTTCGGTCGCACCTCGAAGCCCCAGGTGTCGGTCGCGATCGCGGCGATCTCGGTGCGGTGCAGCCAGCCGGCGGTGGTGAGCGAGAGCCCGGGGGCGGGGCCACCGGCGTAGTCGCCCCAGCCGTCACGACGGGCGCGCGTGTAGTGGCCGGTGCGCACGAGCACGATGTCGCCGCGACCGATCCGCACCCCCTCGGCCGCCGCGCACGCGTCGAGGTCGTCGGCGGTGATGGCGTGACCGTCGGCGAGCTCGCCGGTCTCGGGCGCGAGGTGGCGGCCGAGGTCGAGCAGCACACCGCGCGAGACGATGACGTCGGCCGCGTGCTCGATTCCGGTGACCAGGTCGCCGTCGCTGGTGACGACGTCGCCCGCGCGGCGGCCGTTCCATGCGAAGCCGTGGTCGAAGATGTGGCCGAGGCCGTCCCACTGGGTCGAGCACTGCAGGGGCATCGAGATGACGTCGTCGGCTCCGCCGATGCCGTGGGGGAAGCCCTGCTTACCGCGCTCGGCGTCGGTTCCCGTGTCGGTCATCGTGTGCACCGGATTGGTGCGTCGGCGCCAGCCCTTCTGCGGGCCGTCGGTGTCGAAGGGTTGCGACAGCGAGATCGAGACGCCGTCGCGCACCAGTGCGGCGGCCGCCCGGCGTTTCTCGGCGTCGATGAAGTTCAGGGTGCCGAGCACGTCGTCGTCGCCCCACCGCCCCCAATTGCGGTAGGCCTCGGCGCGCGCCGCGATCTCGGACTCGGGGTTCCGGCGGTCGAGGTCGGCCGGGTTCTCGGACGGCGTCATTCCGCGTCCTCCGCCACGCACCGCACGACCTGGGTGCCGAGCGCGCCGATGGTTCCCGTCATCACGTCGCCGTCGCGCAGGAAGCGCTTCCAGTGCTGTCCGTTGCCGGCGGGGCTGCCGGTCAGCAGCAGGTCGCCGGGCAGGAGCGGGTGGGTCTGCGACGCCGCCGAGACGAGCGCCGGCACGTCGAACAGCAGGTCGGACGTCGAGGCATCCTGCATCACCTGACCGTTCAGTTCGAGGCGCACGGGGGTGTCGGCGGGATCGACGAAGTGCGCGGGGACCAGCAGCGGGCCCGTCGGCAGGAACCCGGGCGCGTTCTTCGCCCGGTACCAATCGGTGCCGATCTCTTTCATGTCCTTGCGGAACACGAGGTCGCGCGTGGTCACGTCGTTCACGATCGTGTACCCGGCGACGTGGTCGAGGGCGTCTTCGCGCGAGACGCGGAACGCCTCGCGACCGATGACGACGGCCAGTTCCAGCTCCCAGTCGTGCACCTCGCTGTACGCGGGCAGCACGAGGGGCACGTCGTCACCGACGACGCAGGCGGTCAGGCCGATGAAGAAGTACGGCTCGCCGCTGCGGGCGCGCTCGTCCATCATGTCGGCGGCGAACGCGCGGGCCTCGTCGGGCGTGCGGTCGGTGTTCTGCGTCAGGCCGGCGGCCACGAGTTCGATGACGTGCTCGCGGTAGTTGGCGCCGGTCTGCAGCACCTGCCGCGGCTCGACGGGGGCGGTGAGGGTGACGTCGGTGATCGGTCGCCACTCCCCCGGCGCGTCCGCGAGGGCGGCGATGCGGTCCCAGTCGGGGTCGGCGAGGAAGACGTTCAGACCGCCGCCCAGCACGTCTGCGTCGAGCGGGCGGATGCGGTCGCCGGCCACGAGGCCGACGCGCACGGCATCCCCGTCGCGATAGCGGGCGAGTGCGTAAGGTGCGGTCGTCATGTCATTCTCACTTTCCCCGACCGGGATCGTCGGTCAGCCCCGGCCCTGCTGGGCGTAGGGGTTCAGCAGTGCGTCCTTGATCTCGTCGGGCACACCCTCTTCGGTGGCGCTGGGGCCGTCGGCGGGCGGGAACGACTCGGTCATCGACATCGGCATGGCGCCGTTGCGGTACATGTTGTTCGAGCCGAGCGAGGGCTTCCAGGTGTTGGCCTCCCAGTCGGGCACGTAGTTGCGGTAGCCGCCCGTGTTCAGCTCGATACGCAGGCTCGACGGCTCGCGGTAGTAGAGGAACGTCTGCTCGCCGATGCCGTGGATGTTCGGACCGTATTCGATCGGCACGCCGTTCTCCATGAGCGTGTCGGCGGCGATGAGGAGCTCTTCGCGGGTGTCGACCCAGAAGGCGTAGTGGTTCACGCGACCGGCACGGCTCGATCCGTCGAGCACGACGCCGAGGTCGTGCGACTTCTCGTTCGTGGTGAGCACCGAGAACACCGAGATGGGCGCCTCGTCGAGCACGGTGCGCGCCATGAAGCGGAAGCCGAGCGTGTCGACGTACCACTGCACGAACGCGTCGACGTCCTTGGCCGCGACCGTGACGTGGTCGAGCTGACGCGGGGCACCGGCGATCGGGCTGCGCTTCTGGGGACGGTCGGGGTAGATCGAGGCGGTGTGCGGCTCGGCACGGTGACGCTCGACGTCCCAGTGCAGGGTCATGTTGTGCCCCTGCGGACCGGTGAAGCGGAACGCGCGCCCGATGCCGCGTCCCTCGAACCACTCGCCCTCGATGCCCGCGGCCTGCACGCGCTTCGCGGCCTCTTCGAGCGCCTCGGCCGACGAGGTGCGCCAGGCCATGGTCTCGAGAGCCGGCTCGTCGCCCTGGGCGACGACGACGGAGTAGGCGTAGTAGTCGCCCCAGCAGCGGAGGTACACACGGCCGTCTTCGCGGGCGACCTCGGTCAGCCCCACCTGGTTGACGTAGAAGTCCACCGAGGCCTCGACATCAGGAGTCGTGATCGCGACGAACGACAGATGAGAGAGAAGCTTGATCATCTTCGATCCTTTCGGTGAATCGGGTCGTTCCGACTCTTCTTCCACTATCCGACCGAAGTCGGTATCAGGGAACCCGATTCTGTGGATGCCGGACATCGGCCTGACTGATCAGCCCGTCGCGAGAACGTCGTCGTGTCGCAGGTCGTCGAGATCGGCGAGGACCGCCCCGGTGGCGACCGCCTCGATCACCCGACGGAGCCCCAACCGCTCGGCCGATTCCCGCCGCGACGAGACGATCCTGCGTCCTCGTTCGTCGTCGTGGGCGACCTGCGTCGTCATCGTCGCGGCATCCACCCGCACCTCGACCCTCCGCTGGCCCAGCGCGAGCGCCGTCACCGCGCCACCCGCCCCCGACGGACCACCGCGACCCCCGCCCGCGACCGCGCGGGTGACGCTCGCACCCGACGCGGCGCCGCGGAGCGCGAGGGTGGCGGCGAGCGGGGTCACCGCGCGGGCCACGACCTCGAGCGGGCCCCCGCCCAGCACCCGCGCCCACCCGACGGCGTCGCGAAGAAGGGTGGCGGCATCGGCCGGCGGCCCCCACGCGTCGACGGTGACGTGCAGCGGGGCGAGGGGCGGTTCCGCATCGGCCGCCACGTCGGCGCGCAGACGTCGACGCACCACCACGACGGGCACGGGCAGCTCGCGCAGTGCACGGTGTACCGCCTCGGATGCCGGACGGGGCTCATCGAGCACGATCCCGGCCGCATCACGGGCGTCGGACACGCGGTCCCACCACGCTCCTCGACCGTCGATCACGCGTACGGGACCCGACTCGGTCGGATCGGCGAGCCGGGCACGCGGCGCCAGCTCGGCGATGGCCGCCCGGTAGGCGGGAAGATCGGTCGAGACGGCGACGGCGGTCATGACGCGCTCCCGGCGGGTGCGGGTGCGGGGAGGGTCGGGCCGGCGCTCGGGGCGGCGCTCTGGTCGAGGCTCGGGGCCGTGCTCGGGCCGGCGCTCGGGGCGGGCGCGACGACCGAGCCCGGGGCGCCCCCGCCTCGGATCACCGCCGCGGCCGCGTCGGCGACGGCGAGCACGAAGGCCGCGTCGGCGCGGAGCTCGTCGTACTCCATGGCTGTGTCGCCGCGGAGCAGAGCCGCGAGGGCCCCCCATTCGGCGTCGTAGCCGTCGCGCCGGTCGAGGGGATACACGGTCTCGACACCGCGTGCGTCGCGCACCGCGATGCGGGCACTCCCCGCGTGCACGAAGGGCGGCGGGAAGTCGACGTCGATGCGGTCACCGGCCGTCGCGATGCTCACGCGCCAGAGCGAATCCGCCCCCTCGGGAACCATCAGCACGGTGAAGCGCACCACCGCATCGGCCGAGCGGAGCCCGAGATCGAAGCCGATCGGCGCGATCGGGCGCGCCCACGCCACCTCGGTGGCATCCGGAACGAGGTCGCGCACGAGGGGCAGGTCGTGCACGGCGAGTCCGACGATGAGCTGGCGCACGATCGCGGCGCTCTGCGCGGGGTCGGACAGATCCAGCGGGGGCCTCGCCGATCCGGGCGGGGCGGGCAGCGGCTCGCCCATGACGAGCGCGTGATAGCGGTCGTTGGGCGAGAGGCACAGGGTGACGGTGACCGCCGCGATGCGCCGGTCGATGGCATCCAGGTAGTGAGTCGCACGTACCCACGCGGGGTCGAACAGGTGGTTCGTGCCGACGACGAGCAGGGCGCCCGCCGCGGCGCAGGCGGCGACGATCTGCTCCGCCTCGGCGAGGGAGGTCGCCAGGGGTTTCTCGCAGAAGAGGGCGCGGCGACCGGCGGCCAGGCTCGCCCGCACGTGCGCGGCGTGCTGCGCGGGCGGGCTGCAGATGGCCACGACGTCGACGTCGGGATCGGCCAGCAGGGCGTCGAGACCCGACGAGGAGCGGGCGCCGAACCGCTCGGCGATCGCCGCCGCCCGGCCGCTGCCCGCGTCGCTGACGTGGACGAGCCGGAAGTCACCGGCCGTGCGCGCCAGGGTCGGGGCGTGCAGCGCGGCGACCCCCGGCCCCGCCCCGATGATGCCTACGCCCCACGCCATGTCCGCTCCCTCGCGTCCACTTCAGCACAAAAAACGCTGAAGTCAGAGACTAATGAACCATAGATGGGGCCAAACCGGCAGTCGCGGGGTGGGCTTGTGTGAAGATCAACGCATGGCCAACGTGTCCACCCTCCGCTTCGGCGCGCAGACCGATGAGGTCACGAGCCTGCTGCGCATCGTCAACATGGTCCGCCTCGGTGAAGCCGTCACCCGGCCCGAGATCGGTCGCGTCACCGGACTCGGCCGCGGCGTCGTCGCGCAGCGCGTCGACCGCGCCGTCGAGATGGGCTTCCTCGAAGACGCCGAGTACGCCCCGTCCTCGGGCGGCCGCGCTCCCCGCACCCTGCGCTTCCGCGCCGAGCGGGGCCGCATCGTCGTGTGCGCCCTCGGCGGGCTCCACATCCACGTGGGAGTGACCGACCTCGACGGCGAGATCATCGACGAGGCGCACCGCGTCTGGGACATCGCCCGCGGCCCCGACGAGACGCTCGCCACCGCCACCGCCATGGTCGACGAGTTGCTCGCCGGCGACGACGGCTCCCCCGTCTGGGCCCTCGTGGTGGGTCTACCCGGACCCGTCGACTTCGAGACCGGACGCCCCGTGGCCCCGCCGATCATGCCCGGCTGGAACGGCTTCGACGTGCGCGGCGCCTTCGAGCAGCGCTACGACGCCCCCGTGTGGGTCGACAACGACGTCAACCTGCTGGCCGCCGGCGAACGCGCACGGCGCCGCGACGAGGGCGTCGACCTCATCTACTGCAAGGTGGGCACCGGCATCGGCGCGGGGCTCGTGTCGCACGGGCGTCTGCACCGCGGCGCCAACGGCGCGGCCGGCGACGTCGGCCACGTGCGCGTGCCCGGCGCCGAGCAGACCTGCCGCTGCGGCAAGACCGGGTGCCTCGAGGCCGTGGCCGGCGGGTGGGCGCTCGTGCGCGACGCCCGCGCCGCGATCGCGGGGGGCGCCACCGGCGCTCTGGCCGCGATCTCGGCATCCGGCAAAGACCTCGCCCCCGAAGACATCGCCCTCTCGGCCGAGCGGGGTGATGCCCTCGCCATCTCGCTCGTGCAGGCCGGGGCGCGTCAGATCGGCGAGGCCGTGGCCGCCCTGGTCAACATGTTCAACCCGAGCGTCATCGTGATGGGGGGTGCTCTCGCCTCGGCCGGCGAGCTCTTCCTCGCCGAGGTGCGCCACCGCGTCTACGAGCTCTCGCTGCCGCTGGCGACGCGCGACCTGACGATCAAGGTGAGTGAGAACGACAGCCGCGAGCCGCTCCGCGGGGGCGTCGATCTCGCGCAGGAGCAGCTGTTCGAGATCAGCCTTCCCCGGTGGTTCGGCGAGGGACGCCCGACGGTCGCCGCGGTGCACGGCACGGTCGACTAACTTCTTCCTTTTTTCGACATTAGTCGTTAGGTTGTGAGCGGAAGCGCGCCACGGGGTGCGCCGCGACACGAGGACGTGCCCGCCATGACCCTTTCCGCTCTGCGCGACGACGCCCTGCGCTCGTCTCCCGAACGCTCCGGCGACGGGTCCGGCGCCACCTCCGGCACCGAGGTGCGACTGTCCCTGCCGTGGATCCGTTCCCTGCCGCTCGCGAGCCTGCTCGACCCCGTCGTGCATGTCGGAGGCCGTCGATACGATCCGGTCATCGTGCTCGGCGATCGCCGCCTCGCCGCGGCCGACCTCGCCGATGAAGAAGGGTGGTGGTACCTGCAGGATCGCGTCGTATTGGAAATCCCGGATGCCACGACCCCCGGCATCCACGAGGTGTCGGTGTCGTTCCGGCTCGAGATCCCGTACCTGCCCGGCGGGCCGGACGATCCCCTGCGTCTGCCGTTCGTCTTCACGAGGGAGCTGGAGAGGGACGCGACGGCGTCGAGCGTGTCGCGCGATGTGTCGGGCGATGTGGCGCGCGATGTGACCCCCGATGTGACGCGGGATGCGGCGGGCGATGCGGCGCGCGATGCGGAGGGGCTGTCATGACGATTCCCGCGGAGTGGACGCTGGCGGCGAGCGCCTTCAACGTCACCCCCGAGGTCGTGCGCGCCGAGCGCTCGGCCCCCGACCTCGCCCTCACGCTCGTGGAGCGCGGCATCGCGACGGCCATCGAGATCGAGCTGGGCCAGATGTGGCGCGGGTTCCCCGACCCGCCCGCCGCCGAGACGACGGCGTTCCACGACCGGCTCGCCGCCGCGGGAGGGCGTGTGAGCATCGTGGGCGTGAGCATCGACGAGTTCACGCGCGGGCGCCGACGCACCGACGCCGAGCGCCGCGCGTTCCTCGCACCGCAGCTGCGCGCCGCGGCGAGCGCGGGAGCCGCGGGCGTGCGCCTGCCCATCGGACAGGCCGGACCGCTGCTCGCGGGCCTCGTCCCCCTGCTCGACGAGCTCGACCTCGTGCTGTACGAAGAGGCGCAGGGGCATCAGACCCCGACCGACCCGGGCACGGCCGCCGCGTACGACCGCATCGCCGAACTCGACACCCCGCGCGTGCGGTTGCTGCTCGACATCAGCATGCTCATGCCGGCCCTGCCGGTCACCTACCTCAAGAAGCTCGAGCGCGGCGGCCTCCCCGCGGATCTCGTGCGGCGCCTGCGCGACGAGTGGCGCGACCCCGCCACCCACGGCGCGGTGATCGACGTGCTCCGCTCCGGCGGGGTGCCGGGACCGGTGCACACGCTCTACATGAACCTGCTGGTGCGCTTCGGTCGCTCGAACGTGGCCGACCTGGCATCCGTTCTGCCCCTGCTCGGGGCGCTGCACCTGAAGTTCTGGGATCTCGACGACGCCGACGGGCGCGTGTCGACGCCGATCCGCGAGGTGGGGCGGGCGCTGCGCGCCACGGGCTTCGCCGGCACGCTCTGCAGCGAGTGGGGCGGTCAGGAGTGGCTCGACGACGACCCGTGGGAGATGACCGAACGGCACCTGGCCCTCGCTCGCACGGTGCTCGCTCCCGCCTGAGCTCCGGCGAGTCGCCACGATCTGTCGCTCAGGTGGGCGCGCGAGCGACAGATCGCGGCGACTCATGGCGCCCCGTCAGCGCGGCTGCAGTCCGGCGGCTCGGTAGATCTCGTCGACCACCCGCATCGTCCCCACGCCGCGGCGGGCGTCGAGGATGCTCGGCGACCCGTCACCCAGCACCGTGACGAGGTGCTCGAGCTGGCGCGCGTAGCTGTTCTCGTCGGGGTCCGCGGCGACCGAGCGCAGCACGGAACCGTCGGTCGAGGTCACCGTGAGGGTCGCCCCCCACTGCGGCACGATCACGCTCGTCGCCCAGAGCGATGCGGCGCTGCCATCGACCCGCACCCACATCGCCCCCCGCGTCGTCGCCGAGGAACGAGGCGCGCAGCAGGGCGGGGATGCCGCCGGGCAGGCGCAGCTCGGCATCGGTCTGCAGGTCGATCCGCGGATCGGCGTCGGAGATCTGCGCCGTGGCCGACACCACCTCGAGCTCGCCCCACGCCGCGCGCATCAGGTCGACGGCGTAGCAGCCCACGTCCATGACCGCTCCGCCGGCCAGGTCGCCGTCGAGGCGGATGTTCCCGGGCTGCACGACGAAGTGCGGAATGCTGAAGTCGATCTCCACCAGCTTCACCTCGCCGAGCACGCCCGAACCGATCGTGTCGAGAAGGTCGGCGATGAACCCGTGCAGGCGGTAGTGGAACCCGACGAAGGCGCGGCGCCCCGCGGCATCCGCCGCATCGGCGATCGCCGCGGCCGTGGTGCCGTTCGCCGAGAGCGGCTTCTCGCACAGGACGTGCTTGCCCGCGGCCAGCGCCCGCGTCGCCCACTCGGCGTGTACGACGGGCGGCAGCGCCAGGTAGACGAGGTCGACGCGGGGGTCGGCCAGGACGGCGTCGTAGTCGCCCCACGCGGGCAGGTCGAGACGGTCGGCGAAGGCCCGCGCCCGCTCGGGATCGCGCGCACCGATCGCCACGACCCCGACACCGTCGACGCCTCGGGCCGGCTCGACCATCGCGCGTTCGGCGATCCCGCCCGCGCCGAGGATGCCGACGCCGAGCATCACCGCTCGCCGTGGTAGTACGGCCACGGGTTGATACGGCGGTCGCCGCGACGGTCGGGCCCGGTCAGCGTGACCTCGCCGGTCGCCGCCCACTCGACACCCCGCGGGAACATCCGGATGAACTCGATGCGACGGAACGTGTCGATGTCGTGGCCGATCGTGATGGTGAACGACCGACCCGCGCCGTACTCGTTGATCCAGGCGAGGGGCTGCTCGGTGTTGATGCCGGGGAGCGCCGCGATGCCGCCCTCGGGGATGTCCACCGGGTAGTGCGACATCGGCCACACCGGCGCCTTCTCGTACGCCTCGAGGTCGTCGAAGGTCGTGAGCAGCACCTGGGCACCGTCGTACATCTGCACCCCGACGAGGATGTCGTCGCCGGTGACGGTCCAGGTCGCGTTGACACCTTCGGTGATCGGATGCCGCGGCTCGGTCGTGTGCAGCTGCGCCTCGCCCCACGGGCGGGGGCGCAGGCCCGTCTCCCACGCGCTGAGCTTCGCTCCGCGCATGACGTTGTACTCCTCGGGGTACCCCCAGCGGTCCTCTTGCGCGGCGGAACCGTGGAACCACACGATGCCCTTGCCCTCGTCGTGCACGAAGCGCAGGATCGCGGCATCCGTCTCGTCACCGAACCCGGTGGCGATGTCGTGGTAGCCGTCGCGGCCCTCGAAGATGACGATGAGCACGTCGTACTTGTCGATGACGCTCGCGGGAAGGCCGCGGGGATCCTCCACGACGCGGACGGTGAAGCGCCCGGTGTCCTCGAGGAGCGTGGTGATCCACTGGTTGTGCAGGCGGAAGCTGCGGTGCGCGTTGTCGTGCTCGATCGTCATGTGACCCGAGAGGATCAGGACCTTCAGGGTGTCGGTCACGGGTCAGCCTCTCGAGGAGAACGCGGCGTCGAACAGCTGGTGCGGCGGGGTGATCTCGCCGAGCTTGCGCACGAAGGCGAGCGCCTCGGGGCCGCCGACGAGGCGGTCCATTCCGGCGTCCTCCCACTCCACGCTCGTGGGTCCGTCGTAGCCGATGGCGTTGAGCGCGCGGAAGAGCGGCTCCCACGGCACGTCGCCGTGCCCGGTCGAGACGAAGGTCCACCCGCGGCGCGGGTTGTCCCACGAGAGGTGCGAGCCGAGAACGCCGTTGCGACCGTCGAGGTTGGTCGTGGATTCCTTGCAGTGCACGTGGAAGATGTGGTCGGCGAAGTCGAGCACGAACGCGACCGAGTCGAGCTGCTGCCAGACGAAGTGCGACGGGTCGAAGTTGAAGCCGAAGCTCGGGCGGTGGCCGATGGCCTCGAGGGTCTTCTTCGCGGTCCAGTAGTCGTAGGCGATCTCGGAGGGGTGCACCTCGAGCGCGAAGCGCACGCCGACCTCTTCGAACACGTCGAGGATCGGATGCCAGCGCGCGGCGAAGTCCTCGTAGCCGCGCTCGATCATGGCGTCGGAGGCGGGCGGGAACATCGCCACGTACTTCCAGATGCTCGACCCGGTGAAGCCGGTGACCGTCGTGACCCCGAGCTTCGCGGCGAACCGTGCCGTGTTCTTGAGGTCTTCCGCCGCACGCTGCCGCACGCCCTCGGCGTCCCCGTCGCCCCAGACGCGGGAGGGCACGATGTCGTGGTGCCGCTCGTCGATGGGATCGTCGCAGACGGCCTGGCCGACGAGGTGATTGGAGATCGTCCAGACCTTCAGGCCGTTCTTCTCGAGGATGTCGAGGCGCGACTGCACGTAGTCGGCATCGTCCCAGCGCGAGACGTCGATGTGGTCGCCCCAGCAGGCGATCTCGAGGCCGTCGTAGCCCCACTCGCCCGCCAGGCGGGCGATCTCTTCGAAGGGCAGGTCGGCCCACTGGCCGGTGAACAGGGTGATGGGGCGGGACATGGCGGCGGTCCTTTCAGAGAGCGGGAACGGGCGAGCCGACGCGCGTCCACGCGGAGTCGGCGGCACTGCTGCGCTCGACGGCGTCGAGCACGAGCTGCACGCGCAGGCCGTCGTCGAACGAGGGGTGGGGGTCGGTGCCGGCGGCGATCGCCTCGACGAGGTCGACGACCTGGTGGCTGAAGCCGTGCTCGTAGCCGAGCATGTGGCCGGCGGGCCACCACGCCGAGACGTAGGGGTGCTGCGGCTCGGTGACGAGCACCTGGGTGAAGCCCTGGCGCCCCTCGGGGGCGGTGCGGTCGTAGAACCGCAGGCTGTTGAGGTCTTCGAGGTCGAACGCGAGCGCGCCGCGATCACCCGACACCTCGATGGTCAGGGCGTTCTTGCGCCCGGTCGCGAAGCGCGTCGCTTCGAACGAGACGAGTGCGCCGTTCGTGAGGCGTCCGGTGAAGAGGGCGACGTCGTCGACGGTGACGGCGCCTCTCTCGATGCCCCCCGCCCCCTTCGACAGTCCCATGGACCCGTCGGTGGGCAGGGGGCGTTCGGCCACGATCGTGTCGATCGTGCCCGAGACCCTCTCCACCCCGAGGTCGGTCACGAACTGCGTCATGTCGATGATGTGCGCGCCGATGTCGCCGAGCGCCCCGGAGCCGGCGTGCTCCTTCTGCAGACGCCAGGCGAGCGGCGTCTCGGGATCGACGAGCCAGTCCTGGCGGTATGCCGCGCGCACCTGCTGCACGGTGCCGACGGCTCCCTCGGCGATCATGTCGCGCAGCAGTGTGACGGCGGGAACCCGGCGGTAGGTGAAGCCCACCATCGACCGGACGCCACGAGCCCGGGCGCGCCCGGCCGCCTCGGCCATCGCTTCGGCTTCGGCCACGGTGTTGGCCAGCGGCTTCTCGCAGAGCACATGCTTACCGGCCTCGAGGGCGGCGATCGCGATCTCGGCGTGGGATTCCCCGGGCGTGACGATGTCGACGATGTCGATGTCGTCGCGCGCGATGACCTCGCGCCAGTCGGTGGCCGACTCGGCCCAGCCCCATTTCGCGGCGGCCGAGGCCACGGCATCCGCGTTGCGTCCGACGACCACGGTCATCTCGACCGCGCGCGGCAGGTCGAACATACGCGGCGCCTGGCGCCACCCGACGGAGTGGGCGGCGCCCATGAAGCCGTAGCCGATCATGGCCACGCGGAGGGGCTGGGCGTTCGTCATGCCAGGACCAGTTCGCGCTCGACAGGGACGCGGTTGGTGACGTAGCGGCCGGGGCCGCCGTCGGCGCCCGGCATGATCTGCATGTAGAGCAGACGCATGGTCAGGACGACCTCGACGGTGACGGTCTCGCCCGCCGCCGGCGGGGTGTCGAGGTGGATGAGCACGTCGGGGCGGTCGGCGACGAACCAGAGAGTCTCGGACTGCTCGGGCAGTTCTTCGATCCGATATTCGCGGCTCTCGAGCGAGAAGCGCAGGTCGTCGGCGGCGACGGCGACGCCGTTCACCGTGACGCCGACGTTGTCGACGGCCGACAGCCAGAGGCTGCGGTACCAGGGCAGCTGCACCGAGACGGCGAGGCCGTCGTCGGTGCGTCGGACGTCTTTCTCGGCGAAGAGGGAGTTGTGGGTGGCCATGGTGTCTCCTAGGCGAACGTGTCGGTGAAGCTCGCGTGCGCGACGGGCGGCACCGGCTCGAGCTTCTGCGTGGTTTCGGGGCTGTAGGGGTGGTTGGTGTCGCGCACCGGCTCATCGGCCGGCGGCATGAACACGGGCTTGCCGTCGTCGCCGAAGTACATGAGATCGAGGTCGAACGCGCCCTGGTTCTTCAGGCCGAAGCTGACCCAGTTCTCTTCGAAGGGGGCGCGGGCGAGCTCGTAGCAGCGGAAGGTCCAGAACTTCCACTCGCCGTCCTGCTTGCGGAAGTCGATGGCGTACTTGCACCACACCCAGTGCGCCCAGACCTTCTTGCCGAGCACCTCGGTGGGCGAGTACATGTCGGGGAACGCTTCGGCGACGGTCGGGTCGGTCAGGCCCGACTCGGTGCCCGCCATCATCCAGACGCCCTTGGCGGTCTCGCCGTCGGCGGCCACCTCGATGACCGGGGTGTTCGTCGAGTGCAGGATGAGCTTGCCCTCGGGGTGCGGGCGTCCGCGGTGGTAGTCGGTGACGCTCTGCCAGGTCGTGTACTGGCCGGCGTTGGTGTACCGCGCCCGAATGCCCTCGGTGCCCTCCTTCACCCACAGCGGGATGATCTGCTCGTCCTCGAACGCGTTGTGCAGGTACATGTACCGGTTGAACAGGTTCTCGACCTGCCCGCGGTCCTCGGCGCGTTGCGCCAGGGCGTGGGCGGCCTCGACCTGGTCGCGCAGGCGTGCGACCTCGGCGATCAGATCGGCGACGGATGCTTCGGTGGCGGTGTTCGACATGCTCACTCCTTCGTGTGCGCGACGGTTCAGGCGGGCTGATGCGCGGCGGACTGCTCCGCGACGGTGTCTTCGATGGCCGTGCGCATGAGCGTGTGCTGCTTCTTGACGAGGTCGATCGGGTCGCTCTCGCCGAGGTCGCTGAACGCGTGGCCTTCCCACTCGCTCGAGAGGTAGCCCTCGTACCCGCCGAGCACGAACTGCTTCACGATGCGCGGGATGTCCATGGCCGGCTCTTCGCCGTCGGCGCCGATGTCGTAGAACTTCGCGTGCACGTGGAAGATCTGCGGCATGATGTCGAGCCACTCCTCCGGAGCGACGAGACCGTGCATGTTGAAGGCCAGACGCGTGAAGGGTCCGAAGCGCAGGAAGTCGACGCCCTCGCCCGAGAGGTAGTCCTCGAACTTCTGGTTGCGCACGTGCATGGGCGTGGGCTCGTGCCAGATCTCGTCCATGACCCAGAAGTGCTTCTCGTCCATGCCCATCTGCCCGAGGGTGCGCAGCAGCGTCGGCGACAGCGAGTGCATGGTCGACGAGAAGTCGGCGGTGAAGCCGAGGCGGTCCGACTGCAGCTCCTCGTACATCTCGCGCATCTCGAGCACCTTGGGGTCGTTGGGCCCCGACGGTGCGTGGATCTCGTACCCGAGCTTCTGGTCGTACTTCTCGGCGAGGGGGAGCAGGCTCCGCAGCAGCTCCTTGCCGTGCGAGCGGATGACGATCTTCTTGAAGCCGAGGGTGTGCGCGGCCTTCAGCTGACGGGCGAGGAAGTCGTGCTCCTCGTCGAGCGTCATGTCGCGGCTCTTGCGGCGGCCCATGTCGAGGTTCGTCCCGACGGCGCTGGCTTCGAGGCCGTACTTCTCGAGCGAGTCGAACCAGAGCTTCACGAAGTCGGCGTCGACGTCGGGGTACGAGCGCAGCAGCTGCGCGAAGTTGAACTCGACGCCCGGGCCGATGCCCTGGTCGTGCACCTCTTTGATGAGGGTCTCGGCGGTGTACTGCCCCGCGGCGAACTCGCTGGTCATCGAGTAGAGCGTGGTGCCGAGCTTGATGCCGGTTCCGGCGATGCCGTCACTCATGTGAGGGGTCCTTTCGGGATGCGCACGTGCGTGCGCGAAGTCGGGTGCGCGCGGGGGCGCGGAGAGGGGATGCGCGAGGGTGCGCGAAGGGAGGGGTCAGGCCCGCACGGCGTGCGCGAGGTGCGCGTCGAGGGCGCGGCGTGCCTCGGCGGCATCCGTGATCATGCGCGAACCGGCCGCTTCGGCCGCCGTCCGCTGCACGAGCTGCTCGCCCCGGATGATCTCGAACGGGCTCTGCCAGTGGTTCCAGTGCCAGCCCTCGTACTCGCTCGAGACGGCGCCGCTGTACCCGTTGTCGACGAGCAGGGTGATGAGGTCGGCGACGGGGACCGAGGGTTCCTGGCCGTTCTCGTCGATGCCGAAGAACTTGCCGTGCACGTGCTTCACCCACGGCATGATCTCGAGCCAGTCGTCGACGCGCGCCGGGCCGAAGAGCCCGGTGCCGTTGATGCCGAAGTCGATGCCGAGGTCGGGGCGTCCGTACTGGTGGCCGAGTCCGATGAAGCGGCCGAAGCGCTGGCCGTGCTCGGCCTGGTCGGCCGGCGGGCCCTGCTCGTAGTACTCGTCCCACAGGGCGACGACGGCCGAGAGAAGCTCCTCCGAGGCCCCGCGGCGGCGGTACGCCTCGATGAGCGAGGGGGCGAAGCCGCTGACTGTGGCACCCCAGTCCATCGTGAAGCCGAGGAAGGGCGACCCGACCTTCTCGTAGCGGTCGCGGAGCGCGAGGATGCGCGGGTGCGAGGCGTACTGGTCGGCGTGCACCTCGAGGGCGAGCGTGACGCCGTACTCCTCGGCGATGGGGGCGAGGGCCTCCATCGAGTCGGGGGTGATCGAGATCTGCACGCGGGCGATGGGGAAGCCGAGCTTCGCTGCAGCCGCGATCTGCCTGCGCATGTAGGCGAGGAGCTCGTCCTGGTTCATGAGCGAGTCGGGCCGCAGGCCGATGTCGGCGTTGACCGCGAGCGAGGTGCGCACGAGCCCCACCTCGTCGATGAGGTCGTTGAAGCGGCCGGCGAACCGGTCGTCGATCTCGGGGAAGCCGCGGAAGCTCGAGAAGCCGATGATCTCCAGTCCCGGGCCGAAGCCTTCGGCGGCGGTCTTGCGGATCAGCTGGTCGAGGTCGTACTCGCGGCCGTGGAAGGCGCGGGTGAAGCTGTAGAGGGTGACGCCCTGGATGGGGGTGCCCTTCTGCTGAGCGGTCATGCGCGGGCCTCCTCGACCTGGCGAGCGGTCATCGTCTTGGTGTCGTGCTCCTCGATGTGGAGCACCTGGTCGTCGGCGATGATGATGTACGGGATGTAGAGCTCGAGATCGACGCGCACCTCGTGCTCTCCGGCATCCGCGGGGACATCCCCCGACAGCACGGCGGAGTCGGTGGGGAACCACCACTGCTCGGTGTTCGTCTTCATCTCGGCGAAGGTGAACTCCTCGCCGTTCATGCTCCACCGCAGGGAGTCGGCGGGCGCCTCGACGCCGTCGACGGTCAGTGTGGCTCCCGAGATGCAGGATGCCGGCAGCGCCCGGTACCAGGGCAGGCGCACCTCCACCGACGCGCGCCCGTTCCGGGCGGTGAGCGTCCCCTGCTCGATGATGCGATCCGGGATCACGATGACCTCCTCGTCGGTGCGACCGAAGCCGCAGACCTCTTTGTCTTGATTTCTACATTCTAATGTCTATTTCCTGCATAAGCAAGGAGATCAGGTGAGGGATGCCGCGATCCTCCGCGCTCCGCGCACCGCCAACGCCACCGAGGTGAGCGTCGGATTGCACGCCGTCGACGTCGGGATGACGCCGTTCCCCGCCACGAAGAGCCCCGGCACGCCCCACACCTGACTGTCGATGTCGCACACGCTCGTGCCGTCGTCGGCGACGCCCATCCGCGTCGACCCCTGGTAGTGCAGCGACGATCCGGGGGGCAGCGTGAACGGTCGACTGTCGAGGGGATCGCCGACGGCCTCGCCCAGGCGCACGATCTCGTGCCGCGCGCGCTCGATGACCTCGTGGTCGCGGGCGGTGAGCCGGTAGTGGATGCGCGGGGCCGGCATCCCGTAGCCGTCGACGTGCGCGTCGTCGAACGCCACCCGGTCGTCGGCCTGCAGGTCCTTCGCGCAGAACAACCCCAACCCCACGATCGAGCCCGGCACGACCGGATCGTCTTCGGCGAGGGGGATCGGCGAGGCGTCGAGCTGCATGATCTGCCCGTGGAAGGGCGAGCCGTCGATGAAGGGCACCCAGCTGACACCGCTGTACTCGGCGAGTCCCGTGGCGGGCGCGTCGGCGCCCAGCGGCGGCATGTCGCGCAGGCGAGCCGCGAAGACGATCTGCGCCTGGTCGTTGAGGTAGCGGCCGAGGGCGTCGGGACGCACGCCCGAGGCCCACAGCAGCTGCGGCGAGCGGAGGGCGTCGGCGGCGACCACGACGAATCGCGCCGCGACCTCGTGCTCCTCGCCCGAACGCAGGTCGCGCACGACCACGCCCGCCGCCCGCCCCGCCGTCACCACGACCGAGGTCACGAGCGACTCGTCGATCAGCGTGAACCCGGGGTTCTCGCGCGTGACGTCGCCGAGCACCACGTCGGACCCCGACCACACCAGGCGGCCGTCGTCGCGGCGATGCGCGGCCAGCGGCATCCGCTGCACCCTCGTGGCCTCCACGCGGCCCTCGTCGACCGCCGCGGAGAGGCGCTCGCGCACGATCGCACCGAAGGGTGCCCCATCGAACGCGTCGGTGCGCACCCCGAGCAGCCGCTCGCCCTCGGTGAGCAGTTCGTCGAGGTCGGGCAGGAAGTCGATGCGCTCGCTGTCGTTCGGGCGCGGGCAGGCGCCCGTCCAGTGCGCCGACATGCCGCCGACGTTGCTCGACATCGCCGCGACCGGCATGCCGTCCTCACCGTCGAACGCGTAGCCGTCGTCGAGCAGGTAGGTTCCGGGCCGTGCGCCGCGCACCCCGGCCTTCGCCGCGCCGGGGTTGGCGACCTTGGCTCCGCGCTCCCCCGGGCCCTCCGACGCCGCCTGCGCGCGGGCGCGCTCGGCGGGGTCGGCGATGTTCTTCACGTGCGCACCGGGAGGGTTCGACACGGTCGGACCGACCTCGAACATCGCGATGGTCGCACCCGGCGCCCGCTCCGACAGGATCCGCGCGTACGCGGCTCCCGTCGGACCGCTGCCGACGATGACGACGTCGACCGAACCGGGGTACTGCCGGGCGCTCATGCCGACCGCGCGATCTCGACGACGTGGGCGACCGAGGCCTCCGACGCGGTGGTCGGGTAGTACTCCAGGCCCACCGGGCCGTCGTAACCGCTGGCGCGGAGCAGACCGAAACGCTCGGTCCAGTCGAGCTCGCCGGTGCCGGGCTCGCCGCGGCCGGGAGCGTCGGCGAGCTGCACGTAGTGCACGAGGTCGCCGGCGTTCTCGAGCTCGGCCCGCATGTCCTCGCCCTCGACGGCCGAGTGGTAGATGTCGTACAGCACGCCGAAGTGCGGCGAAGCGACACCGCGGGCGACGTACACGGCCTCCGATGTGCGGTCCAGGAGCGACCCCGGGTGGTCGACCCGCACGTTCACCGGCTCGAGCACCAGGCCGATGCCCGACCCGTCGATCTGGGCGATGGCCTTCTGGTAGATCTCGACGAGCTTGTCGAGCTGCACCTGGCGCTTCCACCCGCCGAAGCCGGTTCCGCTTCCCACGACCATGCGCGGGCAGCCCAGGTCACGGGCGATCTCGACGCCCTCGTCGAGCTTGCGGAAGAACTCGGAGTGGTCCCACGGCGGGATCATGAACTGCGTGCGGGGCTCGGCGAGCTGAGCGGTCAGCTGCACACCGGTCTCTTCGAGCGCGGCCTTCAACGCCGGCAGGTCCTTGGGGGTCGAGGGGGCGTCGACACCGGTCGGACCCCACATCTCCACGGCGTCGAAGCCCGCCGCCGCCGCCGCGCGCACGCGGTCGTGGTAGTCGCCGGCCTCGGTGAAGAGGAGCTCGATGTTGGGGGCGAGTTGGTACACGGGGTGTCCTTTCGGGGGGCGCGGGCGCGACGATCGACGGATGCCGCGCTCCGCGGCATCCCGGTGGGCGGGCTCAGCCCGCGAGGAGAAGGCGTCAGCCCTTCAAGCCGCCGGCGAAGCCCTGGATGAAGCGCTTCTGGGCGAAGAGGTAGAAGGCGAGGATCGGGATCATCGAGACGATGACGATCGCGAAGATCTGGTTCCAGGCCGAGACCAGCGAACCGATGTAGTAGTACATGGCGACCGGCAGGGTCTGGTTCGCCGATCCCCCGAGGAAGATCAGCGAGGTGAAGAAGTCGTTCCACACGATGAGGCCGGCGAGGATCGCCACCGTTCCGGTCGCGGGCGACATCAGCGGAAGCACGACCTGGAAGAAGATCTGCGTGCGGCTCGCGCCGTCGATGGTCGCGGCCTCCTCGTACTCGGTGCCGAGGCCGCGGAAGAACCCTGCGTAGAGGAAGATCGCGAGCGGCAGCAGCATGCCGCTGTAGAGCAGGATCATCCCCCACACCGAACCGGTCAGGCCGATCGAGCGCGCCCCGATGTACAGCGGGACCGTCCCCAGTTGCGTGGGCAGGATGATCGCGACGAGGAACAGGTAGTAGACGCCGCGGCTCCAGCGCCGCGTGCTGCGAGCGATCACGTAGCCGGTGAGCGAGCCCAGCAACACCATGAGGAAGATGCTGCCGGCCGTGATGATCACGCTGTTGAGCAGGCCCTGGATGACGTTCGCGTTGCCGGTGGCCGTGAGGACCTTGGCGAAGTTGCCGAAGTCCGGGGCCGAGGGCGGGGCGAGCGTCGACGACGTGATGACCTCGCGGTCGGACTTCAGCGCCGTCGTGACGAGGAAGTAGAACGGCAGGAGGAAGACCAGGGCGACCAGCCAGAAGCCGACCTCGCGCAACGCGGTGAGCTTGGTGTAGCGGAACATGTCAGTTCTCCTCGGGGCGCTCGGCGGTGGCGCGCTGCTGGATGACGGCGAAGACGAGGATGATCACGGTCAGCAGCAGCGCCAGGGCGGCGCCGTAGCCGAAGTTGCCCAGGGCGAACGACTGCTTGTAGACCTGCGTGGCCAGGTTCTCGGTGGCCCCGGCAGGTCCGCCGCCGGTGAGGGCCATGATCTGATCGAACACGCGCAGACCGTTGACGAGACCGAGCGTGGTCGCGATGGCGACCGCCGGGCGGATGGAGGGCAGCGTGATGTGCCAGAAGCGCTGCCAGACGGTGGTGCCGTCGATGGCCGCCGCCTCTTCGATCTCGACCGGCACGGCCGCCAGTCCCGCCATGTAGATCACCATGGCGAAGCCGATGTTCTGCCACACCAGCACGACCAGGACGGTCCAGATCGCCCAGGTGGGGTCGGCGATCCAGGCGCGGGCGACGGAGTCGAGCCCCGCTCCCCGCAGGATCACGTTCAGCGGGCCGTTGAAGTCGAAGATGAACTTCCAGATGTACGAGGTGGCGAGGGGGCTGAGCACCACCGGCATGAAGAAGAGCGTGCGCAGGATGTACCGCGACTTGAGTCCGCGGTTCAGGCCCACCGCGATGCCCAACCCCAGGATGTTGCTGATGATGACCGAGCCGAAGGCCAGGAACAGGGTGTTCCCGAGGGCGCCGATCTTCGTCGGGTCCTGGAAGATCCGCACGAAGTTGTCGAGACCGACGATCTCGAAGGCCCCGATCCCCGTCCAGTTCGTGAAGGCGAAGAAGCCGCCGATCCCCGTGGCGAGGTAATGGATGCCGAGGACGAAGACGATGCCGGGCAGCGCCCACCACCAGTAGCCGAACTTCAGCTGACCCGACCGGCGGGGCGGGGGAACGCGGCGACCGCGCCCCCCGCGCCGGGGAAGGACCACGCGCTCGGTCTCGGTAGCGACCTGTTGTCCGCTTCGGAGTGTTGTGCTCATGTCCTTCTCGTCATCGTCTCGTCGTCGGCATCCAACGGGCTCACTCGCCCCAGGCGTTGTCCATGTTCTGCAGCACCTGATCGATCTGCGTCTGACCGGTCAGCAGCCCCTGCACGCCCACCTGCAGCGCCTCGTACACGGCCGGGTTGGGCCAGACGTTGTTGGGGAGTGTCGTGTAGGACCCCTCGGCGAGGATGTCGACGACCGGGGAGTAGATGGTGTCGCTGAGGTCGAGGTTCTTGTACTCCGAGATCGGCAGCAGGCCCGACACCTCGTAGTACTTCTCCTGCGCTTCGGGCGTGGACAGCCACTCGACGAAGGCCGCCGCGGCATCCTTCTTCTCGGACTTCGCGTTGATCGAGATCGTGTAGTTCGAGCTGGCGAGCACGAACGGCTTCTCCCCCTTGGCGGCGGGGAACGGCTGCACCTTGAAGTTCGCCTCGGCGGGAGCCGCCGACGCGATCTCGACCGCGGAGCCCGACGGGATGAAGCTGCCGATCGAGGTGCCCTGCGCGAGTCCGTTGGTGATGGCGTCGAAGCCACCGCCCTCGGCACCGGGCTGGAAGCATCCGCGGTCCTTCAGGTCGATGATGGTCTGCAGCGCGTCCTTCCACCCGGTGCTCTCGGCGAAGGTCGTGTCGCCCGCGGCACGCTCGGTGTTGAAGTCGGGTTCGACCTCGTAGACGCGCGTGGCGGCGATGCCCTGCGCGGTCAGACCGGCGTTGGGGCCGGCCGCGCCGGCGAGGGCGAGCATGGACTTCCCCTGCCCGGTGAGCGTCTCGCACTCCGCGTAGAACTGGTCCATCGTGGTCGGCCACTCGTCGATGCCGTTCTGGGCGGCGGTGCCCATGCTCGCGACGACGGCGCCGATGGTGAAGTCCATGGGCTGCCCGTAGGTCTTGCCGTCGATCTCGAACAGCGGTTCGCTGCCGGAGGGGACGAGCGAGGTGGCGGTGTCGCCCAGCGGCTCGAGGAAGCCGGCCTCGGCGAGGGGGACGAGACCGCGGGCGTCACCCGAGCCGGGGGTGGTCTGCACGACGTCGGAGGCGTTACCGGCCTGGAACTGCGTGCGGATGGTCTCGCCGTACTTGTCGTTCGGGGTGGGGTTGGTGGTGATGGTGATGTCGGGGTTCGCCTCCATGTACGCCTTCGCGAGCGCCTCGTAGGGGCTCTCGAGGTTGTTCGAGGTGGCGAAGGTGAAGGTGAACGAGTCGGCGTTCCCGTCGCCCGAGCCCGAGCCGGAGCCGGAGCAGCCGGCGAGAACGAGGGCGGCGGTGGCGGGAACAACGAGAAGACCTGCGATGCGCGTGAGGCGACGTTGCTGAGTCATGACAGCCTTTCTGACGACGTTGTCGGCGGACCCTTCGATGGGAGCACCTGTGCTGTGTGTCCCAGTATCAGTGGGATGCGCCGAAAACGCACATAAGTCTTCGCGATGCGGCGCATAAGGCGATGAGGCCGCGACCGCATCGCCGTCAGGCATGAGCTCTGGCCCCGCATAGACGCCATTGATACAGTGCAGGGACAGCTCCCCAGCGAAGGATCACGACGTGGTGACCGATCATGCAACGCTCTCGCGCCTCGACCTGAACCTCTTGGTCGCGCTCGACGCCCTCCTCACGGAGCGCAGTGTCACCCGCGCCGCCGAACGGCTGCACCTGAGCCAACCGGCCCTCAGCGCCTCGCTGTCGCGCCTGCGCACCCACTTCGACGACCAGATCCTGGCGCGCCGCGGCAACACGTACGAGCTGACCCCGTTCGCCGTGCGCCTCACCGAGCACACGACCACGGCACTCGAGGCCGCGCGGCGGGTGTTCGAGAGCCAGGCATCGTGGTCGCCCGCGGAGTCCACCCGCGAATTCTCCATCTACGGGTCGGACTACGGCTTCGTCACCGTCGGCACGATCGTCTCGCAGCTCGCCGCCGAACAGGCCCCCGGCGTGCGGTTCCGCTACATGCTGCACAACCCCGGCATCGTCGAGGACGCGGCGAACCGCTTGCGCTCGGCCGACGCCATGGTCATCCCGCACGGCCCCGTCTCGGGCCTGCCGTATCTCGACCTCTGGCAGGACGATTGGCTCGCCGTCGTCGCCGACGACAACGACGACGTGGGCGACGTCCTGACGATGCAGAACCTCGCCGACATGCCGTGGGTGCTCACGTTCCAGTCGCGATCGGCCTTCACCTCGGCCGCCCGCCAGGTGCAGCAGCTCGGCGTCGAGCCGCACATCGAGGTGGTGCTCGAAAGCTTCCTGTCGGTCGGCCACTTCGTCAGCGGTACCCGCCGGGTCGGCCTGGTGCAGTCGGCCCTCGCCCCGCACCTGCTGCGCATCGGTGGGATCCGCGTCGTCCCCCTGCCGTTCGAGGCGACGCCTCTCGTGAGCGCGCTGTGGTGGCATCCCTCGCACACGCGCGACCCCGAGCACGAGTGGATGCGCGGCCTGTTCACCGAAGCGGGCCGCGTCATCGCCGCCGGCCACGCGCCCGCGTAACCGACGCCCGGTCGCGCGGCCGGCGTCGCCCCCACGGTCGGGGTGCGGCGAGCCCCCACGCGCGCCGCACCCCGCGGTGCCGTCAGACGGCCGCCGTCACCGCCCTCATCGACGCGCGGATGAGGTCGTGCTGGCGCCGCACGAGCAGCAGCGGGTCGACCTCGCCCAGTTCGGCGAAGGCATGACCCTCCCATTCGCTCGACCAGAAGCCGCGGTAGCCGCCCTCGACGAACACGCGCACGAGCTCGGGGTAGTCGATCGCGGGCTCCTGGCCCTGCTCGTCGATGTCGTAGAACTTCGCGTGCACGTGCAGGATCTGCGGCATGATGTCGGCCCACTCGCGCGGATCGACGTGCCCGTGCATGTTGAAGGCCAGGTGCGCGAACGACCCCAGGCGACCGGGGTCGAAGTCGCGGCCGCGGAGGTAGCCGAGGAACTCCTGCTGACGCTCGCGCATCGCGGCATCGGTCGCCCAGATCTCCTGCAGCTTCGCCACCGCCTCGTCGTCGAGACCGGCGCGGCGCACGGCGCGCAGCAGCGTCGGCGACATCGCGTGCATGGTCGATGAGAAGTCGGCGACGAAGCCGAGCAGGGGCGAGTCGAGCTCGGCGTAGGTCTCGCGCACGCGCAGGATCGGCTCGGCGTTGGGCCCCATGGGCGCGTGGATCTCGTACGCGAGCTTCAGCTCGAGCTCCTCGGCGATGGGCAGCAGCCGGCGCAGCAGCGCGGGCTGGGCGCTCTGGATGCGCACGAGCGGGAAGCCGAGCTTCTTCGCGCCCTCGAACATGAGCTTCGAGAACGCGAACTCCTCGTCGGGGGTCATGTCGCGATCGCGTCGCCGACCCATGTCGAGGTTCGCGCCGAACGAGCTCGCGACGAAGCCGTGCCGGTCGAACGCCGCCCGCCACGCTCGCTCGAAGTCGTCACCGACCACGGGGTAGGTCGGCACCATCTGGGATGCCACGATCTCGATGCCGGGACCGATCCCCAGCTCCGCGACCCGGTCGAGCAGACCGTCGAAGTCGAAGTACCCCGCGCGGAACTCGGCGCTGGCCGAGTACAGGGTCAGGCCCAGCTGGAACGGGTCGTCGTCGCTCGCCGGGGGCGGCGGCGTCACGTCCGACACGAGCGCGGGGACCCCGGCATCCGCGTCGACGACGGTGAGCGTCTTCACGTCGTGCACGACGTTCGGCACGTACATCCCGGGCCCGCCGTCCTGGCCGGGCGCGATCTGCATGTACGGCAGGCGCAGCTCGCCGTGCAGTACGACGTCGTGGGTCTCGCCGAGCGCGACCGGGTCGGCGCGGCGGGCGATCAGCAGCGGGTGCTCCTGCAGGAACCAGAGCCGTTCGCTCTGCTCGGGCAGCTCGTCGAGCCCGAAGACGGTGTCGCCGAACGCCACGCGGAGGTCGTCGGCATCCACCCGCTCGCCGTCGACGGTGAGCTCGAGCGAAGTCACCGACGAGAGCCAGAGGCTGCGGTACCAGGGGATGGTCAAGCGCAGCGCGAACCCGTCAGGGTGCGTGCGCAGGCTGTCGTCGTGAATCAGTCCGTTCGGCATGGGGTGTCCTTAGATCCGGTCGGCGATCTGCCGCATGAGCGAGTGCTGGCGGCGCACCTGCTCGATCGAACGCCAGGGCTCCCGCACCCCCTCGTATTCGCTGGAGAGGTACCCGGTGTAGCCGGCGTCCTTCAGTGCCTTGAGCACGGGTTCCCACGGGATCTGCTGGTCGTCGAGCTGCTCGTCGATGTCGTGGAACTTCGCCTGGATGAACACCACGTTCTCGATCACGTCGAACACGTCGGCGGGGTCGACGTGGATGCCGTCGAGGAACGCCGGGCGCTGGCCGGGCAGCTCGCCGGCTGCGAGCGGGATCGGTCGGTCCTGGAAGATGCCGGTGTCGAGCAGCAGGCCGAAGTGCTTCGTGCCGGTGCGGCGGATGAGGGCGATGTAGTCGTCGACGACCTCGTGCTTGATGGGGGTCGGCGAGTGGATCTCGGGGCAGATGATGACGTCGAGCTCCTCGGCCAGCGGCAGTGACGCTTCGACGACCTCGGTCCAGATGGGGTGCGGAATCAGGTCGCTCGACACGACGCCGATCTTGGGCCGCACGAACCGGAAGCCGAGGCGCTTGGCGAGCCGCAGGTCGCGCTGCAGCGCGGCCGCGCCCTCGTCCACCGTCATGTCGCGGGCGTTCGGCCCGCTGGAGTGCAGCCGCGTGTCGATCCAGGAACCGAGGTTGGTGGGCTCGAGGCCGTACCTCTCGAGCAGGGCGAACCACTCGTCGACCCACTCGTCGGAGGGGTGCGGGTAGTTCGGCACGTGCGCTTCGCCGAGGATCTCGACGCCGGTGGCCCCCAGGTCGGCGATCGAGGCGAGGGCGGTCTCGAGGTCCATGACCGTGCCGTAGTCGCCCATGTAGCTGTAGAGCGAGACGCCGTAGCGGAAGGGGGCGCCGGATGCCTCGGGCGCCAGCGTGACGTGCTTGGTCACCCGGTAGCGGCTCGGCTGGTGCTCGAGCGGAATGTACGAGGCGCGCAGGCGCAGATCGATCGAGAGCTCGTGCACGCCGTCGGGGAGACCGCCGGGCAGCGGGACGGTGATGATCGCGGCGTCTTCGAGGGGCCAGCGCACCCCGTCGCCGTCCCACAGTTCGGCCAGCGTGTACTGCCGACCCTGCAGGGTCCACAGCGGTACCTCGGATGCCACGTCGACCAGCCCCGGAATGCTCACGCCGATCCCGTCGATCAGTGACGCCGCCATGCCGCGGTACGACGGCATCCGGACGCGGAACTGGAAGCCGGTGATCTCGTCACCCTCGCGGACGTTTCGGAATCCGACGGACTGGATGAGGTCTCTTTCGAGAAGCATCGTCGCTCACTCTCTGTGGGGTGACTTCGACGCTACCCGCCTTATGCTTTATTCCGACATAAGCTGTTGTGATGCGGCGCATCACGATCGCGCGGCCCGTGACGCGAGCCCACCGACACGTCACCCCAGGTGCGCGTAGTCCGGCAGGTCGATGGCGTCGGCCGGCGGCGTGAAGAGTCCCCCCGTGAGACGCTTCGCGAGGGGAGTGGATGCCACCCGCAGCGCGGTCCGGAATGCCCCCACGCCGACCCGCGAGGTCGGGTTGGCCAGCCGCGGCGTCCCCGGGGGCAGGTTCTGCGCCTGCGCGACGTAGGGGCGCATCAGGCGCTCGTACCCGCCGAATGCGTCGCGGTGGTCGACATGGGCGGCCAGTTCGCCCGCCAGCACGTACGCACCCACGAGGGCGAGGCTCGTCCCCATTCCGCTGACCGGTGAGGCGCAGTACGCGGCATCCCCCACGAGTGCGACCCGACCACTCGACCAGCGGGGAGCCCGTACCTGACCGATCGCGTCGGTGTACAGCTCGTCGGCGCGGTCGAAGGCGTCGAGCACGCGCTCCGCCTCCCAGCCGGCGTCGGCGAAGACGGCGCGCAGGCGGCGGCGCTGGGCGTCCACATCTCCGCGCTCGCTCCTCGGGCGCGCACGATCGGTGACCACCGACAGCGTCGCGCGGATCGTGCCGTGCGGGTCGGGGCGCAGCGTGATCGACCGGCCGCCCGGCGCGGAGTACCAGCGCCACCAGTCGTCGTCTTCGGCGGTGCGCGGGATCGTCCCGTACGTCGTCTCGAGCCCCAGCGAGCGGATCCGCGGCTCCTCGCCAAAGACGAGCCCGCGGGTTCGCGAGCCGATTCCGTCGGCGGCCACGACGAGGGCGAAAGTCTCATCGGGCGCTCGCTCGAAGCGCACCGTGACACCGTCGGCATCCTGCTCCAGCCCGGTGACCCGGTCGCCGAAGCGGTACTCCGTGCGTCCGGTCGTGCGTTCCACGAGCAGTTCCGCGAGGTCGCCGCGCAGGATCTCGAGCTCGGCGGTGGCGCCGTCGGACTCGCCGCGGCCGGCCGGGAACTCCGCGACCGTGCGTCCGTCGCCGTCGACGAACCGCGTGCCGACCTCGCCGGTGGTCGCCGCCCGCACGTCGGACTCCAGGTCCATCCGCCGCACCACCTCACGTCCGGCTCCGCGCACGTCGACGTTCTGCCCGCTGGTGCGCAGCGCGTCGGCGCGTTCGACGATCACCGTCTCGTAGCCGTATCGGTTCAGCCAGTACGCGAGCGCCGGGCCGGCGATGCTCGCCCCGCTGATCAGCACGCGTCGGTCGGAGGTCGCCGCCATTCTTCACCCGTTCCGTTGATAATCAATGAGATTGGCAATCTACACGACTATCCTGGACGAGTGGACCCGCTCGACGACCCTCCCGCTGCGCACGACGACCGCCGTGAGCGCGAGCGTGCGCGCCGAAGCGACGCCCCGCTGGGCGACGACGATCTGCGGGCGCGCGTGCAGCGCGTCGCCCTGCGCCAGCAGCAGTTCGAGAAGCACGTCGCCGCCGCCCTCGCCGTCGACGCACCCGGGCTCGAGGCGATGGACCACCTCATCTCGACGGGACCCGCCACCCCCACCGAGTTGGCCCGACGCCTCGGCATCTCGACCGCCGCGATGACGCTGGTACTGCACCGCCTCGAGAACGCCGGGCACATCCGCCGCGAACGCCACCCCCACGACGGCCGCAAGCTCGTGGTCACCCCCGTCGACGGCTCACGCGACAGGGCGCGCGAGCTCGTCACGCCCCTCATCGAGGGCGTCGAGACGGTGGTGCAGGCCATGGACGCCGCGGAGCGCGCAACCGTGCAGCGCTTCCTCGACCGGCTGATCGACGCCTACGACGACGCCCTCGATCACTCCGGCGCGTGAGTCGCGTCTTCGGCGAAGACCTGCGACGCGATGCGGAACGCCGTGTTCGCGGCCGGCACGCCCGAGTAGATCGCCGACTGCAGGATGACCTCGCGGATCTCGTCGATCGTCAGGCCGTTGCGCAGCGCCGCCCGCAGGTGCATCGCGAGCTCCTCGTGATGCCCGTGCGCGATGAGCGAACTGAGCACCGCGATCGAGCGCGACCGGCGGTCCAGACCCGGACGCGACCAGATGTCACCCCACGCGACGCGCGTGATGAAGTCCTGCCAGTCGGCGGTGAGGTCGGTCGTCGCCGCGGTCGCGCGGTCGACATGCGCGTCCGAGAGCACCGCGCGGCGCACGGCCATCCCCTGGTCGTGGCGTTCCTGGTCGGTGGGCATCAGGCGGCCTTTCGAGAGGTGGAGGCGAAGAACGAGCGCAGCAGGGCGGCCACGGCCTCGGGCTGCTCGGCGGGGGGCAGGTGCCCGGCGCTGTCGATGCGCTCGACCCGACCGTTCTGCACGCCCGCGGCGATCTCGACGGCCTTGGCCTCGGGGGCGACGGCGTCGAACGCCCCCCACGCGGCGAGCACGGGCACGTCGATCCGGCCGAGATCCGAGCGCACGTCGTAGGCGGCGAGCGCTTCGCAGCAGCGGGCGTAGCTGTCGTCGTCGGCGTCCTGCAGCGCGTGCAGCAGCCGGCCGGTCAGCTCGGGGCGCCGCGCCATCGAGTCGGGGGCGAACCAGCGTCGGGCCGAGGCGACGATGAGGCTCGACGTGCTCTGCGCCCGCGCCTGCGCGGCGCGCTCGGCCCAGGCGCCGGGGTCGCCGAGCTCGGCTCCGGATGCCACGATCGCGGCGGCACGAAGACGATCGCCGTGCCGCAGCGCGAGCTCGAGTCCGGTGGCTCCCCCGAGCGAGACGCCGGCGTAGAGGAAGGTGTCGTCGGGTACGGCCGCGGCCACGGCATCCGCGAGGTCGGCGACCGTGAACGCCGCGCGCGCGACGGGCCCCGTGCCGTGGCCGGGGAGGTCCCACGCGGCGACGCGGTAGTCGTCGGCGAGCAGCGGCACGACGTCGTCCCAGAGGATGGTCGAGGTGCCGAGCGACGGCCCCAGCACCACGAGCGGCGCGTCGGGCGAGCCGACCGGCTCGGTCAGCGAGATCAGCGACACCGCACTCATTCGTCCACCCCGTGTTCGTCCAGGCCGTGTTCGTCCAGGCCGTGTTCGTCCGGCCCGTGTTCGTGTGCGCCCGATGCCGCGCGTTCTGCGCGGCCGCCGCCTGTCTCGCCGCCGACCCCGCCCCGCGCCAGCCACGGCGCCAGGCCGACGTACGCCGACGGGTCGAGCACGGCGTCCACGTCGAGTCCCGCCGCCTCGGGCAGCGCGCGCAGGCGCTCCGCCAGGTCGCCGTCGCCGGCGAGCAGCTCGGCGAACCGCGGCGCGCCGATGAGCGGCACGAGCACTCCGCGCAGCCGCTCGCTCACGAGTCGACCGCCGGTCAGCCCGGCGTTGCGCTGCGCCGCCGACACGTCGACCCGCAGGTGAGACGCGAGCGACGCCGCGTGCCGCGCCGCCCCCAACGCCAGACGCAGCAGCTCGCGCAGCGTCGGCCACTCCGCGTGCCAGGCGCCGTCGGGACGCTCGTCGACGGCGAGGGAGGCCGCGAGGTGCAGCGTCGCCCCCAGCTGCGGAGCGCGCAGGGCGGCGGAGCGGATCAGCACCGCCTCGGCGGGGTTCTGCTTCTGCGGCATGGCCGATGATCCGCCGCCCACGCCCTCCGACACCTCGCCGATCTCGGTGCGACCGAGGGTCGCGACGTCGGCGGCCAGCTTGCCGAGCGCGTCCAGAACCTGCACCAGGGCATCTCCGAGTTCGGTGATCGGCCAGCGGGTGACGTGCCAGGGAGCATCGGGGGCGTCGAGGCCGGCGGCCCGGGCGAACGCCGCGGGCAGCGCCGCCGCGTTCTCGTGCGAGCCCGTGATCTCGACGAACGAGGCCAGGGTGCCGCCGGCGCCGGCGAGCTGCGCGGGGTACGCGAGCGCATCGATGCCCGCGAGCGCCCGCTCGATGCCCCGCGCCCACGTCGCGGCCCGAGCGCCGACCGTCGTGGGAACGGCGTGCTGGGTGAGGGTGCGAGCGGCCGCGACGTCGTCGGCGTGCGTGACGGCGAGCTCCCGGGCCCGCTCCCCCGCGATGCGCAGCGACGAGCGCACCTGCTCCATGGCGCGGCGCGCGACGATCATCAGCGCGGTGTCGAGGATGTCCTGGCTGGTGGCGCCGCGGTGGATCCACGGCGCGCAGTCGGCCGGCACCTGTTCCTTGAGCATGCCGACGAGCGGGATCACGGGGTTCCCCCCGGCGACCGACGCCGCGACCAGCGCACCGACATCGACATTGCGCGCGGGGAGATTCCGCGCGGGCGAGCTGCCCCTCTCGTCGAGCCCGAAGACGTGGTCGACCTCGACCGCCACCCGCCGCGGCGCGACGCCGAGGTCGGCGTAGGCCGCGACCAGAGCGCACTCCGCGCGAACGAGCGCGTCCAGCACGAACCCGTCCGACACGAGCAGGTCGTGCCCCACCGTCACCGGCGAGAGCAATCCGACGTCGACCACCGTGGGGGGCTCAGAAGGCAAGGAAGACCGTCTCATTCTCGCCCTGCAGCCGGATGTCGTGCCGCAGGCCGCCGTCGGCGGTGCGCGTCGCGACGACAGTAGCGCGCTCCTGCGGCGTCAGAGAGGTCAGCAGCGGGTCGGCGGCGAGCGCGGCGTCGTCGCCGGGCACGTAGATGCGGGTGTGCAGCTTGTCGGGCAGCCCCCGCGCGAACACGATCGCCGCGTAGAAGGCGGCGCGGCCCCCGATGCCACCGGGCTCGCGGGTCCAGAACTCGAAGTGCCCCTCGTCGTCGGTGAACGCGCGGCCGAAGCCGGTGAAGGTGTGGTCGTCGCGGCGCAACGCGCCCCGCGCCCGCGGCACCGAGCCGTCGGCATCCGCCCCGAAGATCTCGATGAGCGCGTCGGGGATGGGTGCCCCCGCGCCGTCGAGGATCGTGCCGCCGAGCACGATCGCGCCGGGCGAGTGGGGGAAGGCGACCTGGTGCTGCTTCGGGAACTCCAGGCCGTACGCGAAGAACGGCCCCACGGTCTGGCCGGGGGTGGCGCGGTGGGTCTTGGGGGGGACGGCGCTCATCACTCGTCGCCTTCCTGCTCGAAGTAGGTCGCATCGGCGCCGTCGACGACGATGTCGAAGCGGTACCCCGTCGCCCATTCGGGTGAGGTGAGGTCGTGGTCGTAGACGCCCACCAGGGCGTCGCGGTCCTTCTGCCGGTGGATGCTGTTGTAGATCGGGTCGAGCGCGAACAGCGGGTCACCGGGGAAGTACATCTGCGTGACGAGCCGCTGGGTGAACGACGAGCCGAACACCGAGAAGTGGATGTGGGCCGGCCGCCAGGCGTTGCGGTGGTTCTTCCACGGGTAGGGGCCGGGCTTGATCGTGGTGAAGCGGTACTCGCCGTTCTCGTTCGTGACCGCGCGGCCCGCGCCGGTGAAGTTCGGGTCGAGCGGGGCGGGGTGCTGGTCGCGCTGGTGGATGTAGCGCCCGGCCGAGTTGGCCTGCCAGATCTCGATGAGCTGGTTCGCCACCGGCCGTCCCCACGAATCGAGCAGGCGCCCCTGCACGCTCATGCGCTCACCCAGCGGTTCCCCGGCGTGCTGCAGCGTGAGGTCGGATTCGATCGCGGCGACGTCGCGCTGCCCGAAGGCGGGCGAGAACAGCTCGATCGTCTCGGGGTCGACGAGCCGGGGGTTCTTGGTCGGATGCCGCAGCACGCTCGAGCGGTACGCGGGGAAGTCGTGCGCGGTCGCGCCGAGGCGCTCACCGGCGGCGTCGAGGGCGTCGAGCTCGGCGTGACGGGCGCGGATCTCGTCGACGATCTGACTCTGCGTCGCCTGGTCGGGGGCGGCGAGCAGCGTCTCGGGGGCGGCGGCGGGGTGCGACATGGGGTCTCCTTCGACATGTCCATCGTCCGGCACCGGCCACGGAGGCGCCAGAGCGTTCCCGCTGAATGGGAGTCATGGCATCCTGAGCCCATGGCGAACTCCTCCTCGGGCGATTCGGTCACCGACCGACTCGTACGCATCCTCGAGACCTTCACCCCCACGCGCACCGCCCAGACGACGGCCGACATCGGTCGTCGCGCCGACCTGCCGAGCTCGTCCGCGCACCGCATCGTGAACGAACTGGTGGATGCCGGACTCCTCGAGCGAGACGACGAGCGCCGCGTGCGCGTGGGCATGCGGCTCTGGGAGCTGGCGACGCGGTCGTCGCACGCGTTACGCCTGCGGCAGGCCGCCCTGCCCTACATGGAGCGCGTGCAGCAGAGGGTGCGCGAGCACACGCAGCTGGCGATCCTCGAGCACGACGAGGCCCTGTTCCTCGAGCGTTTGAGTGCGCCCGACTCCGGCGCCAACATCACCCGCGTCGCCGGCCGCCTTCCGGTGCACGCGTCGTCGTCGGGGCTGGCACTGCTGGCGTTCGCTCCGCACGACCTGCAGGAACGCGTGCTGGCGGGCCCCCTCGAGGCGGTGACCCCCGAGACGATCGTCGATCCCGCCGCACTCCGACGCACGCTCGCCGAGATCCGCACCCTGGGGCGGGTGGTCGCCCCGGGGTACGTCGACGCGGTGTCGACCGGCGTCGCCGTGCCCGTGCGCGACGAGACCGGGGCCGTGATCGCAGCGCTGTCGGTGGTGCTCCCCCGCGATGCCGAGACGCAGTTCGCGCTCGTCGAGCTGCACCGCGCCGCCCGCGACACGGAGCGCGCGTTGGGCTACCGCCGCTGACGGCCCCGCGTGAGCGCGTGCTGCTCTGCCGCGTCCCGATGAATGGGAGAGTGTGGCTGGGCGGGCGGGGGTGAGGGGCACCATCGACTCAGCACCGTCGAAGGAGACGCCCATGAACCCCACCGTCCGCACCCGCGTCGCCATCGTCGGCGCCGGCCCCGCGGGGCTGCTGCTCTCGCACCTGCTGGCCCAGTCCGGCATCGAGTCGATCGTCATCGACCAGCGCTCCCGCGACGAGATCGAGAGCACCATCCGCGCCGGCATCCTCGAGCAGGGCACGGTCGAACTGCTCGACACGATCGGTCCCGCCTCGCGCGCCCGCACCGTCGGGAACCGCCACGACGGGATCGAACTGCGCTTCGAGGGCGAGGGGCACCGCATCGACTTCGCCGACACCGTCGGTCGCGCCGTCTGGCTGTACCCGCAGCACGAGGTACTCAAAGATCTGATCGCCGCGCGCCTCGAGGCCGGTCAAGACCTGCGCTTCGGCGTCACGGCCGAGCGCATCGACGACGCCGACACCGACCGGCCCCGCGTGATCGCGACCGATGCCGAGGGCGCCCCGTTCGAGATCGAGGCGGACTTCGTCGTCGGCTCCGACGGCTCCCGCAGCGTCGCCCGCGCGAGCGTCACCGGCTCGAGCCAGGGCGGCTACTTCCGCGAGTACCCGTTCGCCTGGTTCGGCATCCTGTGCGAGGCGCCGCCCAGCAGTGAGGAGCTGATCTACAGCAACTCCCCCGACGGTTTCGCGCTCGTCAGCCAGCGCTCCGACACCGTGCAGCGCATGTACTTCCAGTGCGACCCGCACACCGACACCGCGGCGTACTCCGAGGAGCAGCTGTGGGACGAGCTGCAGAAGCGCGTTCCCGGAACGACGCTGGAGCAGGGCCCGATCTTCCAGCGCGACGTGCTGCGCTTCCGCAGTTTCGTGGCGCACGAACTGCGTCGCGGCCGCGTCGCCCTCGTCGGCGATGCCGCCCATACCGTGCCGCCCACGGGCGCGAAGGGCATGAACCTCGCGATCGCCGACGTGCGCCTGCTCGCCGCCGCCCTCGGGGCCCTGCTGGTCGACCGCGACGCGCGCCTGCTCGACGCGTACCCCGAGACCGCGAGCCGCCGCATCTGGAAGGCCCAGCACTTCTCGTGGTGGATGACGAGCCTGCTGCACGTGGCTCCGGATGCCACCGACTTCGACCGCCGCCGTCAGCTCGGCGAACTGCGCACCGTCGTGGAATCGGAGCACGGCCGCGCCTACCTGGCCGAGGCGTACTGCGGCTGGCCGTTCGACGCCTGAGCCCCGCCCGTGCGGGCCCGCTCCGGTCCGGCCCTGCGCTCGCCCCGTCCCTGCGCCCGCCCGGCCCTGCGCCCGCGCCCGCCCTGCTCCCGTCCGGCCCTGCGCCCGCCCTTGCGCCCGCCCAGCCCTGCGTCCGCGTCCGCCCTGCTCCCTCCGGGCGCCCGAACCCCTGTTGAGTGTCCAGAACACGCCGCCCCTTGCCGCCCCGATGCGGCGTGTCCTGGACACTCAACGCTGGGGTGGCGGCGAGAGGGGGCACGACCGAAGAGGGCGCGCGCGCCCGGAGGGGGCGAGCTCAGCGCTTCGGGAAGGGGCTCGGGACCAGGGGCACCGCGCCGGTGTGGCCCTCGCGCTCGGCGGCGAGCTCGGCGATGCGTCTGCGGCACGCGAACCAGCCGATCGTGATGAGGATGCTCGCCCCGATCGCCACGAGCAGCGTGGCGGGTGAGTCGATGAACACCAGCACCATCACCACCGCGAGGAACACGAGCGTGAGGTAGCCCGTGTAGGGCGCCCAGAACAGCCGGAACGCCGGACGCACGAGCTCACCGCGGTCGGTCAGGCGCTTGAACTTCATCTGGCAGACGATGATGGTCGCCCAGGTGACCAGGATGCCGACGGCGGCGACGTTCAGGACGGTCTCGAAGGCGTCGCTGGGGTTGACGTAGTTGATCACGACGCCCAGCAGCGCGACGACCGCGGTGATCGCGATCCCGCCGTAGGGGACGCCGGCCTTGTTCATGCGCGCCGCGAACTTCGGAGCCGAGCCCGCGACCGCCATCGAGCGCAGGATGCGGCCGGTGGAGTAGAGCCCCGCGTTCAGCGACGACAGCGCCGCGGTCAGCACGACGAGGTTCATGATGACGTCGACCCCGGGCACCCCGATCGAGGCGAAGAACGTCACGAACGGGCTCTCGTCCTTGGAGTACGCCGTGTAGGGCAGCAGGAGCGAGAGCAGCAGCACCGAGCCGACGTAGAAGATCGCGACGCGGAAGATGACCGAGTTGATCGCGCGCGGCATGATCTTCTCGGGGTTCTTCGTCTCGCCGGCGGCGGTGCCCACGAGCTCGATCGAGGCATAGGCGAACACCACGCCCTGCATCAGGATGATCGCGGGCAGGATGCCGTTGGGGAAGAACCCGCCGTTGTCGGCGATGAGCGAGAAGCCGACGGGGGCGCCGGTGGGGGTGCCGAAGACGACGAGGGAGATGCCCACCAGCAGGAACGCGACGAGGGCGGTGACCTTGATGAGCGCGAACCAGAACTCCAGCTCGCCGAAGACCTTCACCGACACGAGGTTGACGGCGAGCACCGTCACCAGGGCGGCCAGGGCCCACACCCACTGCGGGACGGCGGCGATCCACGGCACGTACTTGCCGAAGAAGTTCATGTAGAGCGCAGCCGCGGTGATGTCGACCATCGTCGTCGTCGCCCAGTTGATCCAGTAGAACCAGCCCGAGACGAACGCGGCCTTCTCACCGAAGAACTCGCGGGCGTACGAGACGAACGACCCCGACGTGGGCCGGTGCAGCACCAGTTCGCCGAGCGCGCGCAGGATGAAGAACGCGAAGAGGCCGCACACCGCGTACGAGATGACGATGGCGGGCCCGGCCTGGGCCAGGCGTCCGCCCGCACCGAGGAAGAGGCCGGTGCCGATGGCGCCACCGATGGCGATCATCTGCACCTGACGCCCGGTGAGCCGCTTGTGGTAGCCGGCGTCCTCGAGCTGCACGGTCGAAGTGGGGGTCGGCTCGACGGCATCGCCGGAGCGCGGAGTGGAGTCGTTCACCTCCCCATCATTCGATTCACGCAGCGTCTGTCCAGGAAGCGCGCCGCGTGCCGCGGCATCCCGAGCTCACGGATGCCGCGGGTTCAGAGCCACTTCTTCCACTTGAACGTCAGCCACAGACCCGCCGAGACGGCCACCATCAGCAGTAACGCGAGCGGGTAGCCGTATTGCCACTCGAGCTCGGGCATGTTCTTGAAGTTCATGCCGTAGATCGCGCCGATGAGCGAGGGGCCGAACAGGATCGCCGCCCAGCCCGAGATCTTCTTCACCTGCTCGTTCTGCTCGAGCGAGGTCTCGGTCTGGCGCTGGGTGACCAGGGTGGCGTTCACCGTGAGGGCGTTGTCGAGGATGGCGCGCAGCGCCGTGAGCTTGTCGCACTGGCGCAGCACGTGGTCGAGCACGTCGCGCAGTGACCGCTGCAGCTCGATGTCGACGCCGTACTTCTCGGATCCGCGCAGCAGCGCCTCGAGCATGTCGCGCAGGGGCTCGGTCGCGCGCTGGAAATGGATCACCTCGCGGGCGAGCTCGTAGATGCGCTGGGTCAGTTCGGCGCCGCCCGCCCCGAACAGCTGGTCCTCGATCTCGTCGACGTCGTTCTGCAGGCCCCGCGCCACGGGGTCGTACTGGTCGACCACCTCGTCGAGGATCGCGTAGAGCACCGCTTCGGGTCCCCGCGCCAGCAGGTCGGGTTGCTGTTCGAGGCGGTGACGCACGTGCGCGAGGTCGGGGACCTCGGCGTGACGCACCGTCACGACGTAGTCGGGCCCGATGAACACGTGCAGCTCACCGAATTCGATCGTCTCGGTCGCGTCGATGTAGCGCGCCGGGCGCAGAACGGCGAAGAGATTGCCGCCGTAGCGCTCGAGCTTCGCGCGCTGGTGGCCGGTCAGGGCGTCTTCGACGGCGAGGGGGTGCAGCGAGAACTCGGCGGCGACCCGCTCGAGCTCTTCGGGCGAGGGCCGCAGCAGGCCGATCCAGGCCATCCCGCCATGGGCTTCCATGTACTCGAAGGTCTGGTCGAGACTCGAGGGATTCTCGATGCGGTGACCGCCGACGTACACGGCGCTGTCGATGATGGGCATGGTTCCGTTCTACCCCCGCCAGGTGTCCGTGGGGTGACAGCGAGCCCTGCGCGGGCCGAGCGGGTTCAGCGCCGCGCGCGCCCCTTGTTCGCCACCTGCATCGACCCGGCGATCGTCAGCACGATACCCATGGCCGCGGCGAGGCCGTTGTTGGCGACGCTCGCACCCGACGAGATGTCGACGATGGCCAGCACGAGGTTGACCACCCCCGCGACGATCATGAGCCAACCGACGAAGGAGAGGAGTTTGAGGCGATCCACGGGTGAACCATAGCGTGAAAAGAACGACCCGGTCGCTCTTTCTCCGGGTCCTTCCGCTACGGTTCGCGAGCGAGATCCGCCCGATGGCGCGCAGGCGCCGTGCTCACGACCGGGCCGGGCGTGGCATCCCTCAGCCGAGGGGCTCGCCGAGCGCTGCGGCGGCATCGGGTCCCGGATGCCGTGCCCCGGCCGCGCGTCGTGTCGCCGCCCGCACGGCGCCGATGCTGGCCGCGATGACGAGCCCGATGCCGACGAGCTCGAGCCACGAGAGGTGCTGCCCGAGCAGGAGGAACCCGGCGATCGATGCCGTCGCCGGCCCCAGGCTCATCAGGATCGCGAACGCCGAGGCGGGGAGCCGCCTGAGCGCGATGAGCTCCAGCGCGTAGGGGATGGTCGACGACAGCAGCGCCACCGCCGCTCCCACCGCGAGCAGATCGATGCGCAGAAGCGCGGACCCCGCCTGCCACACCCCGAACGGCAGGGCGATCACGGCGCCGACGGTCATGGCGAGGGCGAGGCCGTCGAGGCGGGGGAACTCCCGGCCGACGCGCGCCGACGCGAGGATGTACAGCGCCCAGCTCACCGCCGCCCCCAGGGCGAAGACGACTCCGAGCGCGTCGAGGCGGTCCCACCCGCCCGCGCCGAGCGCCACCACCCCGGCCAGGGCGAGCCCGGCCCACAGCCACCGGGCCAGGCCCGCCGAGGTGAGGATCGACAGGGTCAGCGGACCGAGCACCTCGATCGTGACGGTGACGCCGAGCGGCAGCCGCTCCAGCGCCAGATAGAACAGCCCGTTCATGCTCGCGAGCACGACGCCGAAGCCGACGACCGAGCGCCACGCCGCCGCGTCGTGCCCCCGCAGTCGGGGCCGCGCGATGAGCAGCAGCAGGACGGCCGAGAACAGCAGGCGCAGCATGACGATGCCGAGCGGTCCGGTCTGCGGGAAGAGCATGACCGCGAACGAGGCGCCCACCTCTTGGCAGGCCAGGCCCACCAGCACGAGCGACGCGGCCGACCCTTGGCCGCCGCGAGCGATCATCGCGGGGTCACGCGGCGGGCTGCGGGCAGATGGCGTTGGCCAGGATGCCGTCGCGCATCTGCTGCGAGGTCCACGGCAGGCCCGCCTCGGGGGCGGTCTGCCCCTGCGCCGCGGGGGCCTTCGACGCGATGGCCGCCAGCTCCCACGCCAACCACGCCGACGTCATCTTGTTGCCGCCGGAGTTGTTCAGCACCACGGCGATCGACATGCCCGTGCGGGGGTCGGCGAACGCGCCGACCATGTAGCCCGGCATCCATCCGTACTGTCCGATGAGCGAGCCGGCCTGGAAGGCTCCCCCCGACGCCGTGAACCACGTCGGCTGGTCGCCCCCGACGGGGACGGGCGAGGCGAAACGGTCGTCGCCATCGGGGAGCAGGGCACCCGAGGCGAGGGCCTGGGCGTAGTGCCCCAGGTCGGTGATGTCGGTCACGGCACCCGCGGCGGCACCCCCGTAGCTCGCCGACATCTCGGTGAACTCGCGCGGGTCGGTGCAGTTCCACACGCCCTCGGGGCTGGGCTGCGACCAGTAGCCCTGCAGCGACGACGCGGCAGGGTTCGCGGGGGCCGAGGACGGCAGCGCGGTCGCGTCGAGACCGAGCGGCTCGGCGACCCGCTCCGAGATGACCTGCGCGAGCGACTCGCCCGTGGCCCGCTCGACCGCGAGGCCGGCGAGCAGGTAGTTCGTGGCGGAGTCGCCGAACGAGGCGCCCGGGGCGTTCAGGCGGGGGCTCGCGATGCCGTAGGCCATGAGCTCGCGCGGGTTCCACGCGCGGTCGGGGTTGTTGAGCACCATGCCCTCGAGCACCGAGGTGTACGACGCGAGTCCCGAGGTGCCGTCGCACAGCTGACGCAGCGTGATGTCTTCGTATCCGGGCAGGTTGCTGACCCACTGCGTGATCGGGTCGCTGAGGCTCAGCGTCCCGTCGGCGGCCAGTCGGTACACGGCGTCGCAGGTCATGGCGCCGGTCACGTCGGCCGCGCGGAAGGTCAGGTCGGTGGTGACCTCGGCGCCGCCGGGGCCCTGCGTTCCCAAGCCCGACACCCAGGTGCCGCTCCAGGGCGCCCAGACGCCCACGATGGCGCCCGTGGAACCCGTGGCGGCCATCGCGGTGGTGACGGCGTCCTGCAGCTCCGAGACCGTGGCCTCGGGAAGGGGGGCGTCGACCTGCGCGGGAACGTCGAGGGCCACCGACGCCTGAGGTGTGCAGCCACTCAGAACCACGGCGAGCGCGCTGGCGCCCGCGATCGCGATGGCCGCGGAACGACGCCATCCCCGCATGTGTTACCCCCAGGAATCCGAGCGCGGCGAAGCGCCCGCTCGAAAGATTCAAACACACGCCGCCTGAACGTCACCGCCCCTTGCATCCTGGACTCGTCACGTCTGCATCACATCTGGGGGCGGCTGCGGGGCGGATGCCGCGAACTCCGTCGAAATCAGGGGTTAGGCCAGCCTAACTCTTTGCGTATGATGACGTCATGAACGCCGTCATCCCGTTCTCCACCGCGCTGCGCGAACGTTCCAGCAGTGCGCACTCCACGAACGAGTGCGACGGGTTCATGACCGAGCTGCTCACCGGCAGCGGCACCCGCGACGACTACGTCGCCCTCGTCGCCCAGCACTGGTTCATCTACTCGGCCCTCGAAGAGTCGGCGGTCGCTCTGCGCCGCGACCCCGTGGCATCGGTGTTCCTCAGCGACAAGCTCACGCGCCTCCCCGCCCTCGAGGCCGACCTCGCGTTCCTGCTCGGGGCCGACTGGCGCGAGAGCATCACGCCGCTGCCCACCACCCAGGCCTACGTCTCGCGCATCCGCCGGGTCGCGGCGACCTGGCCCGGCGGCTTCGTCGCGCACCACTACACGCGCTACCTCGGCGACCTGTCGGGGGGCCAGTTCATCGGTCGTCTCATGCAGCGTCGCTTCGGCTTCGACACCAACGGCATCGGCTTCTTCCTCTTCGGCGACATCGCCGACCCGAAGGCGTTCAAGAGCGTCTATCGCGAGCAGCTCGACGCCGCCCCCTGGGACGACGACGAGAAGGAGCGCGTCATCGCCGAGGTGCTCGTCGCCTACCGCTTCAACACCGAGCTGTTCGCCGACCTCGCTCGCGCGAAGGCGGCTCAGGTCGCCTGAGCCGCCGCCTGTTGGCGGCCGAGCCACGCCTGCTTCATGAAGCGGCGCACGTCTTCGTCGACCCGGATGTCGCTGGGCCGGAGCGGGCGCGTCAGGTACAGGCCGTCGATCGAGGTGAGACGGCTGAGCGCGACGTAGGTCTGCCCGGGGGCGAAGGCGCCGGCGCCGAGGTCGACGACGGCGCGGCCGTAGGTCTTGCCCTGCGACTTGTGGATCGTCACGGCCCACGCCAACCGCAGCGGGAACTGCGTGAACTCCGCGACGATCTCGCGCGAGAGGTTCTTCGTGCCCGGGTCGTAGGCGTAGCGGTACCTCTCCCAGACCGCGGGCTCCACGTCGTGCTCGGTGCCGTCGACCTCGACGCGCACGCTGTCGCCCGCGATGCGCGTGACGGTGCCGATCGTGCCGTTGACCCAGCGCGGCGCCTCGCCGAACTGCGCCCCGTCGTTGCGCAGGAACATCACCTGCGCGCCGACCTTGAGCGTCAGCTCCATCTCGGCGGGGTAGTTCGCCTCGCCGCGGCCGAAGTCGCCCGAGATCTCGGCGGCCGCCGTCTGCGTGCGCCCGATGAGCTCGTCGAGGTGACGCCGGTTGATCGTGTTCACGCGGTCGTTGCGGGTGGCGAGCGTGATGATCGGGTGCTCGCCGTCGGCGGGGTGAGGAGGGGTGCGCGCCCCGGCGGTGTTGAGCACCTCGGCCATCTCGGCCGTCACCCGTCCGTAGCGCACCGCGTTGAGCAGGGTCTTGAACCCGGGGTCGGACTGCCGGTGGATCTCGACGAGCTCGTTGACGTGCAGTTCGGCGCCGTGCCGGCCGATGTCGATGAGACCGTCGCTGGCCGACTCCCCCGACCACACCTTGGCGTCGAAGAACCAGAACGAGCGGTAGTGGTCGTCGATGTAGCGCGCCTCGTCGCCGCGCGGCGGCACCGGGGCGAGCTGGTACGGGTCTCCGAACATCACGACCTGCGTGCCGCCGAACGGTTCGGCGCGACGACCCCGGGCCTGACGCAGGGAGCGGTCGATGGCATCCATCAGGTCGGCGTTGACCATCGAGATCTCGTCGATCACCAGGGTGTCGATCGCGTTGAGGATCTTGCGGGTGGCGTCGTTCTGGTCGATGTCGCCGTTCGCGATGAGACCGATGGGCAGGCGGAACAGCGAGTGGATCGTCTGGCCCTCGACGTTCAGGGCCGCGACCCCCGTCGGTGCGCACACGGCGATCTGCTTCTTCGTGTTCCACGCCAGGTGCTGCAGCAGCGTCGACTTGCCCGTACCCGCCCGGCCCGTGACGAAGACGTGCTCACGGGTGTCCTCGATCAGCCGGAACAGCGCCTGCTGTTCGGCGGAGAGGGGCGGCGTGGTCACCGGTTCATGCTAGTTCGCACCGCCGTCGCCGGGCGGCGGGGTGTGGACGCGTCGTCGGACCGGGAGCGGGCAGGCGTCTCGCACGACGGCTCGGTGCGCACCAGCAGCCAGCGCGCCTCGCCCGAGAGCACGTCGGCGACGTGGCTGCGGAACCGCGGGCACTCGGTGATGTCATGCGCGCGACAGCGCAGGGCGTGCTCGGTCATCGCGCGGGCCTGGGCGATGTCGGCCGCGCGCCGATCGAGCTCGGCCACGTGCTCCTCGAGCACCCGGTGGCGGTCGGGCGCGTCCTCGTCGAGCAGCACCTGGATCTGCTCGAGCGAGAGCCCCGCGGCCTTGTTGCGCAGGATCACGGCGATGCGCACGCTGTCGCCCTCGTCGAAGCGCCGGCGCCCCGCGGCATCCCGACCCGGGCGCAGCAGCCCCTCGTCTTCCCAGTAGCGCAGCACGTGCGTCTCGAGCCCGAATCGCGCCGCTGCCTCGCCGATCGACTCCCCGCTTGACTTCATGTCGACATGAAGTCACACGATGGACGAGAACGCAAGCGGAAGGAACCCTCATGTACGACGCGATCATCATCGGCGGCGGCCCCGCCGGGCTGCAGGCCGCCCTCACCCTGGGTCGAATGCACCGACGCACCCTGCTGCTCGACTCCGGCACGTACCGCAACGCCACCGTGAGCCACGCCCACAACCTGCTCACCAACGATGGCCGCGACCCGGCAGAGCTGCGTCGACTCGGTCGTGCCGAGATCGGCGCGTACGCGACGGTCGAGATCCGGGATGCCGTCGCCTCCACCGTGGCGCAACAGGGCGACGAGCTGACGGTCACCGTCGACGACGAGCCCCTGCGCGCGCACGCGGTGATCCTCGCCACCGGCGTGACCGACGATCTCCCCGCGATCCCCGGCCTCGCCGAGCAGTGGGGCGACCGCATCGCCAACTGCCCCTTCTGCCACGGCCACGAGTTCGCCGGTCGTCCCGTCGCGGTCGTCAACGCCTCGCCGCACGCGGCGGTGCTGGCCCGCATGCTCGAGCCCGTGGCATCCGAGGTGCACCTGGTCGACCCGGCACGCGTCGAGCGGGTCGACGGCACGGCCGACGGGCTCCGCCTGCTGCTCGACGAGGGCGGGCACCTCGACGTGGCCGGCGCGTTCATCGCTCCCACCTGGCGCCCGAACGCCCCCTTCGCCGCCCAGCTCGATCTCGCCGTGACCGAGGCGGGGGCCGTGCGCACCGACGCCTTCGGGCGCACCAGCATGCCCGGTGTGTACGCGGTCGGAGACCACGCGCAGGCCGAGCACCTGCCCGGGCCGATGTTCTCGCTCGCCGCGGCCATCGCCGCCGGGCAGCTGGCCGCGGTCGCCGTCGTGCACTCGCTCGTCGCCGACTGAGACGCCCGACGCGGGCGCGACTCCGCCCCTCCCGGTGGGCCCGCGTGACGCCGCGGGGCGGCGCGCGGCATCTGCGCAGGTGGGCTTCCTAGACTGGGGGGCGTGGACAACGCCGGCGGGGGCCCCGCGACGCCCAGGGGCGTCACCGGCGCGCGCCCGCGCGGGCGGTTCGAGATCCCGGCGATCATCGTCATCGGCATCCTGCTGCTCGCCGCGCTGGGCGGGGGAGCCGCGTCGCTGTACCGGGAGTTCTACAGTCCCCGGGCCTTCGTCATGCACTACCTCGAGCTGCTGCACGACCGCCGCGCGGCCGAGGCGCTCGCCGTTCCGGGTGTCGCCGTCGACTCCGCCGATCTCGAGGCCGCGGGCCTTCCGGCGACCGCGTCCGAGGCGCTGCTGCGACCCGAGGCACTCACCCCGTTGATGGATGCCGCGATCGTCGACGAATCCGTCGAGGGTGACGTCACCCGTCTGACCGTGTCGTACACGGCGGGCGGGTACGCCGGCACCACCACGCTGTCGGTGCAGCGCGACGGCGGGTCGAGCCTGCTGCCCCGCTGGCGCTTCGCGCGCAGCCCGCTCGCCGTGATGGACCTGTCGGTGCAGGGGTCGATGCGCTTCTCGGTCAACGGCTTCGAGGTCGACAAGCGCCAGGTGTCGGTCGAGGGGCCCGACACCGATCCCGCGGCCGAGGTGCCGCTGCTCGTCTTCTCGCCCGGGCTGTACTCGGTCGCCGTCGACACGGCGATCTCGGCGACCCCCGGGGTGGCCGTGCTCGCCGATGCGCCCCTGGCCGGCATCCCCATCGACGTGCAGGCCGAACCGACCGAGGAGTTCATCGCCGTCGTGCAGCAGCGCGTCGAGGACTTCCTCTCGTCGTGCGCCGAGCAGAAGGTGCTGCAGCCCACCGGGTGCCCGTTCGGGTTCACCGTGCGCAACCGCATCGACGGAGCCCCCGACTGGTCGATCGTCGAGCAGCCCGTCGTCACGGTGGTGCCCGACGGTGCCGGCTGGCGTATTCCGTCGGCCAAGGCGGTCGCCCACATCCGCGTCGACATCCGCTCGATCTTCGACGGCAGCGTGCGCTCGGTCGAAGAAGACGTGCCCTTCCGCGTCGACGGCGCGATCACGGTGCTGCCCGACGGCACCGCCTCGATCCTCGTGGGCGGGCAGTCCGACTGAGCGGGATCAGCCGCGCGGGCGCGCGGCCACGCGGGCGTCGCGCTCGGCCATGCGCGCCAGCTCTTCGTTGTACGCGTCGAGTTCGAGGTCTCCGACCCGGTCGACGTGCCGATCGCGGCGCTTCTGCTGCCGTTCGTCGCTGCGGCTCCACTGGATCGCGACGGTGATCGCCAGGATGAGCGTCGGGATCTCGCCCACCGACCAGGCCACGCCACCGCCGACGTACTGGTCCTGCAGGGGTGTCGCCCCCCAGGTGCGCCCCATCGCGCCGAACCACTCGGCGACCATGAGGCCGGAGTTCATCATGATCGCGATGCCGAAGAACGCGTGCATCGCCATGATCGCGATGAGCACGAGCAGACGCATCGGATAGGGCAGGCGGTAGGGCACCGGATCGATGCCCACGAGGCTCAGCACGAAGAGGTACCCCGTGACGAGGAAGTGCGCGACCATCCAGATGTGGCCGACGTGGTCGTACAGCGACCACCGGAAGAGGTCGGTGTAGTAGAACGCCCACAGCGAGCCGATGAACAGCCCCGCCGCGACGTACGGGTTGGTGAGCACCTTCGCGACCGGGTTGTGCACCGCCCAGAGGATCCACTCGCGACCACCGCGGGTGCCGTCGTCGCGTTTGCGGATGGCCCGCGCGGCCAGCGTCACCGGCGCCCCCGTCACGAGCAGCAGGGGGATCGCCATCGACAGCAGCATGTGGCCGATCATGTGCATGCTGAACAGGTAGTCCTGGTACACGTTGATCGGTCCCGAGGTGACCCAGAACACCCCCAGCATGCCCAGGGTCCACATCACGGTGCGGTGGATGGGCCAGGCGTCGCCGCGGCGGTGCAGGCGCCAGACGCCGGCCAGGTAGAAGAACAGGCCGAAGGCGACGACGAACGCCCACAGCAGGTCGACGTCCCACGCGGTGAACCAGCGCTCGAGGGTGAGCTCGGGCGGCAGCGGCGAACCGGTGAGCACCTCGGCCGGGGTCTGACCGACCAGCGGCGCCTCGACGGGCGGGGCGGTGCGCGCCAGCGCGGCGGCCGCACCGCTGGCGACACCCATGAAGACCAGTTCGAGCGTGAGGATGCCCCAGAACCGCCGCGAACCGGGCTCGTCGGCCATGCGTGAGATGAGGCGGCGGCGGTACCACGCGCCGAGGACGCCCATCGCGAGAAGTGCGGCGACCTTGACCAGCACCAGGAAGCCGTAGGTCGAGAAGAGGTTCGACACGTCGAGGAGCGTGATCGAGGCGCGGACGGTGCCCGAGACGGCCACGACGACGAAGGCCACCAGCGCGATCGACGAATAGCGCAGCAGCACCGCCTGCAGCTGCCGGCGCGACATCGCCGGGCGCACGACCACGAGCAGGACGAGACCGCCCAGCCACACGGCCGCGGCGATGATGTGCAGCACGAGCGAGATCACCGCGGCGTTGTGACTGGCCTCGGTGCCCGCGTGCCCCTGCGTCCCCATCGGGATGAGAGATGCCAGAGCCAGGATCGCGACGAGCAGGGTGGGGATCCACGACCGCACGGCGAAGGTCAGCACGGTCAGCACGGCACCGGCGATGGTCGTGATGAGCCACGCCTGACCCAGCGGACTCTCGACCAGGAAACGGCCGAGCTGCTGACCGAAGACGGCGTCGAGGGTGGGCTTGGCGTTCAGGACGTTCAGGAACGTCAGGTACCCGGTGGTGGCGGCGGCGATGGTGAAGACCGCCGCGCCGATCGACGCGGTGTCGAGGGCGATCTCGAAGGGCCGCTCCCCCGCGGGCAGGGCGAACAGCGCCAGCACGAGGGAGCCGACCAGGGTGGCCGCCGAGAGGTTGACCAGCACGGTCGCGATCGGGAGCCCCCACCGCACGACCGGACCGGGGTCGGCGAGCTGCACCTCGGCGGCTCCGCCGCCGTACGCCAGTCCCGCCACGACGGCGATCAGCGAGACCGCGATCAGGATGACGGGTCCCGCGACGCGGAGAAGGCGGGGATTCACCCCTCCAGACTACGTCGCGTACACACAGCACAGGGGGGATGCCGATGGCATCCCCCCTGTGAAGGTTCGAGGTCGTCTTACTTGACGGCGGCCTTCAGCTTCGAGCCCGCGGTGACCTTGACGCGCTTGCCGGCGGGGATGGCGATCTCTTCGCCCGTCTGAGGGTTGCGGCCCGTGCGAGCCGACGTGGCGACCTGCTCGAAGGCGATCCAGCCGGGGATCGAGACCTTGCTGCCCTTGGCGACCGCCTCGGAAACGGTGGAGAAGAGGGAGTCGAGCACGCCCGACACGGCGGACTGGCTCTGGCCGGTCGCGCTGGCGATGCTCGCGACGAGCTCGGTCTTGGTGATGGACTTGTCGGCCATGTGGTGTGTCCTCCAGGCGGCGACGAGCGCCGTCTCTCGTTACTCGGACGAGGAGGAATCCTCCTCGGTGGTCGGGAGACCGCCTCGACAGTATCAACCGAACCGCGGAAATACGCGGATTTTGACGGATTTCGTCCCTTTCGCCGGGGGTGTGTCGCGGGCTCGGGGCTTTCGCGGGCCGATGATGGCGCACGGGTCGACCCGTGGACGACCTCATCCTTCGAGCCCGCGGCAGGGCTCAGGTCTCCGGGCGGGTGAATCGCGAGGCGCAGGCGGGCGAAGTCCGGGGGCTTCACCCCGCGGATGATGCGACGCTCGAATTCACCTGGAAAATACTGAATTTCGTACCCCTATGATGTGCCTACGAGAACGGGCTCCGGTTCGTGTCCGACGAACCGCCCCCGTTCGATCGGCCCGAATGTGGAGGGTCCATGCCCCGTAGCCGCACCTCGATCGATGCGCGAGCCGCCCTGCGCGCGGCCGCCGTCTCCACCGTCGTTCGCCTCGCCCCCGGGCACGGCCCCCCGCACCAGCGGCATCTGTCGCTCCTCGCCGCCAGCGCCGCTCCCCCCGTCCCCCCGACGTGGACCGACCCGGCCGCCCGAGCGGTGATCGCCCTCTTCGCCGCGCGCGCACGCCGCGACAACCTCACCGACGGTGCCGCCTTGGTCCGCCGCTACTTCGAGGGGGTGAGACTCACCCGCCCCGCCGAGTTGGCCGACGGCATACGCTCCCAGCTCCACGCGAGCGTCGGCGAGTACTGCAACGCCGTCGGGTGGCCGCAGATGGGCGCGCGTTTCGGGGCCGAAGCCCTGCTCTTCGCCGATACCGAGGCGCTGCGCTACCGTGCGCTCACCGTCGTCGCACTCGGCCAGGCGCTCAACGGCGAGTACGAATCCGCCCGGGTGTCTCTCGCGAGCGCGCGAGAGGTGTTCGCCGCGCAGGGCTGGGCACGGGCGGACACCGCGTACGTCGAGTTTCTGGCGGAGACGCTCATCGCCTCCGCCCATCTCCAGGTCGACCGCCTGCATGCCGTGTCGGCCGCGATGACGGCCGCTCAGCCCGATGACCCGTACTGGGCTCATTCGGCACGATCCGTCGAAGCGATGGCCCGGATGCTGCGCAGCGACACGGACGGCGGCCTGGCGGCGATCCAGACCCTGCTGACAGAGCAGGGCGCCCGGCACAGCCACACGATGACGCGGCATTTCCTCGTCTGCATGCGCTCCGACATGCTCGTCGCACAGGGTCGTTCCGCCGAGGCCCTGGCGACGCTCGCTCCCTACGACGATCCGGACGGGCACGGCATCTGTTTCTCGATGCAGCGCGCGGCGAGCCTGCTCCGCCTGGGCCGCGAGCGGGAGCTCCTCGCCGAGACCGACGCCTGCGTGGCGACCGGGGCCGACCACTGCCTTCGCACGCTCACCCCGCTTCTGCTGCGCAGGGCGCTGGCGCATCGGCGGCTCGGCGAGGGGGAACGCGCAGCCGCCAGCACGGAGGCGGCGATGGTTCTGCTACTGCGCACGGGCACCTCGGGGACCCCCTTCGTCATGCTTCCCCACGACGAGACCCGCGATCTCATCGCTGCCGTCATGCTCGAGCGTCCGGAGTTCCGCGACGCGATGCCGTGCGTGTTCGACGCTCTGGCGATCGTCGCCACCCCCGACGGCCCGGGGCCCCGCCCACGCCCGCTCCGACAGCTGACCCCCACGGAGCGCGACCTGACGCACCGACTGACCACGTCGCTCAGCATCGCCGGTATCGCCGACGAACGCGGGGTCTCGGTGAACACGGTGAAGAGCCAGGTGCGATCGATCTACGCCAAGTTGGGGGTACGCGGCCGGCACGAAGCCGTCGAGGCGCTGACGCGCTCGGCGAACGCGCGCCCCGCCTGCGGTCGGACCGCCGATGGCTGATCCCGGCGAGGTGATCCGGCGAGCGCACCCACTGAACGTCGAGCCGCACGACACGCTTCGAGCGGCCGCGCTCCTCACCGCGACTCGGCTGCTTCCCGGCTCCGGTGTGCCCGAACCCCGCCACCTCGCCCTGCTCGCCGAGACCGAGGCCTTCGACCCCCCGCGACGATGGACCGACGACGGTGCGCGGATCCTCTCCGCCCTCCTCGTCGCTCGCGCACGCCGCGACGCCCTGGGCGACGGCATCGCGCTGATCGCGCGCTACTTCGACGGCACGCATCTGAACCGCCCCGCCGGGCTGTCACCGGGCGCCCGGTCGGAGCTGCTCTCCAGCGTGGGCGAGTACCTCTGCGCGGTCGGGTCCCCCCAGTCGGGTGTCCGCTTCGGGGAGGAAGCACAGCTCTTCGCCGACACCGACGCCCTGCGCTATCGCGCTCTCGCGGTGAGCAGCTTCGGCCTCGCCCTGAACGGAGAGAACGAGCGCGCGGCGCCCACGATCCGCGCGGCCACCGACCTCTTCGTCGAGGCCGGGTGGAATGCCCGCGAGGTCTCCTTCCTGGTCCTGCTCGCCGACTGTCTGGTCTCGGCGGCGCGCATGGAACACGACAGGCTGTCCGCGATCAGCGGGGAGCTCGCCGCCCTCGCCCCCGACGACCCCTATCTCGACTACGCCTCGCGCGCCGCCGAGGTGATGTGCCGCGTCATCCGGCGGGAGTTCGCCGACGGGATCGCGGCGAGCTGGCAGTTGCTGCACGGCAGCCGGCGGCACAGCAGCCAACGCGCGGTCCGCCATCTGCTGATGTGCATGCGCTCCGACCTGTTCCTGGCGCACGACCAGCCCGCCGACGGACTCGCGGCGGTGGCCTCGGCGCTCAGCCCGGAGGGGCACGGTACGTGCTTCGCGACGCAGCGCGCCGTCGCCCTGCTGCTGCTGGGCCGCGAGCGCGAGGCGCTCCTCGAGACCGACGCGTGCGCCGCCTCGGAGGACGACCATTGCCTGCGTAGCCTGCCGCGGATGCTGCTGCTGCGCGCGATCGCCTTCCGGCGGATCGGTCAGGAGCGACGCGCCCGCCAGAGCATGGCATCCGCGCTGATGCTGATCTCGCGCACCGGGAGCTCGCGGACGCCCTTCATCATGCTCCCCGCCACCGAATGCGCCGATCTCGTCGAGGCGGCGGCCGAGGATCATCCCGAACTCGCGGGCACGGCGGCATCGATCCGTGACGCCCTGCTCCAGCTCGCCGCGCGCCCCCACGCCGCGCCGCCCGCCCGCGACGTACCCGGGCTCACCCCCACGGAGCACGCCCTGGCCGCGCTGCTGGCCACCGGCTCGAGCCTCGCCCAGATCGCCCGCGAGCGAGGCGTCTCGGTGAACACGGTCAAGAGCCAGGTGCGATCCATCTACGTCAAGCTCGGCGTCAGCACCCGGGCCCAGGCGATCGCCCACCTCACCGCGAAGCCCGGATGACGGCGATGGGTGGAGGCGTCTCACGGCCCCTGTCACCCGTGACCACGACGACGAGAGGCGGGGGCTCCTTTCGGAACCCCCGCCTCTCGTGCGGATCTCTGGTGCTTACCAGCTCGACTTGGTCACACCGGGCAGCTCGCCACGGTGGGCCATGTCGCGGAAGCGGACGCGCGAGACGCCGAACTTCGTCAGCACGCCACGGGGGCGGCCGTCGATGACGTCGCGGCTGCGCACGCGGGCGGGCGACGCGTTGCGGGGCAGCTTCTGCAGGCCCACGCGGGCGGCCTCGCGGGCCTCGTCGGTGGCGGTCGGGTCGACCAGGGTCTTCTTCAGCTCGGCGCGCTTGGCAGCCCAGCGCTCGACGACGACCTTGCGCTGCTCGTTGCGCGCGATCTTGCTCTTCTTGGCCATGTGCTTAGCGCTCCTCTCGGAAGTCGACGTGCTTGCGGACCACGGGGTCGTACTTCTTGAGCACGATGCGGTCGGGGTTGTTGCGGCGGTTCTTGCGCGTCACGTAGGTGTACCCCGTGCCGGCCGTCGAACGCAGCTTGATGATGGGACGTACGTCCTGAGCCTTCTTCGCCATTACAGCTTCACGCCCTTCGCCTGCAGGTCACGAACGACGGACTCGATGCCGCGTGCGTCGATGACCTTGATGCCCTTCGCCGAAACGTTGAGCTTGATGTTGCGACCCAGCGACGGAACGAAGTAGGTCTTCTTCTGCACGTTCGGGTCGAAGCGGCGCTTCGTCCGGCGGTGCGAGTGCGAGATGTTGTGACCGAAGCCGGGAACCGCTCCAGTCACCTGGCACACTGCTGCCATGGTGATGTCTCCTTCTGTACCGTGACACCGGACGGTGCCACCCAAGATCCCTTGTCTGCACCCCGTTCGAGCACGACACGAGGCCGCGGTCGAGAATCGGGGAGCGAACTGCGTGCTGGAGTGCGCGCAGACAAGGGGTCAGTATAGCACGGCCCGGACCCGGACCCCCGGACCGGTCGACGGGACCGGCCTCAGCCACCCGCCGCCTCGGCGGCGCCCCGCCCCCACCGGAACGCCGACACCGTGGCATCCCCCTCGATCCAGAACCGCCACGGGAACGCCGCGGTTCCCGCGACCCCCGCCACCCCCACGCGCGGCCCCGTCGCGACGTCGCGCACCGGCGTCTCGGGCAGCAGCAGACGCGCCCGCGCGCCCGCCTGCTCGACCCCGGTGATCGCGTCGATGCCGTCGTGCACCGGATGCCGCAGCCCGACCGCATCGCCGAGTCGCCCGGGTCCGCGCGCGAGGTCGCGGGCGGAGCGCACCGCCCCGCGTCGTTCGAGTCGGCGCCGTTCCGCCACGTCGGCCCCCTCGACGACCTCGCCGCCGCGCAGCAGCACACCGCCGGCCACCCCGTCGGGTGCGCAGACGACGTTGACGCACGAATGGATGCCATGACTCAGGTACACGTAGAGGTGCCCCGGCTCGCCCCACATCGTGGCGTTGCGCGCGGTCGGTCCCATGCGGGCGTGCGAGCCCGGGTCGGGCTGCTCGCCGGTTCCGCGGCCGTGGTACGCCTCGACCTCCGTGACGCGCAGCACGACGCGCTCCCCGCCGACGACGGTCTCGAGCCGCGCGCCGAGCAGACGCGGCGCGACCTCGACCGGCAGGACCGAGAGGTCGTCCCGCGTCGCGGGGCGGCTCACTGCGGGGGCACCTGGCACCACGACAGGTCGAAGCCCTGCAGCGCGACGAGCTCCTGGCCCGTGTCGACCTCGACGAGATGCGTCTGCAGCTTCTCGGGCAGCGGCAGTTGGTAGCGGTCGAACGGGTTGTCGACGGCGCGGGGCGCCACGAGCACGGCCGCGTACCGACCGCTCGGCGACACGCAGGTCTGCAGCACCGTGTCGGAGCCCGGCACCTCGAGCAGCGATCGCACGGCGCCGTCGGTGTCGACGTGCGCCACGGTCGTCGAGCGCGACACCCCGTCGGCGCTGATGTCGGCGAACGAGCGGATGGTCCCCGCTCCGGCGCCCGGCACGGGGGTCGCCCGCCCCGCCAGGCCCGGGGGGTCGACCGGTTGCACGAGCGGCTGCTCGGATCCATCGGTCAGGTTGATCTCGCGGATGCCCTCGACCCGCTCGACGATCGCCACCGACGACCCGCGGGCGATGCCGTCGATCGACACCGCGCTGCCCAGCGGAGCGGCGTTGCCGCCCTGCGCGTCGGTGAGCAGCAGGCGCGAATCGAAGGTCAGCACGAGCATGCTGTCGGTGTCGGGCACGAACCGCCAATCGGCGATGCGCACGTCGCCGCCGTTCAGGCCGACCTCGGTGGGGGCGGCGTCATCGGCCGCCGACGCCGTGAACAGGCGGCTCTCGCGTCCGCCGGCGGCGCCCAGATCGGCATCCGAGAAGGTGAAGCCGATGCGCTCTCCGCGATCGGCCGACTGCAGGTTCGACACGAAGCCGGGTCCGGGCAGGGCGATGTCGCGCGGATTGCCCCCGTCGGAGTCGGTCACGATGACGCGGGCCGTGTCGCCGTCGCGCACCGAGATGACCAAGTGGTTCGCCGTCGCGCGGAAGTCCTCGATGTGCGCGTTGACGAAGACCGGCAGCCCCGCCTCGCCCTGCAGGTCGGTGCGGAAGATCGTGTCGCCCTCGGGGGTGCCGCGCTGCATGAGATAGGCCTGCAGCGGCGGTGTGCGGAACGTCTCGGTGAGGGTCGACGCCGGCCCCGCGCCGAGGCCGCTGACGCCGTTGACGGTGATGCGGTAGTCGGTGTCGTCGCGCAGCGGCAGCGTGAAGCGCACCCCGACGCTCCGTCCGGCGGTGTCGACCGTGAACGGCGTCGCCGGCTCGACCTGCACCTGCGAGGGGTCGACGGTCTCGAGGGACTGCGTCGTGGTGAGGATGACCCGGGATCCGGATGCCGCGACGGCGGCGGTCGGGTCGACCTGCACGTCGGTGACACGCGGGCCCTGCGCCACGGCGACGACGCCGCCCACGCCGCCCACCAGCGCCAGCGCCCCCAGCACGGCGGCGAACGCGACGAGGAAGCCGCGCCCGCGCCGGCGGCGGGCGCGAGTACGACGGGAGTCGCCGCCGCGGCGCGAATCAGTACTCATACGGGTCCGTCGGCTCGTCGATCGAGGCGACCTGCTCGGCGTGCACCTCGAGCTTGCCGTCGCCGCTGGAGCGCACCGTTCCCGTGACCGTGACCCACTGCCCGGTCGAGGGCGCATCGCCGGTCGCAGCGATGGGCAGGCGCGCGGTCTGCGCGTCGATGACGCAGTGCGTGATGACCAGGCGCGTGAGATCGAAGCTCGCGCCGTCGCCGCCCGGGGTGATGAAGCCGGTGAGGGTGACCGGCTTGCCGTCGAAGGTCTCGGGGTTGGTCGCGTGGGCGAAGACCGCCGACCAATCGCCGACGCCGAACGTCGAGGTGTCGCCCGAGGCCGCCAGGGTGATCACGTCGGATCCGGCGAACAGCGGCGGAGCCCCCACGTCGCGCGACACGGCGAGCTCGGTCGAGAGCGAGGCGGCCGGGGTCAGCAGCACCGCGATGACGGCGCCCGAGGCGAGCACGCCCCCGGCGAAGGCCGCGACGCCCCCGGGGGTGAGCCGCGGACGCGCGGCGAGATGGTCGTGCGCGGCCCGGTCGTGGGCGTCGGTCGGATCGGAGTGCTCGTGGTCGGCGTGCGCGAAGGCCTCGCGGCGAGCCGAGGCCGCCGCGGGTGCGTGCCCGTGCTCGTGATCGTGCCCGTGGTCGGCTTCCGCGCCGAGAGGCAAGGCGAACGAGGCGACCGCCCCGATCAGCGCGACGACCGACATCCCGACCGCGAACCACGCCGAATCGGGGTTGATGTACAGCGACATGCGGCCCGTGACCCACAGGGTGATCGTGGTGATCGACAGGCAGGCCGTCAGGCCCACCCCGAGCCAGCGCGTGGCGAGGGCACTCGTTCTAGACAAGGAGGTTCACCACCGTTCCGAGGGCGAAGGCGAACAGCACGACCACCACGGTCATCCCCACCAGCACACGGGTGCTGAACGTGGTGCGCAGCAGCGCCATCATCTTGAGGTCGATGATCGGGCCGACCACGAGGAAGGCCACGAGCGATCCGGGCGTGAACGTCGAGGCGAACGACAGGGCGAAGAACGCGTCGACGTTCGAGCAAAGCGAGACCACGATGGCCAGCAGCATCATCGCGGCGATCGACAGGGCCGGGTCGGACCCGATCGCCAGCAGCGCGCTGCGCGGAATGAGCACCTGCACCGCGCCCGCGATCAGAGACCCGATGATCAGCGCCGGCATGACCGACCGCAGCTCGACGACGAGCTGGGCGAGCGTCCGGCGCCCGCGGCCGCCGCGCTCCTGCACGACGATCTCGCAGGTTTCGAGGAACCGCTCGGTGAGCAGCTTGTCGGGATCGGGATGCCGGCTGTACAGCCAGCCGAGCAGGTTGGCGACGAGGAACCCGCCGATCAGGCGTGCCACCAGGATGCCGTCGCTGAAGCCGAAGGCCGCGTGCGTGCTGATGATGACGATGGGGTTCACGATGGGCGCGGCGACGAGGAAGGTCAGGGTGTCGGACACCCCGAAGCCGCGCATGAGGAGCCCGCGGGCGAACGGCACGTTGCCGCACTCGCAGACCGGGATGAACATGCCCAGCAGCGACAGCACGGCTCGGCGCGCCCACGGCGCGCGCGGCATCCATCGCTCGATCGCCCCCGGCGGCACCCACACCTGCACGATGATCGACAGCACGACGCCGAGGATCACGAACGGCAGCGACTCGATGAGCACGCTGAGGGCGAGGGTCAGCCCGTCCTGCGCGCGGGTGGGGAGCGGCTGCGAGAAGAACGTGGGCGCGAACGCGTCGACGAGGAACAGCGCCGAGACCACGACGACACCGAGTCCGAGCGCGACCAGCGTCCGCGACGCGCCGGTGCGCGCGGGCGTGGACGCGGCGGTGCGACTAGTCGTCGCCACGCTCGCGAGCCCGCGCCTGGGCGCAGGCGGTGCAGATGCCGAAGATGTCGACCACGTGCTCGGCCTCGGTGAAGCCGTGCTGCGCGGCGGTGCGCTGCGCCCACTCCTCGACGTCGGTGGCGGCGATCTCGACCGTGACGCCGCACGAGCGGCAGATCAGGTGGTGGTGGTGACCGCGGGTCTCGCAGGCGCGGAAGAGGTTCTCGCCCTCGGGGCTCTGAAGGGAGTCGGCGTCGCCCTTGGCGGCGAGGCCCGCGAGCGTGCGGTACACCGTGGCCAGGCCGATGCCGGTGTTCTCGTCGCGCAGTGTGGCGTGCAGCGCCTGCGCGCTGACGAAGCCGCCCGCGCCGGACAGGGCTTCGCGCACGCGTTCGCGCTGCCACGTATTGCGCTGGACCATGGCGGCGAGTCTATCGAGGGGATCGGTGAATCGGCTGGGCGCGTTACAGGGCGCGGGTGGTGCGATCGCGTCGCGCGCCGATGACGCGGCAGACCAGGTAGATCAGGAACGAGATCGTCGTGATGTACGGGCTGACGGGCAGCGTGCCCGCGACCGCGAGCAGCACGCCGCCCACCGCCGAGACGAAGCCGAACAGCGCGGCCAGCACGGGCACCGACAGCGGACCCGACGCCACCCGCATCGCCGCCGCCGCCGGCGTCACCAGCAGTGCCATCACGAGCAGCGCACCGATGATGTGCACCGCGACCGCGACGATCAGGCCCAGCAGCAGCATGAACGCCAGAGACACCGCCGTGGTGGGCACGCCCCGCGCGGCGGCGGACTGCGGGTCGAGCGAATCGAAGCGCAGGGGGCGCCAGATGAACAGCAGCGCGAGCAGCACGAACAGCCCGATGACCACCAGCCAGCCGAGCTGCGCGCTCTGCACCGACACGATCTGGCCGGTGAGCAGGCTGAACCGCGTGGAACTGCGGCCGTTGTACAGCGACAGGCACAGGATGCCGACACCCAGACCGAACGGCATGAGCACGCCGATGATGGAGTTACGGTCGCGGGCGCGGGCTCCGAGCAGGCCGATCAGCGCCGCCGCGATGAGCGAGCCGACGATCGAGCCGGTCACCACGTCGACGCCGATGAGCAGCGCCACCGCGGCGCCCGCGAACGACAGTTCGCTGATGCCGTGCACGGCGAAGGCCATGTCGCGCTGCATCACGAACACGCCGATGAGCCCGCCCACGAGGCCGAGGACGGCCCCGGCGTAGACGGAGTTCTGCACCAGCTCGAGGATGGCGCCGTACTGGCTCACCCCGCCGAAGAGGGCGGTGCCGACATCGGACCAGTTCATGCGTCGTCCTCGTCGTGATGGTGGTGGGCCTCGTCGGCATCGGGGGCTCCGACGACGATGAGCTGATCGCCGGCGCGCACCACGTACACCGGAGCCCCGTAGAGGGCGGTGAGGGTCTCGGTCGTGAGCACCTCGTCGGGGGTGCCCAGGGTGAAGCGTCCGTGGGCGATGTAGAGGATGCGGTCGACGCGCGAGAGCACGGGGTTGATGTCGTGGGTGACCAGCAGCACGGCGGCGTCGCGCTCGCGGCGATGCCGGTCGATGAGACGCACGACCGCCTGCTGGTTCGCGAGGTCGAGGCTGGTCAGCGGCTCGTCGCACAGCAGCAGTGCGGGATCGTCGGCGAGGGCCTGGCCCACGCGCAGCCGCTGCTGCTCACCGCCCGAGAGCAGTCCCACCGGACGATCGCCGAACTCGGAGGCCCCGACGGCCGCGAGCAGCCCGTCGATGCGCGCGCGGTCCTTCTTTCGCGACAGCGGCAGGCCCAGGCGGTGGCCGTCGACGCCCAGGCCGATGATGTCGCGACCGCGCAGCGGCGTCTCCCGCGGCAGCGGGCGCTGCTGGGGGATGTACCCGATGCGGCGGTTGCCCGCGCGACGCACCGGCGCTCCGAGCGCCTCGACGGTCCCGGCGCTCAGGCGCTCGAGGCCGAGGATGGCGCGCAGCAGCGTGGTCTTGCCCGAACCGCTGGGTCCGAGCACCGCCACGAGCTCGCCGGGCTCGACCTCGAGGTCGAGCCCGGACCACAGCTCGCGGCCGCCCCGCTCGAGGGCGGCGCCGCGGATGCGCAGCGGTGCGGCGGCGCTCACGCCGCCAGCGCGTCGGACAGGGCCGTGATGTTGCTCTGCATCCACGAGAGGTAAGTCTGTCCCTCGGGGAGCGTTTCGGTGAACTCGACCACCGGGATGTTCTTGGCCTTGGCCTCGTCCTCGACCTGCGTGACCTCGGCGCCGCCGGTCTGCGGGTTCACGATCATGACCGAGATCTGCCCCGAATCCAGCAGCTGCAGCGACTCCAGCAGGGTCGCGGGCGGCACGTCCTGGCCCTCTTCGACCGACTCGCTGAACTCGTTCGGGGTGGCGTTGGTCAGGCCCGCGGCCGTCGTCAGGTACAGCGGGACCGGCTCGGTCACGAAGATCTTCGCTCCGGCATCCGTCGCCTCGATCTGGCCGAGGGAATCCTCGAGACCGGCGATCTCCTTCGTGAACGCTTCGGCGTTGGCGGTGAAGGCGGCGGCGTGGTCGGGCGCCAGCTGGCCGAGCTCGGTGGCGATCGCCGCGGTGAGGTCTTCGACCGTGTGCGGGTCGTACCAGACGTGCTCGTTGAAGCCCTCGATGTGATCGTGTCCGTCGTCGTCGGCGTGGTCGTGGTCGTCGGCGCTCTCGCTCGGCGCCGGGCTCGCCTCGTCGGCGTGGGCCTCGTCGTGCGACGCCGCCCCCGGGTAGTCGTGGTTGTACTCGACGGCCGTGATGACCGGGGCGGTCGAGCCGCTGGCCTGCACGAGGCCCTCCATGAAGGCGTCGTAGCCCGCACCGTTCTCGATGACGAGACCGGCGTTCTTCAGCGTCAGCTGGTCTTGCGCGCTCGCCTCGTACTCGTGCGGGTCCTGGGTGGGCGAGGTGATGATCGAGGTCACGTCGACGAAGTCGCCGCCGATCGCCTCGGCGATCGAGCCGTACACGTCGGTGGATGCCACGACGCTGACCTTCCCGGCCGAATCGGCGGAGGAGGCCGCGGGGGAACCGCCGGCGCAACCGGCGAGCGCGAGAACGGAGACGGCCCCGAGGGCGACGGGGGCGAGGATGCGACGGGTCATACCGACACCGTATCGCTCGTGATAATCGTTCTCAAACTCAGTCCGCGTCGCATACGACTCTCTCAGGGATCGACCCGCAGACATCCCGTGCCGATCTGTCCCGCAGTCGGCGACGAGCTCGCCGCTTTGTCAGCGGCGCGAGATGCGCGCGCGGCCTTTACTGGGGGCATGACCGACACCGACCTCCCCGTCATCACGCACTGGATCGACGGCGCCGCCGCCACGTCCGCCGGCGGACGCACCGCCCCCGTCTACAACCCGGCCACCGGCGCGGTGCGGGCCCACGTCGCCCTCGCCGACGAGGCCGACGTCGCCGCCGCCGTCGCCTCGGCCGGACGCGGGTTCGTCGCGTGGAGCGCGTTCTCGATCGCCAAGCGCCAGAGCGTGCTGTTCGCCTTCCGCGAGCTGCTCAACGCCCGCACGGGCGAGCTGGCCGAGATCATCACCGCCGAGCACGGCAAGGTGCACTCCGATGCCATGGGCGAGATCCTCCGCGGTCAGGAGGTCGTGGAACTGGCCACCGGCTTCCCCCACCTGCTCAAGGGGGCGTACTCCGAGAACGCCTCGAACGGCATCGACGTGTACTCGCTGAAGCAGCCGCTCGGGGTGGTGGGCGTCATCAGCCCCTTCAACTTCCCGGCGATGGTGCCGATGTGGTTCTTCCCGATCGCCCTCGCCGCCGGGAACGCCGTGATCGTCAAGCCCAGCGAGAAGGACCCCTCGGCATCCCTCTGGCTCGCACAGCTGTGGAGAGAGGCGGGCCTGCCCGAGGGCGCCTTCACCGTGCTGCAGGGCGACAAGGTCGCCGTCGACGGACTGCTGAACGCCCCCGAGGTGCAGTCCATCTCGTTCGTGGGGTCGACCCCCATCGCGCAGTACATCTACGAGACCGCCTCGCGCAACGGCAAGCGCGTGCAGGCCCTGGGCGGCGCGAAGAACCACATGCTCGTGCTTCCCGACGCCGATCTCGACCTCGTCGCCGACCAGGCCGTGAATGCCGGGTTCGGGGCGGCCGGAGAACGCTGCATGGCCATCTCGGTCGTGTTGGCCGTCGAGCCCGTCGCCGACGCGCTGATCGCCAAGGTCACCGAGCGCATCGCGAAGCTCCGCATCGGAAACGGCGCCGCCGCCGACGAGCCCGACATGGGACCCCTCATCAGTGAGGCCCACCGCGACAAGGTGTCGTCGTACGTCGACATCGCCGAGGCGGACGGGGCGAGGGTCGTCGTCGACGGCCGCGGCTACGTGGTCGACGGCCACGAGGACGGCTTCTTCTTCGGTCCGACGCTGCTCGACGCGGTGCCCACCAGCTCACGCGCCTACACCGAGGAGATCTTCGGCCCCGTGCTGTCGGTCGTGCGCCTGCAGACCTACGACGAGGGGCTCGCGCTCATCAACAGCGGCGAGTTCGGCAACGGCACGGCCATCTTCACCAACGACGGGGGAGCGGCCCGTCGCTTCCAGAGCGAGGTGCAGGTGGGAATGATCGGCATCAACGTGCCCATCCCCGTGCCCGTGGCCTACCACTCGTTCGGCGGCTGGAAGAAGTCGCTCTTCGGCGACGCGAAGGCCTACGGCGTGCACGGATTCGACTTCTTCACGCGCGAGAAGGCCGTCACGAGCCGCTGGCTCGACCCCGCCACCCACGGCGGCATCGACCTGGGCTTCCCGCAGAACACCTGACGCCGCCGCCCTCTCGCGCGAGGTGCCAATTTCTGTCGCTTCCCCCTCGGTGGGGGCGACAAGATCGGGCACCTCACGCGGGTCCTACTCGGGGTCGGCGAACTCCAGGGCGGCCCACAGCTCGGCCCGTGCCGCGAACGACGACAGGTCGAGCTGGAGGAGCTGCTCGAGGTGGGCCATGCGCGCACGCAGCGTATGACGGTGGATGCCGAGCCCCCGCGCCGCGGGATCCCAGGCGCCGTTGGCCTCCAGCCACGCCCGCGCCGATGCCCGCAGCCGATCGCGCTCCTCGGCCGGCAGCGCCTCCAGCGGCTGCAGCACGGTGCGCGCGAGCACGGAGCCCCCTCGCTCGCGGAGCGCCTCGACCAGACCCCGACCGGCGAGCTCCGCATACGCCCGCAGGTGCCCGGGGGCGGCGTCGCGCGCGGCCTGTTCCGCGTGCCGCAGGGTCGACGCGAGCGCGTCGCCCGCGCCGTGCCGCGCGGTGCCGACCGCGAGGCCGCGCCGCTCGGCCAGCGCGGCGAGCGCGTCGCCCGCCCCCTCGGCGAGCAGCACGATCACGTCGTCGCCGCGCTCGGCCGAGAACAGGCGCTGCGGGTCGCTCGAGACCAGATCGAGCTCGTCGAGCAGCCCGGGGACCGCGGCCGCGTCGCGGACCACCCCGACCAGGTGGGGAGGCGCGGGAAGACCCCCGAGCGACGACGCGGCGACGCGGCGCGCCGTGTCTTCCTGCCCCGCGACGAGCATGTCGACCACGCCCGCGCGCACCCCCCTCATCGACGTCTGCAGGTTCCTCTGCTGCTCGAGCGCGATGCTCGCCAGGGCGACGACCGTGGCCACCAGGTCGCGACCGGCCGGATCGAGGGGCTCCGGACCGCCGACGGCGAGCACCCCGCGCAGGCGGGAGCTCTGCCCGATCGTCTGCAGCAGCGCGCCGTTCGCCGACGGGATGACGAGGCTCGCCGCCGTGCGCCGTTCGAGCAATCGCCGCACTTCGCGCCCGACCTCACCCTCGACATCGTCGGGGGCCGATCGCAGCCCGGGCAGCGCCAGACGCCCGCCGACCGCGTCGTACAGGTCGACCCACGCACCGAGCAGGCGCGACAGCGTGTGCAGGATCTCGCGCAGACCGTCGTCGCGCACCGCCGCCCGTGCCACGGCCCGCTGCGCGTCGAGCAGCCACGAGAAGCGGGCCGCGCGCTCGGCGGCGAGGATGTCGGCGACGAAGCGGATGATGCCGATGAAGGGCGCCCGCCCGGCGATCTCCACGATCGGAAGCCCTGCCGCCTCTCCGGCACGCACGACGGCATCGGGCACCCGCGCGTGGATGATGTCGGTCGCGAAACCGACTCCCACGACCCCGTGCTCCCGCAGACGGCGACAGTACGCGGCCACCGTCTCGGCATCCGGATCGTCCGAGAACTGGGCGCCGTTGGTCAGCAGCAGGTTCCCCGACTCGAGCCACGGGGTGGGGTCGAGCAGGTCGGAGCTGTGCACCCACGACAAAGGCAGATCGAGCGCGTCGTCGTCGAGCCCCGTCAGGGAGCGCACGGGGAACGAGCCGTCGTCGAGGAGGACGCGAAGGGTGGCGGGCATGGGGGGCCAAACTGTCGATCGTTCCCCGACATTACCGACAAAACGGCGCTGCCGACGTGTGCCCCCGGCGTCGCACACTGGGGGCATGGCCACTCCCCTCACGACGACCCGAAACGCCGAGATCAGCGAGCGCGACCGCTCGAGCGTCTTCCATTCGTGGTCCGCTCAGCGCACCCTCGCTCCGCTCCCCCTCGCCGGAGGCTCGGGCGTGGAGGTGTGGGATGCCGACGGCCGGAGCTACCTCGACTTCTCGAGCATGCTGGTCAACGTCAACATCGGCCATCAGCACCCCCGCGTCGTCGCGGCCATCCAGGAGCAGGCGGCGCAGCTGACCACCGTCGCCCCCGCGCACGCGAACGAGATGCGCGCGCACGCCGCCGAGCTCGTGCTCGAGCGTGCCCCAGAGGGCTTCTCGAAGGTGTTCTTCACCAACGGCGGTGCCGACGCCAACGAGAACGCCATCCGCATGGCGCGGCTGACCACCGGCCGCGACAAGATCGTGTCGCACTACCGCTCGTACCACGGCAACACCGGGGCGGCCATCGTCGCCACCGGCGACTGGCGACGGATGCCGAACGAGTACTCCCGCGGCCACGTGCACGTCTTCGGTCCCTACCTCTACCGCTCCGAGTTCTGGGCCGAGACGCCCGAGCAGGAGTGCGAGCGGGCACTGCGCCACCTCGAGCGCACGGTCCAGGCCGAGGGGCCCGACACGATCGCTGCGTTCCTGTTCGAGACGATCCCCGGCACCGCCGGCATCCTGGTCCCCCCGCCCGGCTACCTCGCCGGGGTCCGCGAGATCGCCGATCGCTACGGCATCCTGCTCATCCTCGACGAGGTCATGGCCGGCTTCGCACGGGCGGGCGAGTGGTTCGCCTTCGACGCCTTCGACGTGCGACCCGACCTGATCACCTTCGCCAAGGGCGTGAACTCCGGCTATGTACCCGTCGGCGGAGTGGTGATTTCGGATGCCGTGGCCCAGACCTTCGAGGACCGCGTCTTCCCCGGCGGGCTGACGTACTCCGGACACCCGCTGGCGGCAGCGTCCATCGTCGCGGCCCAGCAGGCCATGGCCGACGAGGGCGTGATCGAGAACGCGCGGCGCATCGGCGACGAGGTCATCGGCCCGCGCCTGCGCACCCTGGCCGAGGAGTCGCCGCTGGTCGGCGAGGTCCGCGGTCTCGGAGTGTTCTGGGCCGTCGAGCTCGTCGCCGACCGGGACACCCGCGAGCCGCTCGCCGCCGCGCGCATCGGCGCGATCAAGGCCGCCATGCTCGAGAAGGGCGTGCTCGGCTTCTTCGCCGAGAACCGCGTGCACGTCGTTCCGCCCGCCGTCATCGGCGATGCCGACGCCCACCGCGGCCTCGACGTGCTGGCCGAGGTGCTGAAGGCCGAGGGCGCGCGCGGCTGACGCCGCGCCCCTCGGGGTTGAGCGTCCAGGACACGCCGCGGTCGCCCGGTCCGGCGCGGCGTGTCTTGGACACTCAACGCCTCCGCGCCGCTCGCGCCGCGCCGCGCCCACCTCACGTTGAGTGTCCAGAACACGCCGCACGCGCAAGGCCCGAAGCGGCGTGTCTTGGACGCTCAACGCCTCCGCACCGCCGCGTCACCGCGCCGCGCCCACCTCACATTGAGTGTCCAGAACACGCCGCACGCGCAAGGCCGAAGCGGCCTGTCTTGGACGCTCAACAGGGTGGGGGATGCCGCGACCACGCGGCGCGTCGAGCAACGCGGAGATCAGCGCGCCCGACCGCGACTCAGCGCCCGCGGGCTCGTCGCCGGGTTCGCCAGGCCTTCCACGCTCCGGTCGACCACAGGGCCCAGATCACCAGCAGAGGCTGGAAGAGCAGACGGATGCCGCGGGCCAGGTCGGTGTCGAGGCCGAACGCGTCGGTGCCCCGGACGAACTGCTCGATGTTGCCGGGGAAGATCGCGACGAAGAAGGCCGCGACGATCCAGCCGACTGCCACGCGGCGGCGGCGGAGGACGAGGAGAGCGAGTCCGAGCGCGATCTCGACGACCCCGGATGCCACCACCGTGACGTCGATCGGGAGCGGAAGCCACGACGGAACCTGAGCGACGAACTCGTCGCGCGCGAACGAGAGGTGCGCGGTGCCGGTGAACACGAGCGCGGCACCGAGCAGCCAGCGGGCGAGGGTGCGGGGCAGGCTCATCCTCCGAGGGTAAGCCGGAGCCCCCCGGTCGAGCTCGCCCTGACGACCCGGCGTCACCGCCTCCCCGTCGGAAGCGAGCCACTCAGCCGGACCACGTTGAGTGTCCACAAAACGCCGAAGGCTCACGCCGGGTGACGGCGTGTCGTGGACACTCAACGGGACGGGGATGCCGCGGCCGCACCGTGCGACGGCCGCGGGCGCGCTCACCGGGCGAGAGCGAGCCCCGAGCTCAGCGCCGCAGGATCCGCTGCGCGAGCGCGTTGCCGATCAGCTGCCCCGCCTGCACGATCACGACGATGATCGCGACCGTCACCCAGGTCGCCTGCGCGTTGAACTGCTGGTAGCCGTAGATGATGGCGAAGTTTCCGAGCCCGCCGCCGCCGATGTAGCCCGCCATCGCCGACATGTCGACGACCGCGATGAACATGAACGTGTACCCGAGGATCAGCGGCGCGAGCGCCTCGGGGATCACGACGCCGAACAGCACCCCGATCCGCCGGGCGCCGACCGCGCGGGCAGCCTCCACGGTGCCGGGGTCGACGGCGACGAGGTTCTGCTCCACCACGCGGGCGATCACGACCGTCGCCATGATCGTGATGGGCACGATCGCGGCATCCGTCCCCAGGGTCGTTCCCGTCACCGCACGCGTGACCGGGGCCACCGCGGTGAGGAAGATGATGAACGGAATGGGGCGGATCAGATTGATCACGAGGTTCGCGATCGCGAAGACCACGCGGTTGGCGAACACGTTGCCCGGACGCGTGGCGTACAGCAGTGCGCCGATGACCAGCCCCGCGATGCCCGCGATGAGCAGCGACACGGCGACCATGTAGACCGTCTCGCCGATCGACTGCAGCAGAACCGGGGTAAGGGTCTCCCATTTCACGAGCGCACCTCCCGCGCGGGCAGGACGACGTCGGTGTGCGCGCGCAGCTCCGCCACCACGGCGTCGAGATCGTCGCTGTGCACACGGTAGGTGAGCGTGCCCAGCTGCCGGCCGAGCACGTCGGTCACCCCGCCGTAGACGACCGAGTGACGGGCGTCGTGGCGGTGGAAGACGTTCGAGACGTCTTCGCTCGAGAACTCGTTCACCTCGACGCTGACCAGGTCTCCCCCACCCGCGGCGAGCGCGGCCAGCGCCTCGCCCGAGGGCACGCCCTGCGTCACCGCGGCGACGAACCGTTTGGTCAGGTCGGCGCGCGGGTGCGCGAACACGCGGTACGTGTCGCCGCTGTCGACGACGCGACCGCCGTCCATGACGATCACCTGGTCGCACAGCTCGTGCACGATCGAGATCTGGTGCGTGATGACGACGATCGTGATGCCGAGACGCCGGTTGATCTCGCGCAGCAGGTCGAGCACCTCGGCCGTGGTCTGCGGGTCGAGGGCGCTGGTCGCCTCGTCGGCGAGCAGGATGCGCGGGTCGGTGGCGATCGCCCGGGCGATACCGACGCGCTGCTTCTGCCCGCCCGACAGGCGCCGGGGGTACTGCTTCGCCTTGTCGCCGATGCCGACGAAGTCGAGCAGCTCAGCGACCCGCTTGTCGCGATCGGCTCTGTTCCACCCGGCCACCTTCAGCGGATAGGCGACGTTGGCCGCGACGGTGCGCGAGGTGAACAGGTTGAACTGCTGGAAGATCATGCCCACGCGGCGCCGCAGGTCGCGCAGCTTCGCCTCGGATGCCGCCCCCACATCGACGCCGAGCACCTCCACGGTGCCCGACGTCGGCTGCTCGAGGCCGTTCAGCAGCCGCACGAGGGTCGACTTGCCGGCACCGGAGTACCCGATCACCCCGACGATCGACCCCTCCTCCACACGCAGCGACACGTCGTCGACGGCCGTGGTGGTGGAGCGGCGATCGGTGCGGAAGCTCTTCGAGACGCCCCGCAGCTCGATGACCGCGGTCATCCGTTCTGGGCCTTGAGTGCGTCCTCGAGGCTGGTCAGTTCTTCCTGCAGCTGGGCGGCGGTCCAGTCCGCCTTGAACTGCAGGTTGCCCTGGTTGAGCTCGGTGACCGCCGCCTCGACCTCGGTGCTGTGATACGCCGTGACGAGCTTCTCCCAGCGGGGGTCGTCCTTCTTGTCGTCGCGCGTGACGAAGGCGTTGATGTACGGCGCGAGCTGCGGGTTGTTCAGGTCTTCCTTGAAGATGATGAGCTCGTCGCCGAGCCCGCCCTTCTGCGCCTGCGTGTTGTTCACGATCGCGGCCTGCGCACTGCCGTCCTTGAGCGCCGTGACGGTCTGGTTCGTGTCGACGGGCAGCAGCTCGACCTTGGTCGTGACGATGTCGGCCGGCGTCGAGAGGGCGCTGCCGCCGTCCTTCAGGGTGAGGAGCCCCGCCGTCTGCAGGTTGAGCAGACCGCGGGCGAGGTTGGTGGGGTTGTTGGGGATCGCGACCTTGGCGCCCTCGGGCAGGTCCTTCACGTCGGTGTACTGCTCGGAGTACAACGCGAGCGGGTAGACCGCGGTGGCCCCCACCGGCACGAGGGTGCCGTTGTTCTCGACGTTGAACTGCGACAGGTAGATGAGGTGCTGGAAGAGGTTCACGTCGAGCTCGCCGTCTTGCACGCCCTGGTTGAGCTGCACGCCGTCGTTGATCGTGCGCACCTCGAGGTCGATGCCCTCTTCGGCGAGCTTCTGCTTCAGCACCGTCCAGTGCGCTTCGGTGCCGTCATCGGCGCCGAGGACGATGCGCGAGGAGTCGTCGCCGGATGCCGCTCCCCCGGCGCACCCGGTGAGGGCGAAGAGCAGGGCTGCGGTGGAGGCGCCGAGGATCGTGGCCAGGCGTGCGGTGCGGCGTGAAGTCATGGGACCACGTCATCACGCGCGCCGTGGATGCCGAAGTCGAGGCGTTACGCGTGGTCACGGGGTGTCACGCGGGGTAACCGAGTGGACGAAGCCGATCACCGAGGGTACGGGGCACTGGCGACGGCACCCTTCGGTGTCGGACGGGCGGCGTCAGCGAGAAGGGGGCGTCTGGCGCTTCCCCGAGACGTCGCGCTCCGCGGCACCTGACTTACGAGACACTGCGGCCGACCCGGTGAGGAACCGACCGGTGATGGCGTCCCGCTTCACGCCGCCTACGCGATACACACCGTTTCCGATGCTCTGGAAGGAGCTGCTGTTGTTCGTCACGGACTCTCGCTTTCCCTTCTGTCGATGCTACCGCCCCCGCCGTCGGTCAGGGCATCTCCGATTCGCGCGCCCCACTCGTTGGCAAGGTCGGAGAACGCGTCCTGCCACATCACGGTCGATCGTTCGAAGCGTTCGGCACCGTCGGGGAGGCCGATCGTCAGCGCGGCCACCGTCATGGGTGGATGGTCCGGGAACTCGACGATGACAGGGGTCGCGAGAACCGACTTCCAGCGGCGAATGAGCGCCTCATCGAGATCCTGGATAAGCACGTTATCCGTTCCCAGCGCCTTGCCCGCGATCCACGAGCTGTCGAAGCCGATCTCGACAGAGCGCAGGCCATCATGGTCAAGGTGAACGCGGTCGCCTGATGCCCAACGCACAAGGGTCCCGGCTCCGTCGGCCAGCCACAGCGTGACGTTGAGCTCTTCGACATCGAGAGCCGACTTCATCCGAAGTAGGTCCGATCTCAGAGCCGCGACATATCGCTTCTGCAGCGACTCGAAGCGATCCCGATGAATGCGCCACAAGCGTTCAGCCCGTTCCTGCGGTGCGAGGTACCCGGGCTGGTTGACATATCTGAGTTCACGTATCACCTGGGCGGCGTCCGCGTGGTCCTGGAGGAGAACCGGCGTCAGGCCGACCGCGCGCCACTGACGTTCCAAGGCTCCCTGCAGATCGATGAACTCCGAGCGCGACACCGCGAAGCCCTGACGGGCAAGAAGGACGAGGGCCGCGTGACCCTCCGGAGCTTCCTTGCCCGCGGCATGGAGCCACTGACGAACGTCCGGGTCTCGGTAGGACGTGCCCGCGATGATGAGCGCACCGCGCGCCAACGCGTCTCGAATGTACGTCTTCTGCCAGGCGTCGCTCGCGGCGAGCACCTCGAGAAAGTCCGTCAATGTGAGGATGACATCTGATGAACCGGTGGGGTCTACGACACCGTGGAGATGATGAACGGCGTACCCAGCCGGCCGCTCGTGCGAGTCGCTGACGGATACGACGTCGACGAGCGCGACCTCGCGGAGGGCGTCCTCGAGGAGCGTGTCGAAGTTCAGGGTCGCCAGGCTTGTGTCGTCCGCCTTGCCCTGTAACGCGTGAGCGGCAACGGCGAGATGCAGGGCCGATGAGGAGAGCGATGTCACTCCGGCATAGAGCGCCGCGCGCACCTTGGTGTCCCACTGATGTGGTTCGAACTCCGCTTTCGCAGCTTCGACAACGATCAGCGGGTCTTGGCGGTCGAGAAGAAGGGAAGCAGCACGTTCATCGGCGACCGCCTTACTCCCGACGAGGAGCCTCGTCACCAGTTCATCCCAGCCGGGCAGCCCCGACGTCGTTGACGCGCCAGCCCCGAGCAGCAAAGTGGTGTGCTTCTCGGCGCCGCACTCGCGGAAGGTCGACATCAACTCCGCCGATAGATCCGGTGCGCTCATGGGAACAGCATGCCCCAACGAACACGATGGGGTGTGATCTCTGGCCCGACCTGTGCATAAGATGCGACAGGCGTCGCAAATCCGTCCGTCGTCCCGCAGCCCCCGGCTCATCGCCTGGACTCGGCGTCCAATGCGCGCTAGGCGCGACCTCCTGTGCCGCTCCGCCGGATTCGACCACAGGCGGCGGATGAGGAGGGGCCGCCGATGCCGCGCAGCACGGTACTGCCGCGCACGAGCCTGCACGTCGCCGCCAGCACGACGAGGCCCTCTCCTCCGGCATGGCGTTGGCGGCGATCAGTCTGTAGACGGTGGGTGCCGCACGCCGCGGGCGCGCCACCGCTACGCAGGGACGGCATTTCTAAGAACCCTTCGTGGAGGGCTTAGTCGCGTTTTACCGGCCGTGGCCAGCATGGGGAACGCGGGACACCCCGCGGATGAGGCGCAACGGGCGCCCATCACCCCGTTGACCAGCGGCACGCCCACGATCGTCGCGACGTTGAAGACATTCCCGATGCTGACCGCAGCACTCCCGCTCTCGATCGCGGCCAGGTTCTTTCGAGTGATGCCCGCGGAGCCCGCGAGATGCTCGGCCGTAATCCCTCGAGCCAGGCGGGCCAGTCGGATGTGCTGCCCGAGGACGATGATCGCGTCCTCGGCCGCGCCGGTCGCCGCCACTTCTCGCCTGCCTCTGGTGATACTTTCTGCCCCCTGAATGGCTTTCCTGGATAAATTACTACCCACGTCAGCGGCTAGCGGCAGATGGCCTGGAGGCTGCACCCGTCGGTCCCCGCGCCACCAGCACGCCATCAACCTTCAGCTTCAAACCAGAGGCCATCCGGGCATCGCTTGGTCGAGGCGTGCGCTGCGCCATCGCCATCGTCCCCACGCGGGCCTCTTCCTGCTGAGCGCGTAGCCAGCCGGCCGCCGACTGCTCGTTCGGGTCGTAGCCGACGTTTAGTTCCTCCAATCACGCTGCGTTTCGCTGGCCCCCACGTCTACGTCGCGCCCGCCAAGCCAGATTGCCTTGAGGAAGGCTGCTCGTTCGCGGCTGAGATCCCCGACCGCGGCTTTGAGCTGATTCTCCTCGACGAAGTCCGCCGCTTCCCATGCATTCGTGTCTGGTTCCGTCCAACCTGTTTGAGTGAGCGTTGTCTCCTTCGAGTCGCCTATGCGCGGCGTACGCGCTGCGGCGAGCGTTGCGACGCTCGCCGCAGACGAGAGGCACGGGCGACCACCGAGCGCGCAACCGCCTAACGTCACACCTATCCGGCGAAGAACGAAAAGACCATGCCTGCGTCCCTGTGGTGCTCACTGCACACTTAGAAGCGGCTGCACGAGGAGAGGCGCATGGCGCGGCACGTGGGGCATCGGGGCGGCAACCTGAAGTTGCTCTATTGCTCGCGCAAGAGTGCCCACAGTTGACCGGTCAGGACAGCGAACTGGTCTCGAGTCCCGTGGCGCGCGACCTCGCGGAGTGCGTTTCCCACGCGGGCGTCATCTGCACCGTCGTCGATGAGTCGCTGGAACACTGTGTCTAGGCTCGCTGACACGGGCGCCGGGGGCTGCGGCGCGGGTTCGAGCTCGGCCTCGGGCTCCGGGGTGGCCGGCTCGTCATCGTCGAAGAGGGTCTCGTACGTCCCATCTGGTGCGCGCCGCACCGCCCCCTCCGGGGTTGTCCTGAGCGACGGCAGGTTCCCCGCGGGGAGGGGCCGCGGTTCGAGGCGATGTTTGACCAGGACCGTCATCCCGATGCTTGTGCGCATCCACGACCAGCCCGCATCCTTTGAGGTGAGGGGCACATCAAGGGGTTCCAACCATGCAAGGCCAGCGAGCACGAGTCCCCCAGCTGCGGTGCCGACCGCGTCCAGCTGCGACTGCGGCGGTCGCCACTTTAGGGTGTCTGGGTAGGCGAAAGAGCGCGTCGGCTCGTGCTCGGCGATGGATGCCAATCGCGCCGCCTCCTGGCGCAAATACTGCTCGTCCTGCACCGGGCCCGGCAGCGCAGCGGGCGCGCCCGCCGCGACCATCGCCGCGGTGATGGTCGCGATGGTGTCCGTGTCCGTACCGACTGCGTTGGCCACGAGGACCGTCGCTTCCGCAGGCCGATTGGGGTACGCCGCGGCCACCGCCATAGCGGCGGTGACCGAAGCCGTCCCGCTGCCGAGAGTTCGCTTGTCAGTCAGCCCCATCTTCTCGACCATGCGCCGGTATGCCTCGACGCTGTCCGCCCCGTCACGATGAATCTCAGTGACAAACCGGTCCCCCGCGGTGAGCAGCTCGGCGACTTCGTCGACGGTTTCCCCCCAGGCTTGCTCGAAGGACCGCTGTTCCTCCCGCTCCCAGGCGGGCACCCAGATGTTGGCCAGGTCCCGGTCGTCCGAGAAGAACCGCACAGCTCGATGGGTCGCGTTCACCAGGGACGCCCAGTCGCTCACCGCGGGTGCGTGCCGCTGGCGCAGTGAGAAAGCGAGGGCCACCGCATGCAGCACCGCGCCGACAATTGCGCGAGGGTGGCCATGGGTCACGACGACGTCGCGCAGCACCGGGACGATGTAGGTGTCGTCCAGGCCACCGGCCCACACGTGCGGCTGAATACGCATCGCCGCCCCGTTGCCGCCGGCCTTCGTCCACCCGTCATAGAAATTCGTGTGCCAGGTCGCGGTGGCTTTGGCCATTCCTGCCGCTGCAGCGCGCGATGCCCGCCCGCCACCTAGGGCATAGGCCGGCCACACCGGAAGCTCAATGCGGGCGAACGCTTCAACGTCGAAGCCATGCTCGGAGATCGACCGGGTGACAGCGAGGCGCAGCTGGGTGTCGTCGGAGTACGTGCCGGCCGGAAGCGAGGCCTGGACGCCGTACTGGCCTCCGACTCGACGCTTCCAGTCCATCGACGTGTCCAGCGGCCGCCCGTCGGTGCGGCGGCGAAGACCGGACTCGTCCGTCAATTCGGAGATGAACCCGACGGCGTCGGCCCAGGCCGCCCACAGCATCGACGCCGTCACGCGATCCCGGTAATCAGGGCGAGCGCCCGGCCTTGCGACCTCAGCCATTCGCGTTGTGTCCACGGTTCACCACGGTACAGCCGGTGGAGGTCACTTCGAAGGTCACTGGAAGACCTCCGGCCGCGCGCTGTATGGCACGGCTGCCAAATCGGCCGGGGAGTGCGGGTCGACGATGCCGATGATGCCCGCGACGTCGTCGGTCAGCTCGTCCTCCGGCACATAGATCGCTTGAAGGAATTCAAGGCTAAGCGCCTTCGGATAGAGCACTTCGGCTTGCGGGTCGGTCGGGAGGTGGTCCGACATGCCGGGGGCGCGGTCTTTTGGCGTTCTCCAGTTGCCCCAGTAGACGGTCGGAGCGAACAGCGCTTCGAACCCTCCTACCCCCTGGGCTCGTTCGGTCGCCGGGTACGCGTTGTTTCCCGTGCAGAACCAGACGCCGGGGTGGTCGAGGATGTCGATGGCGAAAGACAGGCAAGCCCACCAGACGTCGTCATCCGCGTGCCAGCGGTGCGAGTGCCCCAAGAAGGTGGAGTTGACCTGACTGACCGATAGGTTGACCCAGTCGGTCCACGCCGCGTCCCGTGACCGGTCGGGCGAGTTTAGGATCATCACGTTCTCGAGGTACTGCTCCTCGCTCAGCTGGTCGCGGCTGTACACCAGTCCTTGCGCAAACATGCCGATTAGACCCCGGCTCGTGGTGAAGTGCAACAACTCCGTGACGCCGCGCTCCCGCGCACGTTCCGAGGGGGTCACACCGACACCGCCTGGAACGTGGCAGGATCCAAGTAGCTGACCAGCTTCGAGGCCTCCCCCGGCTTGTATCCGAGGGTGACGGTCTTCCGTGCGCGACCGATCCCCATCGCCAGCAGGCGACGAAGCCCGTCGAGGTCCGTGTCATCCTCGTCCGCACCGTGGGGCGTGACTTGGCTGTTGAGGCCAAGCACCACCACGTGGTCAAACTCCAGGCCTTTCGCGGAATGCAGTGTGCACACTGCGACCGCTTCCTCCCCGCCTGGCCAGACGGACTTGCGGGTCAACGGAACCCAGTCGACCTTCGCCGCGGTCAGGCCGTCGGTGAGGGTCGTGCTCCACGCCCCACCCCAGAACTGCAGGAACGCGACCGATTCTGTCGCCAGGTCCGCTTTGCCGACCACGTTCTTTAGCGCCCACGCCAGTTGAGCGTTGTACTTGCCGGCGAGCACGACGGGTTCGGGGCCGGTGCGGGTTGTGGAGGTGAGGTCGGGAAGCAGACCATCCGCGCCGACGCTTAGCCCCGTGACGAGGGGGCGCGCGAAAGCTGCAATTTGCTGCGTGTTCCGGTGGTTCGCCTTGAGGGTCCGCACGAGCTGACCTTCGACGCCGACCTCCTTCCAGGTGAATCCCTTCTTGTAGATCTGCTGGGCGGCATCAATTATGAAAGTCACTGAGGCGTCCTCGTCGGCATGTGCGAGCATCGCCCGGAGTTCGTTGGCGGAGAAGTCCTGCGTCTCGTCGATGATGACGACGTCCCACACGTCTTCCGGGGCCGCGACGGCTGCGGCCACCGCGAGGTCATTCCAGTCAGCCACCCCCGCCGCCGCCTTCGCCTGCCGGTAGGGCTCAACGACGTCGCGCAGCAGCCGACGGCGGGTATCATCCTCCATCCGGGGCGACGTGCCGCGCCCGTCGCGCCGAGCCGTCACGTAAGACTCGAGTTCCGACGCAGGGAACCGACCGAGCAGGTATTGCACCTCGTCGAAGAGGAAGTCGGCATCTCCCCCGAAAGCCGCGCACAGTCGCTTAAGGACCGAGTCGGCGTATTCAGGGTTGAGCGAGTAGGTATGAGGCAACAACGACTTCGCCCACCTGCTGAACGTGGTGACGGTCAGTTCGAGGTCAGCGGAGCTGGTCACCTGCTCCTCAGCAAGGGCCCGCACGTACCCCTCGAGGGTGCGGTTAAAGGTGAGGACCAGAACTCGCACAGGACGGTGGATACCCAGGCGGGTGCGTCGCTGAAGTCGCGTGATGCAAAGTTGGCTGAGCCGCATCAGCGCCGTCGTGGTCTTACCACTGCCAGCGGCACCGCGGATCACCATCACCCCTGGCTGGTTGTCCGCCAGCAGAGGGAGCTGTTCCGGCGTCAGTTTCACCTGCGGAAGCAGTCTCATTGTTCGTCTCCCCTTTGAGTAACACGGCCCTGCAAGGACACGCGGATCAGCAACATCTTTACAGAAGGCCCCGGTGTGCATTCGCACCGGCGGTGCGCACGACCGTTCAGGTGTGTTCTCAAAAGGTGCAGCCGCCGCGCATATAGGTCGTAAGGCGCGCACCCCGCGCGCCAGGAATCAGGGAGATGCAACTGCTGAATCGCACCACCGACTGGTATAGCGGGCATGTTCTCAACCTTGCCCACATGGACGAGTACGCCTTCTCACAGGAGGAGGAAACAACGCCCCCGGAGTTGTCAGCCGTGCTGCACCGTCTGCATGCATGCGATTTCCGTCGGCGAGTAAGTCATTTCGGGCAGACGGGCGCACCGGTAGGAACTACTGCGCCCGAGCGAACCTGTGCAGCATCGCGTCCCACGCTCTCATCTCCGCTTCGAAGCTCTCGCCCCAGACTTCCTGCCATGGGCCGGTACCGCCGCGCAGGAAATCGGACGTTAGCGGGTGCGGGTTTCGCTCAGTTGACGCCAGTTCGTAGAGGTGACAAAGACGCCGCCGGCAGCGTCGTTGCAAATGAGTCTGTGAGCGTCGGCGAAGGCGACCCGCTCTTCTTCACCATCAGCCCGTTCACTATCGCCCTGAACTCGGTCTTGGCGCTTGGTACCATCGTGATCACCGTGGTTTCGCTACGCAAGCGTGGCGGGGCGAAGCAGATGATGACGGAAGAGGCCGCAAAACAAACCATCTCCGAATCCGAAGCCCCCGCGGGTGAGCAGGCGAGTACCCGTCAGCCCTGAGAGTCGCCGCTTTCACCAGTTTGCGCGAGGGTTTAATTTCCTGCCCGAGGGAATCAACCCTTAAACCTGGTCCTCTTGTAATCACGCGTTCGCTCGAACCGCCGAAAGCGGGCGTCTGCCGCTCCCGTGTCATTTGCGGGACCCCGGTAGGGGCGTGACGCCGAGGGTACCTCCGACCTCCCCGGATTGGCTGCCGTGTACCGGAGACGCAGCAGTAGCATCTCGCGCTCATCGCCCGGCGCTGAGGCGGAGACTGTGCCCGGCGCCAGTCCTCGAACCCGACCGGTTTCTCCCTAGTCGTGAGGAGATGGATCGGATTCCCTGCTGATATGCCGGTAGAGCTGGGCTTCGTGTGCGCGCTCCAGTCGGGTAATCGTACGAGGCTCGGGCCAGGACTGACCAGACAACACTTTCCGAATGTTCTTCTCGTCGACGCCAGCGGCGGCAGCAAGGTTCTTGGGGCTGCGAGAGCCCATCGCAGCGCAAAGGTTCGAGGCGGATATCCGGGCTACTTCAGCGTCAGGGTTGGCGCACGGAGAGCCGAGCCAGCCGTCGCATAGCTTGGCCGGAACCGGACAGGGCCAATGAGTCTCATCCATCAGAAGTGCAGCCCAAGTGTCTCGCCCGTAAGAACCGTCTGGATCGGAAAGGCGCATCCGAAGAAGTTACCGTGGCGTAGATCAGATTCGAGCGACAGTTGTTCGTCTACCGGGACGTCTCGTATCAGTCCAGCAGCAGCGCCGGCTCCTCGAGCACGGATGCCACATCGGCGATGAACCGCGAGATCCCGTCGCCGTCGACCACGCGGTGATCGAACGACCCCGACACGGTGGTCACCCAGCGGGGGCGCACCTCGCCGTCGACGACCCACGGCTTCTGGCGGATCGCGCCCAGGGCGATGATGCCGGCCTCACCCGGGTTGATGATCGGGGTACCGGCATCCACCCCGAAGACGCCGATGTTCGTGATCGTGAACGTTCCGCCGGTCTGGTCGGCCGGGCTCGTCTTGCCCTCGCGCGCGGTGAGGGTGAGGTTCTCGAGCGCCTTGGCCAGCTCGCGCGTGTTCATCGCCTGCGCGTCTTTGATGTTCGGCACGAGCAGGCCGCGCGGGGTGGCGGCGGCGATGCCGAGGTTGACGTAGTGACGCACGCTGATCTGCGCGCCGTCCTCGGTGTCGACCCAGGCGGCGTTGATCATCGGGGTGCGGCGCAGGGCCCAGATCACGGCACGCGCCATGATCAGCAGCGGCGAGATCTTCACGTCGGCGAAGTCGGCCGAGGCCTTGAGCCGCTTGACGAACTCCATGGTGCGCGAGGCGTCGACGTCGACCCATACCGAGACGTGCGGGGCGGAGTAGGCGCTCGAGGTCATCGCGTTGGCCGTGGCCTTGCGCACTCCGCGCACCGGGATCGACTCCTCGCGGGCGTCGGCGACCGGCGCCGGGGCAGCGGGGGCGGGCACGGGGATCGTCTCTTCGCGCACTTCGCCCCACGCCGGCGTCTCGATGTTGCGGAAGACGCTGGCCTGGTCGGCGTGCTTCACGACGTCGTCGCGGGTCACCTCACCCGCGGGACCGCTGGGCGTGACGGCCGACAGGTCGACGCCGAGGTCGCGCGCGAGCTTGCGGATCGGGGGCTTGGCGACCACACCGACCGATGCCTTGACCGGACGCTCCGCGGGCGCGCGACGCCGCGACGACACCGCTCCGCCCGTGCCGTAACCCACCAGCACGGCACCGCCGGCGTCGTCGGGCTCGGGCACCGTGGTGGGGGCCGCGGGGGCCGGGGGCGCGGCATCCGCGGAGCCGATGGTGATGATCGGAACGCCCACCTCGACGGTGGCGCCCTCGACGGCGAGGAGCTCTCCGACCGTGCCCGAGAAGGGCGAGGGCAGCTCGACGAGCGACTTGGCGGTCTCGATCTCGACGATCACGTCGTTGACCTCGACGGTGTCGCCGGGGGCGACGCGCCACTGCACGATCTCGGCCTCGGTGAGGCCTTCTCCGACGTCGGGGAGAACGAAGGTCTGCTCGGTCACGGTGTGTCCTTTGCTCGGGAGCCAGCTTGTCACCGGCGACGCCGCAACGGAATGCTCCGGCGGGCGGGAGGGCAGCGGGTCAGTAGGCGAGAGACCGGTCGACGGCCTCGAGGATGCGGTCGGCGTCGGGCAGGTACGTGCCCTCGAGCTTCGCGGGAGGGAACGGCACGTCGAAGCCCGACACCCGCAGCACGGGGGCCTCGAGGGCGAAGAACGCCCGCTCCATGACGGTGGCCGCGATCTCGGAACCGAGCGAGGTGAAGCCCGGTGCCTCCTGCGCGTAGACCATGCGTCCGGTGCGGCGCACCGAGTCGAGCAGCGGGCCGTAGTCGACCGGCGAGAGCGACCGCAGGTCGATGACCTCGCAGCTCGTGCCCTCGCTCTCGGCGAGCGCGGCCGCCTGCAGCAGGGTGGTGACCATGGCGCCGTGACCGACGAGGGTGACATCGGTCCCGCGGCGCACGATGCGGCTGGCGTGCAGCGGCAGCGCGGGGGCCTCGGTGTCGACCTGGCCCTTCTGCCAGTACTTCGCCTTGGGCTCGAGGAAGATGACGGGGTCGGGCGAGGCGATGGACTGCTGCATCATCCAGTACGCGTCGTTGGCGTTCGAGGGGCTGACGACCCGCAGGCCCGGGGTGTGCGTGAAGTACGCCTCGGGGCTCTCCTGGTGGTGCTCGACCGCGCCGATGTGTCCGCCGTAGGGAATGCGGATGACGACGGGCATGCGCACGCCGCCCTCGTGGCGGTTCGTGATCTTCGCCAACTGCGAGGTGATCTGGTCGAACGCGGGGAAGACGAAGCCGTCGAACTGGATCTCGAGAACGGGCTTGAACCCGCCCATCGCGAGGCCGATCGCGGTGCCGACGATGCCCGACTCGGCCAGGGGCGAGTCGATGACGCGGCGCGGACCGAAGTCCTTCTGCAGCCCCTCGGTGACGCGGAAGACGCCGCCGAGCGGCCCGATGTCCTCGCCCATGAGCAGTACGCGGTCGTCGGTTTCGAGCGCGCGGCGCAGGCCTGCGTTCAGGGCCCGGCTGATCGGCAGGTTCTCAGTCATTTCGCGCCCCCGTCCATCGACGTCTCGTAGTCGTCGAGCCAGCGCTGCTCCGACTCGATGAGCGCGTGCGCCTCGGAGTAGACGCTCTCGAACATGTGCACCCGGGGCAGGCCGCCGAGCTCGTTCGTGCGGGTGCGCACGTCGTCGGCGAGCGCCCGGCCCTCGGCATCCGCGTCGTCGAAGAACTGCTGCGAGGCGCCGCGGCCCTCGAGGAACGCGCGCATGCGGACGATCGGGTCGCGCCGGCCCCACGACTGCTCCTCGTCGGAGGTGCGGTACTTGGTGGGGTCGTCGCTCGTGGTGTGCGCGCCCATGCGGTAGGTCATCGCCTCGATCGCGCGGGGGCCGCCACCGGCCCGGGCCTCGTCGAGGGCGAGCTTCGACACGGCGTAGCTGGCGAGGACGTCGTTGCCGTCGACCTGCAGGCTCGGGATGCCGTACCCCTCGCCGCGCTTATACAGCGGCGAGCGCGACTGGGTGGCGACGGGCACCGAGATGGCCCACTGGTTGTTCTGCAGGAAGAAGACCTCGGGGGTCTGGAAGCTCGCGGCGAACACCATCGCCTCGTGCACGTCGCCCTGGCTGGAGGCACCGTCGCCGTAGTAGACGATGACGGCCTCGTCGCGCTCGGGGTCGCCGGTGCCGCTCTTGCCGTCGAAGACCAGGCCCATCGCCAGGCCCGTGGCGTGCAGCGTCTGCGCGCCGAGCACGAGCGTGTAGATGTGTGTGTTGCCGTTCTTCGGGTCGGTCGGGTCCCACCCGCCGTGGGTGAGTCCGCGCATGAGGCGGATGATGTCGAGCGGGTCGACGCCGCGGATGCGGGTGACCACGTGCTCGCGGTACGAGGGGAACAGGTGGTCCTGGGCCCGCGCGGCGCGGGCGGAACCGACCTGCGCGGCCTCTTGACCGAACGACGGGGGCCACAGGGCGAGCTGCCCTTGACGCTGCAGGTTGGTCGCCTGCACGTCGAAGGCGCGGATCGAGACCATGTCGCGGTAGAACGTCTCGAGTTCGGCGTCGGTCAGCGCGTCGATGAGCGGCAGATAGCGCTCGGCTGCGGGCGTGGGGGCCAGCGAACCGTCGGCGGCGAGAACGCGCACGAGAGCGGGGTCATCGAGCGGGGTCATGCTCCCACGCTAATGCTCGCCTTATGCCGAGGACCGCATGAGGTGCACAACGGATGCCGCGATTCGGGGTTCGATACCGACAAACGCCGCACCCGGTCAGCGCGGAGCGACGGAGGCCGCAGCCTCGACGATGCGGTCGAGGGACTCCGCTTCACCGATCGAGATGCGCACGCCGTCGCCCGCGAAGGGACGCACGACCAAACCCGCCTCTTCGAACGCCGCCGCGACCTCGACCGCCCGCTCCCCGGCGGGGAGCCACACGAAATTGCCCTGGGCGTCGGGCACCGGCCAGCCCGCCTCGCGCAGACGCGCGACGAGACCGTCGCGGCGCTGGGCGATGACGGTGACGCGCTCGAGCAGTTCCGACTCGGCGCGCAGGCTCGCGAGCGCGGCCTCTTCGGCGGCGGCCGTCACCGACAGGGGAATGGCGGTGCTGCGCGCGGCGTCGAGCACACGTGTGTGGCCGATGGCGTATCCGACGCGCAGGCCCGCCAGACCGTAGGCCTTGCTGAAGGTGCGCAGCACCACGATGTTGGGGCGGGCGATGATCGCGCGCACGCGGTCGCCCTCGACCGACGCCGGGTCGGTGACGAACTCCGCATAGGCCTCGTCGAGCACGATGAGCACGTCGGCGGGTACGGCGTCAACGAAGGCGGCGAACTCGTCGTGGGTGACGGTGGGGCCCGTCGGGTTGTTCGGGCTGCACACGATGATCAGGCGCGTGCGATCGGTGACCGCGGCGGCCATCGCGGGCAGGTCGTGACGGAAGTCCGCGGTGAGCGGCACCGGCACGCTCGTCGCCCCGGCGACCGCGACCAGAGACGGGTAGGCCTCGAACGAGCGCCACGCGTACACGACCTCGTCGCCGGGACCCGAGGTCGCCAGCAGCAGCTGTGCGAGCAGCGACACGCTGCCGGCGCCGACGTGCACGTCGTCGGGCGAGACGCCGTGGCGTGCGGCGAGACGTTCGCGCAGGCGGGCGGCCGTGGCATCCGGATACCGGTTGATGCCGGTCGCCCCCTGGATCGCCTCGAGCACCCCGGGGAGCGGGTCGAACGGGTTCTCGTTGCTCGACAGCTTGAACGCGTCGGGGCTGGCCTGACGCCCCTGGCGGTACGCCGGCAGCGCGGCGATCTCGGGGCGGATACGGGGCAGAACCGGCTCGTCACTCACCCCGCGAGCCTAACCGCGAGGCCCCCGCGCGCGTCAGTCCCCTCTTTCGACGGCTTCTCCACAGCCCGCGGAGCGGGATCGGTCCCGGGCGCAGCGCCCCGTCCGTGCCAAGGTGGAGGCATGCGCTTCGTCGTTCGCGTGGCCGTCAACGCCTTCGCCATCTGGATCGTCACCCTGCTGCCCGCCCTACAGGTGCGGCTCATTCCGTTCGCGCCGGGCGAGGCCCTGCAGGTCGCCCTCACCGTGCTGGTGGTCGGGCTCATCTTCGCGCTCGTGAACACCCTCATCGGCACGGTGGTGAAGTTCGTCGCGATCCCGCTCTACATCCTCACGCTTGGACTCATTTCGCTCGTCATCAACGGATTCCTGCTGTGGCTGACGGCCGTCATCACCGAGAACTGGGACTGGGGCCTGCGCACCGGCGAGTTCTGGCTCACCGCCGTCGCGGCCCTGCTCATCGGCATCATCAACGCCATCCTCGGTGGGCTGCTGCGCCCGCGCAAAGAAGAGCGCTCACGCCGCTGATGCGCAGAAAGCGCTTCCCCGCCATGATGGGGGGATGACCGCGAGTGCCGACGCGCCCTTCCGCGTCGTGTTCGTGTGCAGCGGCAACATCTGCCGCTCCCCCATGGCCGACGTGGTGTTCCGCCATCTCGCGGAAATCTCGGGGCTCTCGTCACGCGTGGCCTCCAGCTCGGCCGGTACCGGCGACTGGCACGTGGGCGAGCGCGCCGACCACCGCACCCTCGCGGTCCTCGACCGCCACGGCTACGACGGCTCCTCGCACCGCGCGCGGCAGTTCCAGTACGCCGACTTCGAGCACAACGACCTGGTCGTGGCGCTCGACCGCAGCCACGAGCGCGTGCTGCGCGGCTGGGCGCACGACGACGACGCGGCCGACAAGATCGCGCTGCTGCAGTCGTTCCTCCCCGATGCCGACACCCTCGACGTGCCCGACCCGTACTACGCCGGGGCCCCGATGTTCGACGAGGTGCTCGGTATGATCGAACGCGCAAGCCGAGCCCTGTTCCGACAGCTCGAGCCCGCCATCCGTACCGCGGGCTGACCCGTTCGCGCGATCCCCGGGAGACCCGTGTCCTCTCTGCCTCCGCAGCCCCTCAGCCCCCTCGACGGCCGGTACTTCGCCACCGTCGCAGAACTCGGCGACTACCTGTCGGAGGCGGGCCTGAACCGCGCCCGCGTCGAGGTCGAGGTCGAATGGCTGCTCGCCCTGACCGACCGTTCGCTGTTCGGCACCTCGCCCGTGTCCGACGCCGACCGCACGCGTCTGCGGGCCCTGTATGAGGAGTTCGGCGCCGACGAGATCGCCTGGCTCAAAGAGAAAGAAGCCGTCACCCGCCACGACGTGAAGGCCGTCGAGTACCTCGTGCGCGACCGGCTCGACACCCTCGGGCTGACCGCGCTCGCCGAGCTGACGCACTTCGCGTGCACCAGCGAAGACATCAACTCCACCGCCTACGCCCTCACCGTGCAGCGCGCGGTCGAGCGCGTGTGGCTGCCGAAGCTCCGCTCCGTCACCGCCGCCCTCGCCGAGCTCGCCGTCGAGCACCGCGACGCGGCCATGCTCTCGCGCACCCACGGCCAGCCCGCCACGCCCACCACCATGGGCAAAGAGATCGGCGTCTTCGCGTGGCGCCTCGAGCGCGTCATCCGCCAGCTCGACGCCGGGGAGTACCTCGCCAAGTTCTCGGGCGCCACCGGCACCTGGTCGGCGCACGTCGCCGCCGAGCCCGACGTCGACTGGCCCGAGCTCACGCGCACGTTCATCGAGTCGCTCGGCCTGGGCTTCAACCCGGTCACGACGCAGATCGAATCGCACGACTGGCAGGTCGAGCTGTACGACCGCGCGCGGCACGCGGGGGGCATCCTGCACAACCTCGCCACCGACATCTGGACCTACATCTCGCTCGGCTACTTCACGCAGATCCCGGTCGCCGGCGCCACGGGGTCGTCGACCATGCCGCACAAGATCAACCCGATCCGCTTCGAGAACGCCGAGGCGAACCTCGAGATCGCCGGCGGACTGTTCGGCACCCTGGCATCCACCCTCGTCACCAGCCGCCTGCAGCGCGACCTCACCGACTCGACAACCCAGCGCAACATCGGGGTCGCCTTCGGACACTCGCTGCTCGCGCTCGACAACCTCCAGCGCGGGCTCACCGAGATCTCGCTCGCCGACAAGGTGCTGCTGGCCGACCTCGACGTGAACTGGGAGGTGCTCGCCGAGGCCATTCAGACAGTGGTGCGCGCCGAGATCGCCGCGGGTCGCTCGCGCATCACCGACCCCTACGCCCTGCTCAAAGACCTCACGCGCGGTCGCCGCGTGGGCGGCGCCGAGCTGGCCGAGTTCGTGCGCGGCCTCGACATCGGAGACGCCGCGAAAGAGCGCCTGCTCGCGCTCACGCCCGCCGCGTACGCGGGGCTGGCGTCGAAGGTGGTCGACGCGCTGTAGGGCGGGGCCGCCGCGGGGCAGCCCACGGCGCGAGCCGACGTCCGCGCTCTCGCTCCGACCTCGGAGCCATGCGCCGAACTCCTGAGAGGGGGGGGCGCCTCTGCCTCCGAGACGGGAGAAATGGCGCGAGCAGGCAATTTCTCAGGAGTTCGGCTCGCCCCGAAGAGCCGCCTCCCCGCCCCCGCCGACCGTCCGACGCCCCCGTCGGTCGGCCCGTCGACAACCGCTGCCCCTCGGCGCGTGCCGGACTCCGGAGAAATCGACGGCGTGGGCGGATCGGCCCCGGTTTCTCGCGGATCTCGGCTCGACGGCCACGATTTCTCAGGAGTTCGGCACACCGTGCATCCCGTGCCACACCGCCACGCGGCGACCCCGGCGACGCGCAGAAGCCGCGGACGGGACAATGGATGCCATGCGCGCGATGATCATGGATGCCCTGGCCGAGCCGCTCGAGGTGCGCGAGGTCGACGCCCCGACCGCCCCGGCGGGCGGCGTCGTGGTCGAGGTGCACGCGACCGGCCTGTGCAAGAGCGACTGGCACGCCTGGGTCGGCCACGACGACGTGTCGCTGCCGCACGTTCCCGGTCATGAGCTGGCCGGTCTGATCGTCGAGGTGGGCGAGGGCGTCCAGCGCTGGAGCGTCGGCGACCGCGTGACCGTGCCGTTCGTGATGGGCTGCGGCGCGTGCGAGTGGTGCCTCGGCGGCAACGCGCAGGTGTGCCCCGACCAGCAGCAGCCCGGGTTCACGCAGTGGGGTTCCTTCGCCGAGCGGGTGGTGCTGCGCGCGGCCGACACGAACGTCGTGCGCATTCCCGACGGCGTCTCATTCGAGGCGGCCGCGGCGCTCGGCTGCCGCTTCGCCACGGCGTACCGCGCACTCACCGGCCGCGCGCGCGTGGCGGCCGGGGAGTGGATCACCGTGGTCGGCGCGGGCGGGGTGGGACTCAGCGCGGTGATGATCGGCGTCGCCCTCGGCGCGCGCGTGATCGCCGTCGATCGCACTCCCGCCGCCCTCGACGCGGCGCGGCGCCTCGGCGCGGAGCACGCCCTCGTCGCCGACGGCTCCGACATCGCCGCGGCGGTGCACGAGCTCACCGGCGGAGGAAGCCACGTCTCGGTCGACGCGGTCGGCAGCGCCCAGACGGCCCGTGACGCGGTGCTGAGCCTGCGGCGCCGCGGACGCCACGTGCAGATCGGCCTGCTGCCCACGGCCGACGGCATGACGTCGATGCCGATGGCCCGCGTGATCGCGTGGGAACTCGACCTGCTCGGCAGCCACGGCATGGCCGCGGTCGATTACCCCGAGATGCTCTCGCTCATCGAGAGCGGCGCTCTGCGCCCGCACGACCTCATCGAGCGCGTCATCGGCCTCGGCGAAGCCGCGACGCTGCTGCCGGGCATGGACTCCGCGTCACCCGCGGGCATGACGATGATCGACCCGCGTCGGGCCTGAGCGCGGAGGCCGGGGGCCGAAAATCGGCCGTGGACGGTGCTCGGCGGAGGAGATGTGGCCGAGGGAGTACCGAATCCCCCGCTGAGTCCTCCGCTCGTCCCAGACCCTCCGCTCGTCACCGCGCGGGCGCGATGCGGTCGGCGTCAGGCCTTCGGGGCGGCGGTGTCGCCGTCGGGTCCGTCTGCGGCGCTCCGGGTCGGTCGCTTCGCGTCCGTGGGGTCGGTGGACGCCGGCTCGCTGACCGCACTGGACGTCGCCGCCGCCGCCGCGCCGGTGGGAGCGGCATCCTGATCATCCGTCGGCAGCAGCAGCGGACGGTCGATGGTCGCGGTGACCTTCGAGGGGTCGACCATGAGCAGCATCAGCGCCACGCTCACGAGCGTGACGATGAACGTCGCTCCCGCGGCCACCGCCGCCACCACGAGGGCGCGCTGGATCTCGTCGGCGGGCCGGGTCTGGAAGAACCCCATCGACATGAGCGTGACGAAGCCGGCGAACAGAGCGGCGACGAAGGCGAGGCCCAGAAGCTGAACGGGCTTCATCAGGTCGCGGCGGGTGGGCTTGTCGGTCATGACGCGGCCTCTTCCGAAGGTAGGGCCGGAGCGGCCTCGGGGCGGCGGGGTGAGAAGCCCGCGATGGCCAGGAACACGGCGACGACCGCCGCGTATCCGCCGAAGAGTCCCACGGCGATGGTGATTCCGGTGAGGGTGAACGAGCCCGCCCCGGCGATGCTGTAGTCGAGCGTGTACTGCTGGAACGGCAGCAGCAGCGCGGCGCCGAGAACCAGGCTCAGGATGCCGATGAGCACCCCGTCGCGCACACCGTCGGTGCGGCCGGCGCGGCGATCGCGCCGTGCCCCCAGCAGTTCGATGAGCCCGGTGAGCAGAGCCCACGCGATGACGACGCCGAAGAAGAAGCCCGTGGTGCGCCACGCGGGAACGCTGCTCGCCAGGCCCGCGAGGATCGAGACGACCGCGAGCAGTACGGGAGTCGCGCGCTCGGCGCGGGGGAAGACGAGCCAGGCCGACAGGGCGAAGACGAGGCCCGTGGCGAGCGCGAATCCGCTGAACACGCCGAGCCCGAGGGGCGCCGAGTGATCCGGGGAGAACGTCACCATGACGGCGGCGAGCGCCGCGAAAAGGGCGCGCGCGAGTTGCACGTGGCGCAGGTCGAACGAGCGCACGGAGGAAGGAGTGGTCACGGAGAGTCCCGGAGAGGCGGAGTCGATGGCATCCAGTCTATTCCTCGGCACCTGTGCGGACCTCGGGGCCGCTCGACGTCGAGACGCCCGGGGCCCTGGGTTGCGTTGACGGTCGACGCCGACGGGAGCCTCGTCTCGGCGCGGTCTTCGAGCGCTATGAGGCGACCGAGCCCGGGAATCGTCCTCGCGGCCGACCCGGATACCTCCCCCGACGGACGACCCACCCGCCCCCTCTCGCTGGAATGGAGGCATGACTTCCTCCCCCGTCCTCACCGCCACCGGCCTCGTCAAGCGCTACGGAGAGCTGCGCGCCCTCGACGACGTGTCGCTGACCATCCGCGGCGGCGAGTCCGTCGCCGTCATGGGCGCTTCGGGCTCGGGCAAGACGACGCTGCTGCACTGCCTCGCGGCCGTGATCGCCCCCGACTCCGGCTCCGTCGTACTCAGCGCCCCCGGCGTCGAAGCCCGCGAACTCGTCGGACTCGGCGAGGGCGAGCGCGCCCGCGTGCGCCGCGAGTCGCTGGGCTTCGTCTTCCAGGAGCACCTGCTGCTGCCCGAGCTCACCGCCGTCGAGAACGCCGCCCTGCCGCTGCTGCTGAAAGGCCTGCGTCGACCGGATGCCGAACGCCATGCCGCCGGCTGGCTCGCCGCCCTGGGACTCGCCGGAATGGAAGACCGCCGCATCGGCCAGCTCTCGGGCGGCCAAGCACAGCGCGTGGCGATCGCCCGCGCGCAGGTCACCGGCGCCCCGGTGGTCTTCGCCGACGAGCCCACCGGCGCCCTCGACTCGACGACCTCGGCCGAGGTGCTGACCGCGCTGCTGCACGCGACGACCGGGCAGGGGCGCACGCTCGTGATGGTCACGCACGACGCCGACGTGGCCCGCCGCTGCTCGCGGATCGTGCAGGTGCGCGACGGGCGCATCGTCGCGGATTCGGCGGCGGATGCCACGGCGTCGGGCGCCGGTTCCGCCACCGGGACGCTTGCGGGTGCCGCATCGCTCTCGACGGGTCTCGACCGATGAGCGCCGTCGTCCCCCTCACCCGCCTGCTGTCGCGTCCCGCCCGGCAGGGTCGCGCGGCGATCGCCCTGCCCGTCGTGGCGTTCGCCGTCACCACCGCGTTGCTGCTGGTGGTCGCCGGGGGCGCGCGCATGTTCCTCGTCGACCCGCGCACGGCGGACGAGGGCGGCTTCTACGGCATCCTGGCCGTGCTCGCCCTGGTGCTGCTGGCCGTCCCCCTCGTCACGCTGGGAGCGGCGGCCGCGCGCCTGACCAGCCGCCGGCGCAACGACCGCCTCGCGACCCTGCGACTGCTCGGCGCGAGCGGACGTGAGCTGTGGTCGCTGACGGTGCTCGAGGCGACGGTCATCGCCGCGGCCGGAGCCGTCGCCGGTGTCGTCCTCTACGGTGCGCTTCTGCCGCTGGTGGGTCTGCTGCCGTTCTTCGGCGGGCCCGTGGGCATCGCCGCCGTCGCCGTCGACCCGCTGCTCGGCGCCGCCGTGCTCGCCGCGGTCGTGCTGATCGGCGCGGTGAGCGCGGCGGCGAGCCTTCGCCGCGTGACCGTGACACCGCTGGGGGTGCGTACCCGCAGCGAAGCCCCGCCGAAGAGGACCACGGCGTTCGTCACCGGCGGCATCCTGATCGTGGGCGTCGTGGCGCTGGTGTCGAACTTCAGCGTCGTGGGCGAATTGGTCGGCCCCGCCGTGAGCGTCGCCGTGCTGCTGGCCCTGTTCGCGGGAGCGCTGGGTCTGCTCAACCTCATCGGCGCCCCGATCATCGCCGCCCGCGGGCGCGCGATGGCCCGCCGCGCCCGCACCGCCGCCCAGCTCGTCGCGGGCCGCGAGCTCGCCGCGCACGCCGGCCCGGCGTGGCGCCGGGTGTCGGGCATGGCCCTCGTGTCGTTCATCGCCGTCGTCGCGGGCTCCGGTCTGGCGATCGCCGACGTCGCATCCGAGGCCGGGCCCCTCATGGCCGACATCCGCACCGGGGTGCTCGTCACCCTCGGCATCGCGTTCGTGCTGCTCGCCTGCGCGGTCGGCGTCACCCAGGCGGCGTCGGTGCTCGAGGAGCGCGAGCTGATCGTGGGGCTCGACCGCCTCGGCATCCCCGAGGCCGAACTCCGCCGCGCCCGTCGCCTGACGGTGATGGTGCCGCTGCGCTGGGCCGCCGTCGGAGGCGCGGCCCTCGGCCTGATGCTCGCCGCGCCCGTCGTCGGGATCAGCCTGCTCGTCGCCCCGCTCGCGGTGCTGACGATCGTGCTCACGTTCGCCGCCGGGTTCGCCCTGGTCGCCGCCGCCCTGGCGTCGACGCGGCCGATCGTGAACGGGATCCGCCGCAGCGCGGCGTGACGGGGACGGGGGCAGGAGCGGGGCCGCGGCCGTGGCGGCGCAGTGGCGGGGCTGCGGAGGCGCGGCTGCGGGGGCGCGCGGGTGGGGCTGCGGCGGCGTGGGTCGTGAGCGAATCGGCGCGAGCGGCTCCCTCGCACCTCGCCCACACGCCGTCGAGTGTCCAAGACACTCCGCACCCACCCCACGCGCAGCGGCATGTCCTGGACACTCGACGATCCTTCCGCGCCCGGGTGAGTGCTACCGTGCCGAAGTGATCCCGGATGCCACTCCCCCGCGCCGTATCCACGTCTCGGCCGCGGTCATCACCGACGCCGAAGGCCGCTTGCTGGTCGTGCGCAAGGCCGGCACGACGGCGTTCATGCAGCCCGGCGGCAAGCCCGACCCCGGTGAGACGCCGGCCGAGACGCTCGCCCGCGAGCTGGCTGAAGAGATCAGCGTGCGCGTCTCGCCCGACACGCTCGAGCCGCTCGGATCCTTCACCGCGAGCGCCGCGAACGAGCCGGGCTTCGAGGTCGTGGCCGAGGTGTTCCGCGTCGACATCGGCGACCAGCAGCCGGTCCCGGATGCCGAGATCGCCGAACTCCGCTGGGTCACCGCCGCAACGGCATCCGGGATCGAGATCGCCCCCCTCGCCCGCGAGTTCTTCCTGCCCGCCTGAGCGCCCGCGCGCGGTCCGACCGCCGTTGAGTGTCCAAGACACGCCGCAAAGCCCGCCACCCGCACGGCGTGTTCCGGACACTCAACACTGGGCGGGACGCGGCAGCGACCGAGCGACGCCCAGCGCGGCGCCGCGGCGAACCGCACCGACGTGACGGCTCACCAACGCACCGCCGCCGACCGCCACACCCCGCGCGCGGTCCAACCGCCGTTGAGTGTCCAAGGCGCGCCGCAAAGCACCCCGCTCGCACGGCGTGTCCTGGACACTCAACACCGGGGCACGGCGCGACAGGGCAGCGCGGCGCACCAACAACGCGCGCGACGCGACAGCGTCACACCCCCGCGGGCGGTCCAACCACCGTTCAGTGTCCAAGAAACGCCGCAAAGCCCCCCGACCGCACGGCGTGTTCCGGACACTCCACACCGGGGCGCGCGGCGCGCGACCCGCCAACGCGGCGTGTCCTGGACACTCAACCGCGCGGAACGCGACCCGCGGCCGAGCTCACCACGAGCTCTTGCGGTAATCCTTCAAGAAGATGCCGAACAGGTCTTCGCCGGCCTCGCCGCGCACGATCGGGTCGTACACGCGGGCGGCGCCGTCGACGAGGTCGAGCGGGGCGTGGAAGCCCTCCTCGGCGAGTCGCACCTTGGTGAAGTGCGGGCGCTCGTCGGTGATCCAGCCGGTGTCGACGGCCGTCATGAGGATGCGGTCGCTCTCGAACATCTCGCGCGCGCTCGTGCGGGTGAGCATGTTCAGCGCGGCCTTGGCCATGTTGGTGTGCGGGTGGCCGGGGCCCTTGTATCCGCGGCCGAACACGCCCTCCATCGCCGAGACGTTGACGATGTACTTGCGCTCCGCGGTCGAGGCGGCCATGGCCGGGCGCAGGCGGCTGACGAGCAGGAACGGCGCGGTCATGTTGGCCAGCTGCACCTCGAGCATCTCGAGCGGCTCGACCTGGTCGACGTGCTGCGTCCAACTGTTGATGCGGTCCTCGTCGGGCACGAGGCCGCCGGCGTCGATCGCGGTGCCCGCGGCCAGACGGTCGAGCGACGAGGAGCCCGCGGCCATCGCCTCGGCGGTGAGTTCGTCGGCGGTGCGGGCGGCGGCCGCGAGGATCGGATGCGACGACACCGACTGCGCCAGCGCGAGCGGGTGGGCGTCGTTGGTGTGGCCGAAGGTGAGCAACTCGGGCAGCGGGCCGTCGGGAAGCGGTGCCAGTTCGGCATCCACCAGGGGTTTGTATGCCCCCGGCGAGCGCCGCACGGTTTGCGCGGCGTTGTTGATGAGGATGTCGAGCGGGCCCGCGGATGCCACGGACTCGGCGAGTCCGATCACCTGGGCGGGGTCGCGCAGGTCGATGCCGACGACCTTGAGCCGGTGGATCCAGTCGGCGCTGTCGGGCAGCGACGAGAAGCGCCGCACCGCATCGCGCGGGAAGCGCGTGGTGATGGTGGTGTGCGCGCCGTCGCGCAGCAGGCGCAGCGCGATGTACATGCCGATCTTGGCGCGACCGCCGGTGAGCAGCGCGCGCTTTCCGGTGAGGTCGGTGCGGGCGTCGCGCTTGGCATGGCTCATGGCCGCGCAGTCGGGGCAGAGCTGGTGGTAGAACGCGTCGACGAGGGTGTAGTCCTCTTTGCAGATGTAACAGGCGCGCGCCTTGATCAGCTCGCCCGCGAACGGTGTGGTCGCGCGGGTCGCCAGCGGAATGCCGCGGGTCTCGTCGTCGATGCGGTCGGCGGCCCCCGTCGCGGTGGCGGCCACGACCGCGCGGTCGGCGTCGGCGATGCGCTGGCGCTTCTCACGACGCGACTGGCGCTTGACGTCTTTGTAGAGCTTTCCGGTCTGGCGGCGCAGGGCGATGTACGCGGGGTCTTCGGGGTCGAGCGATGCGGCGGCGTCGATGACGCGCAGCGCGATCTCGAGCTCGGTCGGATCGATGGATGCCGGGGCCCCGGCGTCGAGGGTCGACTCGGTCGCCACGTCGCGCGGCACGTCGCGCGGCACGTCGCGCGGCACGTCGTGAGGGGCGTCGAGGTCGGGGTTCGAGGGCGTTTCGGGCACAGGGAAGTGTACCGAGGCGTTGCTGAACGGCGAATGGGCCGGATGCGGCGGCGGAACGGATCAGCCTGTTCCGGTGGCGCGGCTAGGGCTTCCCGCCGTCGATCCACCGCGTGTGCGCCTTCAGCGCGTGCAGCACGGCCACGCGCACGACGACGTACAGCGCCGCCCCGACCACCACGAGACCGAGGCCCCAGGTGAGCAACAGGATGAGCAGGTGGGCACCGCCGACGGCCGAGAACATCCGGCGATGCTACCGGCGGGCGTCGGTCGTCGCCAGCGTCGCGGTCGAGCGAGCCGTCGCGCGTGCCCGATCGCGGCGCAGCAGCCACCGCTGCGCGGGGACCTCGACCGCTTTGTGCAGCACCCAGGCGATCGCCAGGGCGATGCCGAACGCGGCGAGCGCCAGCAGCACCGCGCGCCGCCACGGCAGCTGCGGATGCCCGTCAGGCCAGGCCGACGACACCGACGCGATCACGAGCAGGTGCACCAGGTAGAACGCGAACGAGACACGGCCGAGCTCCTGCCAGAGCGGCCGGGCCAGGAACGTCGAGTTCGACCGGGCGTCGGCGTCCGCGAGCGAGGCGACGAGCAGGGCGAAGAAGCCGACGGTGGCGGCGAGGCCGGGGTGCACGTCGGTGCCGGGAAGGGTCGGGGCCTCTGACAGCGCGTATCCGGCGAGGGCGAGCGGCACCGCGAGCGCGAGGCGCACGGGACGCCAGTCACTGTTCTTCATCAGCAACGCCAGACTCACGCCGATGACGAACTCGGGCATACGCAGCAGCGGTGTCGATGCGGCCGACAGGGGCACGGGCGACACCGCGGCGATCTGGGGCATGAGGGCCACGAGGACCAGGGATGCCACGACCACCACCACGAGCGTGCGGTTCGACGCGCGCACGAGGGGGCGGATGAGGAACGGGAAGCTCAGGTAGAAGAACGCCTCGCACACCAGCGACCAGCTCGCGGGGTTGCCCGCCTGCCACCAGTCGGGCACCCAGCCGTTGACGAGGAGCACGTTGGCGACGACGGGCGCCGCGCCGTCGGCACGGATCTCGGGCACCAGTGTCGCCGCGGCGACCAGCGCGAGCCCGACGCCGACGAGGTGCAGGGGATAGACGCGGGCGAAACGGTGCCACCAGAACGACCGCGCCGACTGCTGCGGCTTGTAGCCCCACGCCAGCACGAAGCCCGAGAGGATGAAGAACAGCGTCACCCCGGTCTTGCCGGCCTCGAACAGCACGCCCCACACGACCCCGGCGTTCCCGCCGAAGTACTCGACCGCCATGATGTGGTGGCCGAAGATCAGCATCGCGGTCGCCCAGCGCAGCCCCGTGAGCGACGGCAGGTTGCGCACGTGCGAGAGGGGGCCGGGGGCGGCCTCGGCCGCGGAGCGCTGCACGGTCGGCGCGGAGGCGGTCATCGTGCTGATGGTCATCGCCTCCGTCTCGTGTTCGGGCGCGACCCCGTGCTCGTCGACGACGCCAGAGGAGTCGACCTGAGCACGTGCAGTCGCGCAGACCGGATGAGACGGTACTCCTCCGCGTTGAGGAGATGCCTGAAAAGGTCGGGGCTTGACGGGGGGCCCCTCCCTTCCTCCCCTCCCTCGCACGCAGTACCCATCCGATTCGCGCACTCCTCCGAACACTGATCGGCGGCCTGTCGCTCCTATGGCCGCGCACTCGCACCGGAGGACACATGCTCGAGACGACCACGCCTGCGCTGGCGAGCCTGGACGCGTTCGCCAACGTGACCGACCTGCTCGCGCTTCGAGCGGCCGAAGCCCCGGAGCACGTCGCGTTCGAGGTGCCCACCGACGACGCCTCGTCGTGGCGCCCGGTGACGACCGCCGCGTTCCTCGACGACGTGCGCACTCTCGCCAAGGGAATGATGGGCGCCGGCCTCGCCGCGGGCGACACGGTCGCCATCATGGCTCCGACACGCTACGAGTGGGCCGTCGCCGATCTCGCGACCTGGTTCGCCGGCGGCGTCGTCGTTCCGGTCTACGACTCCTCGTCGGCCTCGCAAGTCGATGCGATCGTGCGCGATGCCGGCGTGCGCCTGGCCGTCGCCGGGTCGCGCGCGCACGCCGACCTGCTGCACGCGGCGCTCGCGCAGGCGGAGACCGACGCGCTCGGCACCTGGGCGATGCGGGGAGTCGATGGCATCCCCTCCCTCGACGACCTCGTCGTGCTCGGTGCGCACGTCTCCGACGCCGAGCTCGAGAGCCGGCGCACGCTCGCGGGGCACGACGACCCCGCGACGATCGTCTACACCTCGGGCACGACGGGCGAGCCGAAAGGCGCCGTGCTCACGCACGCGAACTTCCTCGGGCAGGTGCTCAACATCGCCGCGGCCTACCGCGAGGTGGTCACCCCGACGGGCAACACGATCATCTTCCTTCCGCTCGCGCACGTACTCGCCCGCGGCCTGCAGTTGATCTGCATCGCCAGCGGCATGCGCATCGCGCACCTCTCCGACCCGGCGAAGGTCGTGCCCGCCCTGGCGGTGCTGCGCCCGACGTTCCTCGTCGTCGTGCCGCGCGTGCTGCAGAAGATCCAGGCCGCCGCCGCCGACAAGGCGGCCGCGAAGGGTCTGGGCCGGGTCTGGGCGCGCGCCGTGTCGACGGCCGTCGCCCGCGGACGCTTCGCCGAGAAGCAGGATGCCGGCCATCGTCGCCGCGCTCCCCTCGGCCTCCGCGTGCGCGCCGCCGTCTTCGACGCGCTCTTCTACTCGCGGCTGCGCGCGGTGATGGGCGGACGCGTCGGCTACATCCTGTCGGGCGGGGCGACCCTCGACGGCATCCTGTCGCTGTTCTTCCGCGGGATCGGGGTTCCGGTCATCGAGGGCTACGGGCTCACCGAGACCACCGCGCCGCTGACGGGCAACCTGCCCGGCCGCATCGTCTCGGGCACGGTCGGGCTCCCGCTGCCCGGCTCGACGGTGCGCATCAGCGCCGAGGGCGAGGTGCTGGCTCGCGGGGTGGGCGTGTTCGCCGGGTACCGCGACCCCCGCCACGACGCCGAGGCCTTCGTCGACGGCTTCTTCCGCACGGGAGACCTGGGCCGCATCGACGACGGGGGGCGCCTGATCCTCGAAGGCCGTCTGAAAGACGTCATCGTCACCTCGAACGGCAAGACCGTGGTCCCCGCCCGCTGGGAGGGCGCCGTCGAGGCGAGTCCGCTCGTGCAGCACGCCGTGATGGTCGGTGAGGGCAAGCCCTACCTCTCGGCCCTGCTCATCCTCGACCCCGAGCAGTCCGCCGCCTGGGCCGCCGCGAACGGCGCGGTGCTCGAGCCCGGCTCACCGGGAGAGCTGCGCGCGATCGACGAGCCGCTCCTGTGCGCTCACCTGCAGTCCACCGTCGACGCCGCCAACGCCCTCGTCGCGCGCAGCGAGCAGGTGCGCCGGTTCACCCTCGTGCTCGCCGACCTCGACGACCGCGAGCTCGTCACCCCCACGCTCAAGATCAAGCGCCGCGAGGTGCTGCATCGCGCCGCCGACACGATCGACACCCTGTACCGAGGAGCCGCATCATGACCGCACCCGTTCCCCCCACCACCAGCGGGTCCGCCGACACGCAGAACCGCACGGCCATCGTCGCCGTCGTCGTGGCCCTCGGCATCGGCGCCGGGGTCGCCGTGGCCGGCAGCCATCGTGGCGCGCAGGTCGGTGGCATCCCGGTGTTCGCCCTCGCGGTGGCCGCGGCCTTCGTCATCCAGTTCCTCGTCTTCGTGCCCTCGGCGCTTCGCCGCACCGAACGGTTCTTCGACCTCACCGGCAGCCTGACGTTCATCTCGGTGTCCGTCGCGCTGGCGTTCCTCGCGCCCGCGCAGGATGCCCGCGGATGGATCCTCGCCGCCATGGTGGTGCTGTGGGCCGCGCGCCTGGGGTCGTTCCTGTTCGCGCGCGTGCACCGCTCGGGCTCCGACGGACGGTTCGACGAGATCAAGACGAAGCCGCTGCGTTTCTTCCAGGTGTGGTGCATCCAGGGTCTGTGGGTCGCTCTCACCGCCTCGGCCGCGTGGATCGCGATGAGCGCGGATGCCACCGACCGGGCGCCCCTCGACGGTTTCGCCGCGGCGGGCATCGTGGTCTGGCTGCTCGGAATGGTGCTCGAGGTGGTCGCCGACCTGCAGAAGCAGGCGTTCCGCGCCGACCCGGCGAACAAGGGCGAGTTCATCCGCACGGGTCTATGGTCGCGTTCGCGCCACCCCAACTACTTCGGCGAGATCCTCGTGTGGGTCGGCGTCTTCCTCGTCGCGGTGCCGGTGCTGCAGGGGTGGCAGTGGATCGCGGTCCTCTCGCCGCTCTTCGTCATCCTTCTGCTCACCCGGGTCAGCGGCATCCCGTTGCTCGAGAAGCGCGCCGACGAGCGCTGGGGCGACCGCGCCGACTACCGCGCGTACCGTGACGGCACGCCCGTGCTGATTCCTTCGCTCACCGCGCCGTCGGCGAAGGCGGCGCGGCGGTAGGTGACCGCCCGTCGGGATCTGTGCGTGAAGGTGGCGCAGCGGTAGGCACCCGCGGCGTCACCCCTCCGGTGGCAGCACCCGCTGCGCGACCACCCGCCGCGCTTCGACGACGGCCTCGGCGAACTCGGTGTCGGGGTCGTCCATGACGATCGCCGTGGCCCGCGCATGGGCGCTCACGACGTCGTAGGGCGACGCGGCCGCGCGCTCGACGGCCGCCTCGGCCCGGAATCCGATGGCGGCGAACGCGCGGCTGAGGCTGCGCTGCGTGTCGTGGTCGCCGCGGCCGAACTGGGTCGACAGTTCGTCGGCGAGGCTCTCGTGCTCGCCGTCGGGAACGAGCCCGGATGCCGTTCGCCACGCCGCCCGCGCCACCTCGGGGTGCCGATCGCGCAGCACCGCCGGGGTGATCGCCGTGAACGCCGCGGGGTCGCCGATCTTCGACAGGGTGTGCAGCGCCTGGCTGCGCGCCTGGGGGATCTCGGATGCCACTTCGGGAAGCAGCGCCGGCACGGTGCGGGCCGGGTCGTGCCGCGTGAGCGCCCAGGTCAGCATGTCGCGCACGAAGAAGTCGGGCTCGACCGCGCACCGGGCCACCAGCTCGGCGACGTAGCGGTCGTCGGGACGCGTCCCCGCGGCGAGCGCGGACTGCAGGCGCACGGACGCATCGGGGTGCTCGAGCGCGGCGCGGAGGCGGTCGGCGGGGGTTTCGTCGGTCATGGTGCCTCCCAGCGTTTCACGCGGCGGGGCCGCGGGGGTCGTGAGGCTTGGTCGGTTGCGGTGCGGGGAGCCGTGACCAGCGGAGGGCACGGGACCACGGGAGGACGCCTCAGCGGCATCCGTCCTCCGCTCGTCCCTCCCCCTCCGCCCTCCCCGGACTCGATCGTGCGACCCCGACGCCGGCTGCTCTACTTCTTCAGCACCCGCCGCTCGATCAGCTTCCGAGCGACGTCCATGAAGTTCGGCGCGTACTTGGACCACTCCTGGTCGAGCTTGCGGACGTCGATCTTGCCCGTGTGCAGGAGTTCGCAGATCCTCAACCAGCTCTCTCCGGTCGCCGCCGTGAGGGCGCCCGCCACCGCCGCATTCACCACGACGCCGGCGCCGGGGATCAGCTTCAGGAAGCTCGTCGCCAGAGCCCGACCCGCCACCTGCACGCCGAACTGGGCGAGGGCTCCGGCCGAGAGCATCGTCTTGACCTCGAGGTCGTAGACCGCGGCGATGCGCCCCATCATCGTGAGCTGGATCGGCGCAAGAGTGAAAGCATCCGAGACAGGAAGCGGAACGGTCGCCGCTCCCGCGGCTGCCGCGGCCGCTGCCGCGATGATCGGGCGAGCCATCTCGCGCTTCCACGGGAGGTTGAGGCGCTGTGCGATGCGAAAGGCGTCCTTGTCACGCTCGGGAGCGAGGGCGAGCGTCTCGGTGACAAGGTCACCGAGGCCGTGCCCCTTCCCCTTCCCGTGCCGGTCGCGCGTAGAGGTGAGGATGACGCGCCGATACGGCACACGTAGGCGTTCGCCGGTCGCGGCATCGGTCGGGTCGTTCAGCCAGTCGACGAAGGCCTCCACGTCTTTGGCCACGCTCTGATGCCCGGTGATCGGGTTCTTGATCCAATCGACCTTGGTGAGCACCAGGATGACGGGAAGTCCACGGGCGTCGAGTTCACGGATCATGGCGATGTCGGCGGGCGTGAGGCGATCGTCGTTGGCCTTCACGCAGTACCAGACGACCGAGATCTGGTGGTCGCCGGAGTGCGCCGCGATCGCGTCGAGGTGGTTTCGGAGTTGCTGATCGGGCGGAATGGGCGATCCGATCTCGAAGCCCTCGACGTCCCAGATGCCGAGGGAGTCGTCGCTGTAGAACTGCACCCCGCGCGTGACCGGGAGCCCTCGTCCGACCTTCGCCCAATCGCGCCCGAACACGGCGTTGACGAGCGACGACTTGCCCACTCCGGAGGTCCCGACGATCGCGAGATTGAACCGGCCGTAGCGCGACCGCGCCTCCGACGACGCGTCGACGAACGCCTTCTCGTCGATCGCGGGCTTCTTCGCGTCTTTCTTCGCCATTGCGCCCCCTCGCTCGTGCATGTCTGGTCAGTGTCGCATTCGACGCGACCCCGGGACCGCCCATGGACATCGGCGCCGCGCGGTGTCCCGAGCACGAACGACAGCGAACCGACGGCATCCGGCTCAGGGCTGACGGCCGAGAAGCTCCTGCAGGTGTGCGTACTCGGCATCCATCCCCTCGTTCGCACGCCTCGGGTCGTTCGACCGGCCGGTGCGCCGGACGTCGGTGAGGTAGCGGCGGTCGGCGTCGAGGCGAGCGCGGGCGTCGGTGCCCACGTTCCCGTGGCCCGGGATGACGAGGCGCGCGGCGTCGGCGTAGGGCTCGAGCGCATCGAGCGCCCGCTCGTAGGCCGGCACGTCATCGGGCCAGAACGGAAGCGGAAGCTCGACGTCGCTCAGCATGTCTCCTGCCACGAGCACGCGCGGCTCCGGCAGCCAGAGCGCCGTGTGCCCGGGGGCGTGCCCGTCGTGCACGATGAGCTCCACGTCGAAGGCCGGGATGCCGGCACCCACCCGTCCCATCAGGTCGACGAGGTCGTCGGAGAACGCCGGCCCGAGAGCGGCGACCAGGTCGGCACGCTCGGTGCGGGCGAGCTCGGCGGTGCGCGCCGACGCCCAGCGGGGCACGTCGCCGAATTCCGGATGCCAGAGCACATGGTCGTGGTGGGCGTGGGTCGCGAAGCCCTCGACCACGGTGATGCCGCGCTCCCGCAACTCGCGGGCGAGCGCGGCGAGTTCGTCGGGCATCCACGCGGGGTCGACGAGCAACGCGCGGCCTGAGTCGACGATGACCGTCGTGTTCGTCTGCATCGTGCGACTCGTGCTCACGAGCACACCGGGCGCGATCTCGCGCAGTGCCGACCCGCACTCAGCCGACGAAGGCATCGTCACGGCTGCCGCCGGTACGCCGCCCACTCCCCCGCCGGGTCGTCGCGTGAGAACACGATGCGGTCGTGCAGTCGCGACGGCCGCCCCTGCCAGAACTCGATCTCGCGCGGCTCGACCCGGTACCCACCCCAGTGCGGGGGGCGCGGCACGGATTCGTCGTCGGCAAATCGGGTGCCGATCCGGGCCATCTGCTCCTCGAGGGCGGTTCGGGATGCCACCTGCTCCGACTGGTGGCTCGCCCAGGCCGACAGTTGCGAAGCGCGGGGCCGCGAGGCGAAGTACGCGTCGTCACGCTCGGGCGGCAGCGGCGTCGCCGTACCGAGCACGATGACCTGGCGCTGCAACGCGTACCAGGGGAACAGGATCGACACCGAAGGATTCTCGGCGAGCGCGCGGCCCTTACGCGACAGGCGGTTGGTGAAGAACCACAGCGCGCCGTCGTCGTCGATGCCACGCAGCAGCACGGTACGCGAGGTCGGTCGGGCCTCGGCATCCACCGTCGAGACCACCATCGCGTTCGGCTCGGGCAGATCGGCCGCGTCGGCGAGCCAGCGCTCGAAGAGCTCTACGGGCGAGGCGCTCAACGCGCCGTCGTCGAGCGCGTCGAGGGCGTAGTCGAGGCGGTGGGCGAGGGGGTTCTCGGTCATCGCGCAGTCCTCCGGAGCGTGTGCAGGAGGCCCATCGTACGCAGCCACAACGGTGAGGCGGGCCCGACGGCACAGAACGGCCGCGGGCCTCGCCTCACCGAAGCGCCGAGCTCACAGGCCGGCGATGCGGGCCGATCCCGCGACGAAGTACACGAGGATTCCGACGAACGCCACGACGAGCACGACCGCACTCCAGAACAGCGCGATGCGCAGACGACGCGTCTGCGGGGATTCGCCCGGCCTGTTCCAGGGGGCGCGAGCCATCACTGGAGCACCGCCGGCCACGCGGGGATGGTCGCTTCGAGAGTCACGATCACGTCGCCCTTCGTCTTCTGCGTGGTGCCGACTGTCGTCGACGAGTCTGATGCCGAGAACGGGAGACGACGCTAGTCCGTCGAATCCCCGGATACCAGGGGTGAACCCGCGTTCTCATGCGCGTCTCATGAATGTTCCGCGGGTTCGTGTCGGTAGCCCGCGATGCCGTCGCGCGGAGCAGCCCGCCCCGGCTCGATGCCCGCGGAGGAGTGCCCGCCGCGAAGCGAACGTCCGTGCGCGTCCGGGTCAACCCACCCCGCTCCTCCGTGCGCCCCCGGTGGAATAGGTCTCCGCCTCCTCCCGTTGAGCAAGCGTGACCTCCTCCCCTCACGAAAGGACTCCCGTGAGCCTGTTCCACCCCACCACCGTCGGCGATGTCGATGTTCGAAACCGCGTGTCGCTCGCCCCGATGACCCGCCTGCGCGCGTCGGCCGACGGCGTTCCCGGCCCGATCGTGGCGAAGTACTACGCACAGCGCGCGGGCATCGGCCTCCTCGTCACCGAGGGCGTCTTCCCGAGTGACGAGTCGCGCGCCTACCCCGGACAGCCCGGTATCGTCACCGACGCCCAGGCCGCCGGCTGGGCCAAGGTGGCAGAGGCCGTACACGCCGAGGGCGGCACCGTCTTCATGCAGCTGATGAACGGCGGACGCGTCACGCACCCCGCCATCACGGGCACCGAGCGCATCGTCGCCCCCTCGGCGATCGCGATCCAGGGCGACACGCGCCTGGCCGACGGCACCAAGGTCGCCTACGCCGAGCCCCACGCGCTCGAGACCTCCGAACTCGCCACGGTGCGTGACGAGTTCGTCGCCGCCGCCCGTAAGGCGGTGGATGCCGGCTTCGACGGTGTTGAGTTGCACGGCGCCAACGGATACCTGCTGCACGAGTTCCTCTCGCCCGCCTCCAACCAGCGCACCGACGAGTACGGCGGGTCGCCCGAGGCCCGCGCCCGCTTCGTCATCGAGGTCGCCGAGGCTGTCGTGGCCGAGATCGGCGCCGGTCGCGTCGGCATCCGCATCTCGCCCGCCCACAACATCCAGGACGTGTGGGAAAAAGACGAGGATGAGACCCGCGCCACCTACGAAGCGCTCATCGCCGGCCTCGCGCCTCTGGGACTCGCGTACCTGAGCGTGCTGCACGCCGACCCCGCGGGCGAGCTGATCCAGGACCTCCGCCGTGCGTTCGGCGGCACGGTCATCGTCAACACCGGCTTCTCGAGCATCACCACGCGCGACGAGGCCGTCTCGGCCGTCGACGACGGCATTGCCGACCTGGTTGCCGTCGGTCGCCCCGCGATCGCCAACCCCGACCTCGTCACGCGCTGGGAGCAGGGCGCCGACGAGAACGAGGTCGACCAGGCGTCGGTCTACGGCGGCGACGAGCGCGGCTACACGGATTACCCGTTCTTGCGGGACTGAATCACGTCGAAGGGCCTCGCACGGACGGTGGATGCTGTTCGCGCGAGGCCCTTCGTCATAACCGGGGATGCGGATGCCGGTGCGGACTCAGCCCACCGACGCCCGGATGCTCGCCCGCTTCCGGGCCTCGCTCTCGAGCTTCTGCTCCGCCAGGTCGACGATGGAGTCCAGCTGCGCGCGGGGGATGAACACGACGCCGTCGGCGTCGGCGACCACGACGTCGCCCGTCAGCACTGCGACGCCCCCGATCGCGACCGCGCCGCCGATCACACCCGGACCGTTCTTATAGGGGCCGGCCGGCGTCACCCCGCGAGCGAAGACGGGGAGCCCCAGCTCGCGGATCGCGTCGACGTCGCGCACGCAGCCGTCGACGACGAAGCCCGCCACCCCGAGGCTCCGCGCCCGCTCGGCGATGAGGTCGCCGATCAGCGCCCTCGTGGTGTCGCCGAAGCCGTTGAGCACGATGACCTCGCCCGGCTGGACGACGTCGAGCGCCGCGTGGACGATCTGGTTGTCGCCCGCCGCCGTGAGCACGGTGAGCGCCGGTCCCACCAGGCGCGCACCCACCCACGTCGGTGAGATCCCGGCATCCGGAGACCCGAGGCGCTGCATGGAGTCCACGACCGCCGAGGCCGCCAGGGGCGCGAGACGTTCGCGCTCCGAGGCGCTGAGGGGCGCGCGCTCGGCGACGGCTGTCGCGACGGCCGAGGTCATTTCGAGACCTGCAGCAGCTCGTCGATGATGGGAGAGATCGTGGCTTCGCGCTCTTCCCACAGCGTCTCGACCTCGGCACCCGGCATCCACGAGGCGACGGTGGCGGCGTTGGTGAGCTTCTCGATGACCGCGGGATCCTCCGCGGCGACCTTGAGGGCGGCCTCCAGCGAGGAGCGGATGTTCTCGGGCGTCTCGGCCGGCACCGACAGGGTGAAGCGGCTGTTCATCGGCGCCACCTCGTAGCCCGCGCCGGTCAGGGTGGGCACGTCGGGCATGAGCTCACTCTGCTCGTCTTCGATGATCGCGAGAAGGCGGATGTCGCCGGACTTGTACGGGCCGTAGAAGCTCGAGACCCCGCCGAGGGCGAAGTTCACCTCGCCCGACATGACGGCGGCCACCTTGTCGGCACCACTGTTGTAGTGGACGATGTTGAACCCCAGGTCGAGTTCGTTCTCGAGGATGCGCAGGTTGACGTGGTCGTCGCCGGCGCGCGAGTCCGTTCCCGCCGTGATCGTGCCGGGGTCGTCTTCGACGGCGGCGAACAGGTCGTCGATGGTCTTGTAGGGGCTGTTCGCGGCCACGCCGATCACGACCGAGTTGGTGGCGAAGGAACCGACCGGCAGGAAGCTCTCGCGATCGAAGGTGGCGTTCTTCGAGGGGTCGAGGTAGCGACCGAGGATCGACGGGATGTTCGTGTAGCCGAACGTCGTTCCGTCGGGTGCCGAGGTGGCGAGCTTGCTGAGGCCGACGACCTGGCTGCCGCCCTCGAGGTTCACGACCTGGATGTTGGCGTCGAGGGATTCCTGCATGGCCGGCGCGACGATGCGGGCCAGGATGTCGTTGCCGGCACCGGCTGCCGAGGGGACGATCCATTCGATGTCGGTGCCGGCCGCGGGCCAGGCCTCGTCGGCGCCGTTGCCGTTCGAGGTGGTGCCGGCGGCGGACGAGCATCCGACGAGGGCCACGGCAGCGAAGGCTGCGACGGCGGTGAGGGTCAGGGAGCGGGTTCGCATGCTGATTTCTCCTTCTGGTGGGGATGACGGGTGAGCAGGGACAGGACTAGGCGTCGACCCGCGCGCGGGACCGCGACCGCACGAAGGCGGCGAGGGCGGGGCGGCTCGCTCCGAGCGCGACGGCGAGGGCGCAGATGA
>NZ_JACYNU010000006.1:0-205547 GCF_014839455.1 Microbacterium sp. CFBP 8801 | reverse complement strand
ACGACTACCCCAGCATGCCGCTTCACGGTTGCGTAAACGATGCAAATGCAATCGCATCACTCCTCGAGGCCAACCATGACGGTTCACCTAACTTTGAAGTGGTTCTACGAACTTCTGAAACTGCCCAGATTACGCGCGCGCAACTTCGTTCCGATCTTGAAAGACTTTTTGCACACGGCAGCGACACGGACGTTGCACTTTTTTACTTCGCTGGCCATGGCACCGAAAACGATCTCGGCGGGTACATAGTCACGCCCGACTTCGAGTCGGGAGACGAAGGTGTAAACCTGTCGGAAATACTGTCCCGAGCGAACGCGTCCGCCGCAAAAGAGTGCGTCATTATTCTTGACTCGTGCATGAGTGGGGCGCTCGGCGCTTCACCATCGGCGAATAACAATGCAGCGTCGGTGAGTGAGGGCGTGTCCATCCTCACCGCAGCTCGAGCGGGACAAACTGCAGCCGAAATTAATGGCAATGGCATGTTCACAGAGTTGGTATGCGCGGCCCTCGAAGGCGGAGCAGCCGACGTGTTGGGCAACGTGTCAGCAGCAGCTGTATATACGTACGTTGAAGAAGCTCTCGGGGCCTGGGACCAAAGGCCTCTCTTCAAGGCTCATCTTGGCAAGGTTGAGTCACTCCGAAAGACCTCTCCATCTGTTTCGGTGCAAACGTTGAGACTCTTGCCAACTTGGTTCCCGACCGCAGATCACATCTTTCCCCTCGACCCAGAATACGAAGATACCCAACCAAATTCCGATCCGACAAAAGTTGCCATCTTCAAGCAGCTTCAGAAGTGTCGCGATGCAAAATTGGTGGAGGCGGTCGACGAAGAGTTCCTATACTTTGCGGCCATGAATAGCACCGGATGTAAACTTACTTTGTTGGGACAGAGATATCGCAAGCTAGCAGCGGAGCGACGTATATGACCCATGGAGTAGAACGGATCGGCTTCACCGGACATCAAGGGTTAACACAGCAGACAGAGACGCTTGTTCGCAATGAGATCGACCGCGTACTGTCTTCAGACGCAGAAGTCGTAGGTCTCTCCTCCCTCGCAGAAGGAGCCGACCAAATCTTTGCCGACCTCATTCTCAAACATGGAGGAATACTGACAGCAGTTATTCCCTCTGAGGACTACGACAGCACTTTCGACGAAGCAGGTTTGATCAGGTACCGCCGCCTCCTGGCTATGGCAGAGTCCGTCATCAAGATGGGCAACGCTGAGTCAAACGAAGAAGCGTTTTGGGCCGCAGGCCGATACGTCGTTGAAAATTCAGATCGAATAATTGCGGTGTGGAACGGAAAGCCTGCCGCTGGGCTAGGCGGGACCGCTGATGTGGTCGATTATGCCAGAAAACTTGGGCGCAAAGTATCAATCGTTTGGCCCGAAGGATCGGAACGTAAGTAGACTGTACGGCATCGTCAAATGCCCCTCGGTTGCCATTCGATCCGCATCGGCGCATAGTAATCAACAGCTATGCCTCGTCTCACCGACCCCGCCTACCTGAAGCAACGCCGTGCTCTTGTTGAGGATTGGCAACGGGGCGGTCACTCCTTCATCCTTCTCGACTACATGGATCAGTTGACGCTCCATGAGTACTACCGTCCAGCCGAGCAGCTGACAGACCATGAAGCTCTCACCCATCGACGACGCGCGGGGCATGAATCACCCTCACTCCCCCGCGAGCCGGCAAGATCTATGCGCTACTGCTCCGAAAGATCGCTCATGAAGAGGAGAGACGACAACACCCTCTGCCTGGCGGCACCTGTTCGACGAGTTGGACGCAAGCGGATCTACAACATCCGTGTTCGTGGGCTCGCACGCCCCACACCGGACTACGACAAACTCGCCCGGGCACTACTCGAGCATGCCCGCAATGAAGCCGAGAAAGCCGACTCTAGCAACCAGGGCGCGGACGCGCCCTGAATTGGTTGTGCTTGCAACTTCCCCGCCGATCATTCATAACTATTGAGAGTCACACTTCCCTACGTGCGATGCAGAGATCTTGATTTTCCGAAGTCCGGATCCCTGCACCGCGCAGGTCGCCAAGCATTAGCTGGCCATGACAATGGGAGTTCAAGTGACTGGAGACGCAGAAGCAAAGAACCTGGATCATCAACGAGCCGTGCTCGACTGGAAGGCGTTCCGGGCGTTAGCCGAATGGGTGTGGCTCGGGAACCTGCCGCACTATCTCGACGAGAACGGCCATTTCGAGCTCGACATGCAGGTCGTCGGGTTCGGATCGAGTGATCTGACGGGCGTCTTCTGGAAGATCGCGCAGAGCTTCACCGAAGATCGTCTCGAGATCGACCACCTCACCGATCTACTCGAGATCGCACTCGAGGAACAGCTCGCCGAGTATGGGCTGGGGCTGAAGCCGCAGTACGTCTCGAGCGGTATCGACAGCATCACCGCGCTGCACTTCTACCGCGTCGCGGAGGATCCGCGGCGCGTGGCGGTGCGAACACCGCAGAAGTCCAAGGATCGTCGGGTACTCAGTGACGCCGGCCTTTTGTAACCCGCACCCCGCCGGGTGGAGTGAGTTCCCCGTGAACTCCTCCGCCCGCGGGAGGCGGGCCTTCTTCATTTCCGGCTCCAGCCGCACGGGCCGGACAACCCGTCCTTGATCAAACCAGTCACCCGAGCGTCTCGTCACCGACCAGGCCGCGGACGCAGCATGACACCCTCCGCCTTCAGTACTCGATGCACCGCGCCGAAGCTGGAGCCAAGTTCAGCCGCGATCGGTTTGATCGCGAGACCCTCGTCGTACAGTTGCACCGCGCGAGCTCGTTGCGTCTTCGTCAGTGGCTGACGACGCATACGAAAACCATAATCATGAAGTAGGTAGAGGACACTCGGTTTCGAGATGCCGAACCGCTCGGAAAGTGCCGGCGTGCCAAGGCCCCAATCGATACAGCTCCACCAACCCTGCAACCTGCTTGTCGCTGAGACGACGGCGAATGAGCCAGGTGCGACTCTTTTCATCCAGGTCAGCGGTGGAATCTGCAGGCACGACCGCAGCGAGTTCAGCCAGCTTCTGTAGCCTTTCTAGAGGTGGAAGCAGCCCTCCCGATTTTTTAGAGGCTGGTCCTACCGTGCCCGCCCTGTGAGCGCTACTCGAACAATCGTCGGACGGTGATGACCGTCGAAGAATCGATGCAGAGCTAGCCTCCCGTTGGCGGCCGCAGTTTGACACCAGCGGCCTTCAACGCCAGCCGGATCGTGTCCTGCTTGAGCGACATCTTCATGGCGACATGTGACAGCGAGCGGCCCGACTCATAGAGCGCCTTAGCATCGGCCACCTGCTGCGGAGTCAGTGGCTGCCGACGTCGCACAACACTCGCTTCACGCAGGATGGCGAGGATCGTGGACTTCGCAACTCCGAATTCAATGGCTAGGTCCGTCGACATCTCCCCCGCCTCGTACCGCTCGACCACTCGCACACGGTCGGCGAGGCTCAGGCGTGTCCAACGACGCGGCGCAGACGGCACTTCCACTGCCTGGGTCGGTTCACATGCGGTCCCGAACGCGACCGCTACGGGGCGGTCGACCACCGTTGTCGAATATTGGGAACAGAGGTGTATCAGGTCGACCACTGCATCACAGAAGGCCCTCCGCGAAGCGGGGGGCCTTTCTGGTTTTCTCGGGGTCGCGCGAATGTTCGCGAGAGAGCGGGGGCATTCTCTGCGTGCGGCGACCGTCACAGCGACGTGGACGCCAGCAGCTGTGAAGCCCGCATTCTCGGGTCGGCCGGCGAAGCCCAGGCGCGAGGAATGATCCCTGGGCTCCCGCATTCTTCTGCGCCCCTTCGATCAACCGGAATGAACGTGCCCTCCGGGGGACCTTCGAGGACACGACGTCCGCGCGGCGACGGGAACGGCCCACGCGAACAAAAAGCACCCCCGGTACCTCCCGAAACGGGGAGGCACCGGGGGTGCTCTTCAGATGCGCTTAGCGGGTTGCGCGGCGCAGACGACGGTAACCGAAGGCACCGAAGCCACCGAGCAGGAGCGCGACAGCACCCCAGGCCAGCGGAGTCGGGTCACCCATACCGGTCACGGCGAGGCCGCCGCCACCGTTGCCGTTGCCGTTACCGGGGTTGCCACCGGGGGCAGGGGTACCGGAGGGCGAGGGCGCCGGGGCGGGAGCCGCGGCGACCGAGAAGCTGACCGAAGCCGAGCTGGAGACGCTGTTGACCGTCTGGGTGGCGACGACCGCGTAGGCGCCTTCACCGAGAGCGTTCTTCAGCACGATCGACCACTTGCCGTCCTTGACGGTGGTCTCGCCGACCTTCGCGTCGTTGATCGTGACCGAGATCGCCGCACCGTTGAGACCGGTGCCCGAGATCGAGGTGGGGATCGCCGCACCCGAGTACGAGGCACCGTCCTGGATGCCCGTGATGGTCGGAGCCGACGGGGCGACCGTGAACGACGAGGTGGCCTCGGCCGAGGTCTGACCGTCGCGCGCCTGCGTGGCGGTGACGGAGTAGGTGCCGATGGCGAGGTCGGTGGTGACCGACCAGGTGCCGTCGGCGGCGACCTTGGCGCTGCCCTTCGCGTCACCCGCGAGGGTCACGGTGGCGCCGGCGAGGCCGGTGCCCGAGATCGAGGTGACCTCGTTCTCGACGGTCGAACCGTTGGCCGGGCTCGTGATGACCGGGGCCTCCGCCTTGACCTCGACCGACGCGTCGACCGAAGCCGACTTGTTGAAGCCGTTGACCGCGCGCAGCGAGAAGGAGAAGGTGCCGAGCTTGTCGGGAGCGGTGAAGCTCCAGTTGCCCGAACCGTCGACGGCCACGTCGAAGGTGTCGCCACCCTCGGGGGTGACCTTCAGGGTGGTGCCCGCGGGGGCGGTGCCCGAGATGGCGCCGCCGACGCCGACCGTGCCGCCATCGGCGGGAGTCGTCAGTGCGGGAGCGTCGACCTTCACGGCGACCGAGTAGCCGTCGGTGCGAGCCAGGCCGGCCTGCAGGTCGGCGGCCCAGAGGAAGGTACCGGTCTCGTTACCACCGGAGACCACGCCGACAGCGGTCGTGCCCTGGAAGACGGCTCCACCGGAGTCGCCACCCTGAACGGTGTCGATGTCACCTTCGACGGCGAATCCGTAGACCCAACGCACGTCGTTCTCTTCGGCGACGCGCATCCAGCCCTCGACGCCGGTGACGTTACCGGTGGTGAGACCGGTCGTGCGGCCCGACTTGGAAGCCGGCTGGTTGACCTGCGCCGAGCCGATGGCGCGGACGTCGGTCGTCGACGCCGACAGGTCCTCGGACGAGGCCGTGGTCCAGTCGGTGATCTCGGGGAGGAGGTCGAGGTCGGTGTTGGTCACATCGATGGTGGCGATGTCGACCGACGAGGTGTCGCCCTCGGCGCCCGGGGTGTTGCCCGGTCCGCCGAACTGCGAGAACGCCAGGGTGCCGAGCGGCGCCTTGACGGCGATGTCGGCGTTGTTCTTGTCGCCGCCGCCGGCCGGGTCGCCCGAGGGAAGCGAGAGCAGGCTCTCGGTGAGGGAGCCGTCGGCGTTGCAGTGACCGGCGGTGATGACCGCGGGGTCACCCTGCGGCGTCCAGCCGGTGAAACCGACCGAGCAGAGGGCGACGGAGTTGCCACCGGCGGGGGAAAGGTATCCGGCGCCACCGACGAGGTCGTTGGTCGCGGCAGCCTTGATGGGGTCGATCTTCTTGACGACGACGTTCGACTTCGTGTCGACGAACGACTTGGCCTCACCCTGGAGGTCGGCTTCGTCGGCCGTGGTGTACACCACGACGTTGCCCGAGCCGTCCTTGGCGACGCCCTGCACCTGGTCGCTGCTCGTCATGAGCCGCTGCGCGGTGGCATCGAATTCGGGGCCCGTGGTGGGGGCGGTCGACTGGTCTTCACCGGCGAAGGCCACAGCAGGGGCCAGCAGACCGGACGCGGTGAGCGCGACGGCGGCCGATGCTCCGGCCCACCCCAAACGCTTCATGTTTCGTGTCATCGTCTCATCTCATGTGTTTGATGGAAAAACGCACAACGAGAAGGACGGGGATCGCTATTCGGGTCCCCACCCACCTCTCAGCGTCGCGGCCTACCCTACGACAACCTGATAGTTCTTTATGACTTTTTTTCCGCATTCGTTCGTAAATGAGGAGACTCTCATGTTCCCCCGCATTCTCGCCCTCGCCGCAACTGCATTCGTCGGAATCGGAATGGTGTCCGGCGGCGGGCGGATCAATGGGTCCTCCCCCGCCGAAGAAGAGGGTCGCTGGAACGGGCACGGTTCCGAATTCCTCGAGTTCACCGATGGCGATCTGCGCGGCAGCGACGGCTGCAACGGGGTCGCCGGCTCCTACGTGCGCGACGGCGATGCGCTCGAGTTCCGGCGGGGGATGTCGACGATGAAGGCCTGCCTCGGTGTCGACACCTGGCTGCGGACCGCCGCCTGCGCGCGCGTCGACGGCGACACCATGACGGTGTTCGACCGTGACGGCACGCGCATCGGCACCCTGACCCGCGCGGCGTGAGACGCCGCAGCTCACCGGGTCACCCGCCTCGGCCGTCTCCGCGGCCGACGGGGCGAGCACACCCTCGCCCGTAGAATCGACAAGGCCGTGCACTCCGCGGGCCCGCGCCTCGCACGTCCGCGTGGCGACGACCACCGACCTCCTCAGGAGAACCGTGTCCGACGCCTCGCCCCGCCTCGTCGCCTTCGACCTCGACGACACCCTCGCCCCGTCGAAGTCCGCGATCGATCCGCGCATCGGCGACCTGCTCCTGGCTCTCGCCGAGCGCGTCGAGGTCGCGATCATCTCGGGTGGGCAGCTGCAGCAGTTCCGCAGCCAGGTCGTCGAGCGTCTGCCGCAGGCCGACCCGGCCCTTCTGGCACACCTGCACCTCATGCCCACGTGCGGCACCCAGTACTACCGCCTGTCGACCGACGGCATCGAGACCGTCTACGCCCACTCGCTCACCGACGACGAGAAGCAGCGCGCCCTGGCCGCCGTGCAGGAAGAGGCCGAGCGCCTGGGGCTGTGGGAGGCCGAGCCCTGGGGCGACATCCTCGAGGACCGGGGCTCGCAGATCACCTTCTCGGCGCTCGGACAGTCGGCTCCCCTCGACGCGAAGATGGCGTGGGACCCGACGGGCGAGAAGAAGAACGCCCTGCGCGAAGCCGTCGCCGCCCGCATCCCCGATCTCGAGGTGCGCTCGGGCGGGTCGACGTCCGTCGACATCACCCACCGCGGCATCGACAAGGCCTACGGCATGAACAAGCTGGCCGAGGCCACCGGCATCCCCCTCGACGACATGCTCTTCGTCGGCGACCGCCTCGACCCCGACGGCAACGACTACCCCGTGCTGGCGATGGGTGTGCAGTGCCAGGCCGTGCACGGGTGGGAGGACACCGCCGCGTTCCTCGAGACGCTCGTGCCCACGCTGCCGGAGCGCACCGGCGCCTGACGTCGCGCCCGGCTCGGTGAGCCGGGCCGAGGCCGCGGCGATGCCCGTGTCAGAGGATCTGACCGATCGGCTCGCGCTTCTCGGCCTGGAACCGGTCCTCGGTCCGGCCGTAGGCCCAATAGCCCGACAGCGAGACCTGATCGCGGGCGAGACCCCACCGGGTGAAGACGATGTCGCGCAGGGCTTTCATCGCCTCGCGCTCCCCGTGGGCGAACACCTGGCCCCGCCCCGGAAGCGGATGCCACGAGCCCACCGCGTCGGCCAGCACCGCTGACGCACCCGCCTGCGCCGCGCCGCGGTACACCCAGTGCACCTCGACGCCGGCCGGGGCGACCAGCTCGACCTGCTCGTCGGCGTTCTGCACCTCGAGGAAGGCCGTGCCCACGGCATCCGGGGCGAGCGCCTCGAGACCGGCGGCGATCGCGGGGATGGCGGACTCGTCTCCGACGAACAGGTGCCAGGCGGCCGCCGGGTCGGGCGCATAGCCTCCCCCGGGTGACGACACCACCAGGCGGTCGCCGGGACGCGCAGACGCCGCCCAGGGGCCTGCGAGGCCCTCGTCACCGTGCACGACGAAGTCGATGGTGAGCTCGTCACCGTCGACCCGACGCACCGTGTAGGTGCGGGTGACCGGAAGATCCTCGGGACTCAGCGTCTCGCGCAGCGCCGCCAGGTCGTACGGCGGCTCCAATCCCAGTTCCGCCTTGGCGAACGTGATCTTGACGTACTTGTCGGTGTGCGGGCTCTCTCGGAACGCGGCGAGGTCGTCGCCCCGTGCCCGCACGCGCACGAGGTGCGGCGTGAGCCGCTCCGTCGCGACGACGTGCAGAACGTGCTGGGGGCGCGGCGGGCGCGCGGGACGGTCGGTCATGAGGGGTCCTCTCTCGCGGGCATCGAGGCCCGGTCCACGGTCGCGGCGTCTCGCGCCGCACCGGCGACGGCGGCGTCGCCGCGGTCGTCGGGACTCAGCGCGACAGCCACCTGGGCGTAGTAGTCGGCGATGTGCGCTCGCACGCTCTCGCGCGCCTGCGCGGCCTCGCCCGCCGCGACGGCGGCGACGATGCGGCGATGTTCGCCGCGCAACCGGGCGGCGGTGGCGGGCCAGTCGCTCAGTCGCGCGGCCCCCGCCTGCGTGTACGATTCGATGGAGCTCCGGAGCCCCGCCATCATCGCCGAGACGACCGCGTTGCCGGACACCTCGGCGAGCGCCTGGTGGAAGCGCGCGTCAAGGGCGAGGAACTCGACGGGGTCGAGGTCGGCGGCATCCATGGCATCCAAGATCCCGGTGACCTCGGTGAGGTCGGCGTCGCCCCGGGCGAGGCGCTCGGCGACGTCGCACTCGAGCACCACGCGGGTGCGCACGACGTCGGCCAGTGGGAAGCCGTTGGCGGCCACCTGCAGACGCAGGAACGCCCCCAGTCCCCCACGCGGTGTGGTGACGATCATCGCCCCCGCGTTCGGTCCCGAGCCGGTGGCCGTGCGGACGACGCCCAGCACCTCGAGCACGCGGATGGCCTCGCGCACGCTGGAACGTCCCACCCCGAGCTGGGCAGCGAGTTCGCGCTCGGGCGTCAACCGATCACCGGCGGCGAGGCGTCCATCGCGCAGGTCGGCCTCGATGCGCTCCAGGACGACCTGCCAGGCGCGCGGTGCGGTGTCCGGCATGGCATCCCCCGTTCGACCGACCGAGGCGGCGTGGCCGGACCACACCACCTTACGTGTGCCCTCTTCAGGAGGCGTCGGCGCTCGCGTAGCCCGCCGGGTTGGTCGTCTGCCAGTTCCAGTAGTCGCGGCACGCGTCGTCGATCGAGAAGCGCGTGCGCCACCCCAAGACGTCGGCGGCCTTCGTCGGGTCGCAGTACGTCGCGGCGACGTCGCCGGGACGACGGTCGAGCATCTTCTTCGGCAGATCGTGACCGACGGCCTTCTCGAACGACGCGACGAGTTCGAGCACGCTCACGGGGCGACCGGTACCGAGGTTGAACACCTGGTGGCCGGGCTGTGCCTGCTCGAGGGCGGCGACGTGCCCCTCGGCCAGGTCGACGACGTGGATGTAGTCGCGCAGGCCCGTGCCGTCGGGGGTGTCGTAGTCGGAGCCGAAGACGCCGATCTCGTCGAGCGTTCCGATCGCGACGCGCGAGACGAACGGCATGAGGTTGTTCGGGATGCCGGCGGGGTCTTCGCCGATCAGGCCCGACGGGTGCGCCCCCACGGGGTTGAAGTAGCGCAGCACCGTGACGTTGAGCTCGGGGTTCACGCGCGCCACGTCGGCGAGCACGACCTCGTTCATGCGCTTGGACTTGCTGTACGCGTTCGACAGGTCGACGCTCGTGGTGGACTCCTCGGTGAACGGCAGGTCGGCCGGGTCGGAGTACACCGTGCCGGTGCTCGAGAACACGAACGAGCGGATGCCGTGGGCGATACCGACGCGCAGCAGGGCGAAGGTCGTGTCGAGGTTGTTGGAGTAGTACTCCAGGGGCTTCTGCGTGGACTCCCCCACCGCCTTGAACGCCGCCAGGTGGATGATCGCGTCGATCGGGCCGTGCTCGTCGAAGACGGCCGACACGACCGCGTCGTCGGCGGCGTCGCCCACCACGAGCGGCGCCGGCTTACCGGTGATGCGCTCGACGCGCTCAGCGGCGACGGCGTGCGTGCCCGACAGGTCGTCGAGGAGGACGACGTCGTGCCCGGCTTCGAGAAGGGCTACGGCCGTGTGGGTTCCGATATAACCGGCACCGCCGGCCAGGAGTACGCGCATGACCCCAGGCTATCGCCCGGCGCCCGCGGCCCTCGCAGCGGGGCGCCCGTCAGCGACCGTCGAGCCGGCCGCCCGACTCGCGCAGGTAGCACACGGCGCACATAGACTCGTAGGTGACCTCGCCCGCGATCTGGCCCTCGTCGATCGCGACCTGATCGCCGTCGAAGACGAACCGACCGCCGACCAGCCGCGCGTTGAAGATCGCCTTGCGCCCGCACCGGCAGATGGTCTTGAGCTCTTCGAGGCTGTGGGCGATCTCCATGAGCCGCGCAGACCCCGGGAACGCCTCGGTGCGGAAGTCGGTGCGGATGCCGTAGGCGAGCACCGGGATGCCGTCGAGCACCGCGATGCGCAGCAGGTCGTCGACCTGCGCGGGGGTGAAGAACTGCGCCTCGTCGACCAGCAGGCACGCCACCGGGGCGTGCCCCGCCGCGCTCTGGAACACGGCGCGGAGATCGTCGTCGGGAGCGACCAGGAAGTCGACAGGGCGATTAACACCGAGCCGGCTGTCGATCTGGTCGGCACCCTTGGTGTCGATCTCGGGTTTGGCCAGAAGCACGCGCTGGCCGCGCTCCTCGTAGTTGTACGCCGCCTGCAGCAGGGCCGTCGACTTGCCCGAATTCATCGCCCCGTAGCGGAAGTACAGCTTCGCCACGACGACCTCAGGCGTTGATCTTGAGCGCCTGGGCCGTGGCATCCAGCTCTGTGCGGGCGGCCTCGGGACGCGTGTTGAGCGTCTCGCCGTAGCTGGGGATCAGCGTGCGCAGACGCGGCTCCCACTCGGCCATGCGCTCGGGGAAGCACGTCTTGATGAGTCCCAGCATGATCGACACGGCGGTCGAGGCTCCCGGCGAGGCGCCGAGCAGTCCCGCGATCGAGCGGTCTTCGGCGGTGATGACCTCGGTGCCGAACTGCAGCACGCCGCCCTTGTCCTTGTCGCGCTTCATGACCTGGGCGCGCTGACCGGCGTCGAGGAGCTCCCAGTCCTCGTCCTTCGCGGTGGGCATGAACTCGCGGAGGCTGTCGACCTTCTTCGCGTGCGTTTTCACCAGCTCGCTCACGAGGTACTTGATGAGACCGGGGTTGTCGACGGCCACCTTGAGCATCGGCAGCAGGTTGTGCGGACGCACCTGCGTGACGATGTCGAGCATCGAGCCGTTCTTGAGGAACTTGGGGCTGAAGGTCGCGAACGGGCCGAACAGCAGAGCCGATTCTCCGTCGACGACGCGGGTGTCGAGGTGGGGCACCGACATGGGCGGCGCGCCTACCGACGCCTGCGAGTAGACCTTGGCCTGGTGCTGGGCGACGATGCCGGGGTCGGAGGTCTTCAGCCACTGTCCGCCGATCGGGAAGACGCCGTAGCCCTTGATCTCGGGGATGCCCGAACGCTGCAACAGCTTGAGCGCCCAGCCACCGGCCCCCACGAAGACGAACTTCGCATTGATCGATCCGGGCGTACCGCCGATGACGTGGCGGTACGAGACCTGCCACGACCCGTCCTTCTGCTTCTTGAGCTTCTTGACGTCGTGGTTCGTGGCGACGTCGACGCCCTTCTCGCGCAGGTTCGTGAACAACTGGCGCGTGAGCGAGCCGAAGTCGACGTCGGTTCCGGCGGGGACGCGCGTGGCGGCGAAGGGCTCGCCCTTGCGACGCTTCTGCATGAGCAACGGAGCCCACTGGTTGATGACGCGGGAGTCCTCGCTGTACTCGATGCCCGCGAACAGGGGCTGCAGCTTGAGCACCTCGTAGCGCTTGCGCAGGAACGCGACGTCTTTCTCGCCGCGGACGAACGTCATGTGCGGGGTGGCGTTGATGAACGTCGACGGCTCATCGAGCACGCCTTCGGCCACCAGCGAGGCCCACAGCTGGCGGCTCTGCTGGAACTGCTCGTTGATGGCGACGGCCTTGGCCGGATCCATCGAGCCGTCCTTGCCCTCGGGCATGTAGTTCAGCTCGCAGAGCGCCGCGTGTCCGGTGCCCGCGTTGTTCCAGGCGTTGGAGCTCTCCTGCGCGACGTCGCTCAAGCGCTCCAGCACAGCGATCTTCAGATCGGGCTGGAGGTCTTTCAGCAGCGTGCCGAGAGTGGCGGACATGATGCCGCCACCGATGAGGAGAACATCGACGTTTTCAGTCACCCGACGATTCTAGGTGCGCGCCGAGAGGTGTCTCGACATCGAGAGATCGGTCGGTTCGATGTCGAGACAACCCCGGGTAACGGCATCCGGATGCCGAGGCTCAGACCGTGGCGGAGAGCTTCTGCGCGACGATCTCGGCGATCTGCACCGCGTTCAGCGCCGCGCCCTTGCGCAGGTTGTCGTTGCTGATGAACAGAACGAGTCCCTTGCCCTCGGGGGCGGACTGGTCGGCGCGGATGCGGCCGACGTAGCTGGGGTCGGTGCCGGCGGCCTGCAGCGGCGTGGGGACCTCTTCGAGGCGCACGCCGGGGGCCTCGGCGAGCAGCTCGCGCGCACGCTCCGGGGTGATGTCGCGGGCGAATTCGACGTTGATGCTGAGCGAGTGGCCGGTGAACACGGGCACGCGCACGCACGTGCCGGCGACGCGGAGGTCGGGGAGCTCGAGGATCTTGCGGCTCTCGTTGCGGAGCTTCTTCTCTTCGTCGGTCTCGTTCTGGCCGTCGTCGACGAGGTTGCCGGCGAAGGGGATGACGTCGAAGGCGATGGGCGCGACGTACTTCTCGGGCGCCGGGAAGTCGAGAGCCGAACCGTCGCGGACGAGGCGCTCGACGCCGCCCTGGGCGAGCACGCCCTCGACCTGACCGAGCAGCTCCTGCGCTCCGGCGAGACCGGAGCCGCTGACGGCCTGGTAGGTGCTGACGATGAGACGCTCGAGGCCGGCCTCGGTGTCGAGCACCTTCAGCACGGGCATCGCGGCCATCGTCGTGCAGTTCGGGTTGGCGACGATGCCCTTGACGGCCTGGTCGATGGCGTGGGGGTTGACCTCGCTCACGACGAGGGGCACCTCGGCATCCATGCGCCAGGCGCTGGAGTTGTCGATGACCAGGGCGCCAGCCTCGGCGAAACGCGGGGCGTGCGCGCGGCTGCCGGTGGCACCGGCAGAGAAGAGCGCGACCTCGACACCGGCGGGGTCGGCCGTGGCGACGTCTTCGACGATGACGGAGTGACCGGCGAACTCGATGGACGAGCCGGCGGAGCGGGCCGTCGCGAACAGACGGAGCTCGCGGATCGGGAACGCACGCTCGGCGAGGATCTCGAGCATGACGGTGCCGACCTGGCCGGTGGCGCCGACGACGGCGAGGGAGATTCCGGAATCGGAGATGCGGGTCATGCGAGGTCCTCGGGTGTTCGGGAGTGGATGCCGCGAACGCGGCGTTCGGGTCAGGCTAGCGCGCGGGCCGGGACAGGTCGTCTGCCGGGGGCCGAACTCCGGAGAAGTCGACCTGGATGCGCCGGTGGATGGCGGTATTGCGCGGATGCGCGCGAGCGGCGCCGCGGAACTCAGGAGTTTCGCACCCGCGACGCGCGGACGGGAGTGTCAGCGACCGGTGCCGGCGTGGATGGTGGCCTCGGCCTCGCCGTCCAAGCCGTAGGCGGTGTGCACGAGGCGCGCGGCCTCGGCGAGATCGACGCCGCGCACGACCACCGAGATGCGGATCTCGGAGGTCGAGATCATCTCGATGTTCACGCCCGCGAGGCTGAGCGCCTCGAACAGGGTCGCCGAGACGCCCGAGTGGGTGCGCATGCCGGCACCCACGACCGAGAGCTTGCCGATCTGGTCGTCGTGCACCAGGCTCTCGAACCCGACCTCGGACTGCTCGCCGGCGAGGGCGCGCAGGGCGGTCGCGGCGTCGGTCTTGGGAAGCGTGAACGAGATGTCGGTGCGAGCGGTCGCGGCGGCCGACACGTTCTGCACGATCATGTCGACGTTGGCGCCGGACTTCGCGACGATCTTGAAGATGTCGGCGGCCTTGCCGGGGACGTCGGGAACACCGATCACGGTGATCTTGGCCTGGCTGAGGTCGGTGGCGACGCCGGCGACGATGGGCTCTTCCATGGTGGCTCCCTCGGGGACGAGCGGGGACTTCTTGGAGGCGTCGAGCACCCAGGTGCCCTCGCCCGCGCTGAACGTGGACCTCGCGTGGATCAGCACGCCGTGACGGCGGGCGTACTCGACGGCGCGGATGTAGAGCACCTTCGCGCCGTTGGCGGCGAGCTCGAGCATCTCTTCGCTGCCCACGCGGTCGAGCTTGCGGGCCAGCGGCACGACGCGCGGGTCGGCGGTGAAGATGCCGTCGACGTCGCTGTAGATCTCGCACACGTCGGCCTTCAGGGCGGCGGCGAGCGCGACGGCGGTCGTGTCGGAGCCACCACGGCCGAGGGTGGTGATGTCGCGGGTGTCGCGGTTGAAGCCCTGGAAACCGGCGACGATGACGATCGCCCCCTCGTCGAGGGCTTCGCGCAAGCGCACGGGGGTGACGTCGACGATGCGGGCGGCGCCGTGCGTGGCATCCGTGATCATGCCCGCCTGGCTGCCGGTGAAGGAGCGCGCTTCGAAGCCCATCGAGTGGATCGCCATCGCCAGCAGCGCCATCGAGATGCGCTCACCACTGGAGAGCAGCATGTCGAGCTCGCGGGGGGCGGGGATCGGCGCGACCTGGTTCGCCAGATCGAGCAGTTCGTCGGTCGTGTCGCCCATGGCGCTGACGGCGACGACGACCTCGTGACCGGCGCGACGCGTGTCGACGATGCGTTTCGCGACCCGCTTGATGCTCTCGGCATCGGCGACGGAGGAACCGCCGTACTTCTGGACGATCAGCGCCATAAGAGGAACTCCCGGATGGGTCGGGCGTCGGGATGCCACGACGGGGCGCTCGGATGCCGCGCCCGAGGACCCATCCTAGGGGCGGCCGCATGCCGCCCCCGTCATGCGTGCACCCAGCCCCGCGCGGATAGGATCGAGCCCTCCCGCCCGGTTCGTGTTCCTGGAGGCCCGCGGTTGTCCCCCACCTCGCGTCGACTGCTGTCGTCGCTTCGCCGTCTCGTGCACACCGACGACGAGGCGAGCCCCGACACGCAGCTGCTGCCCGTCATCGACGAGGCGCTGTCGACGCGCATCCTCGACCTCGCGATCCGCATCGGCGAGACCATGCTCGTCGTCGGGGCGCCCGCCAGCGAGGTGACGCTGACGATCGTGCGGGTCTGCGGCGCGTACGGACTCGACCCGGTGCACGTCGACGTCACCTACAACTCGATCACGATCGCGCACAGTCGGCCGGGGGCGAGCCGCCCGACGACGCTGCTGCGCGTGGTGCGCGGATCGGTGCCCGACCACGCCAAGCTCCAGCGCCTCCAGGCGCTCATCACCGAGATCACGGGCGGGCTGGCGCTCGACGATGCCATCAGCCGGTGCCGCGCCATCCGGCGTCTGCCGTTCCGGTACCGCCCCGCGATCGTCATCGCCTCGCAGGCGTCGCTCGCGGCCGGCGTCGCCATCATGTTCGGGGCGAACTGGCTCGCCCTCGTGCTGTCGTTCATCGCGGCCGCGCTGGCGGCCACGACCCAGCATCTGATGGCCCGCGCCCGCGTTCCCTACTTCTTCGCGCAGATCGCCGGGGGTTTCGTGCTCACCGTCGTCGCGGCGCTCTCACCGCTGCTGCAGTACACCGGGCTCGACGCCGCCGCGGCGATCCGCCCGTCGGTGATCGTGGCATCCGGGATCGTGCTCATGCTCGCGGGACTCACCGTGGTCGGCGCGGCCCAGGATGCCATCGACGGATTCGCGCTGACCGCGACCGGGCGCATCCTCGAACTCACCACGCAGACGCTCGGCGTGGTGCTCGGCATCCTCGCGGGCCTCGAGACCGTGCGGGTGATCGGACTCGGGATGTCGCCGCCGTCGAACGCCCTGCCGCTGGGCCCCGTCACCGTGCAGTTCATCGGCGCCGCGGTCATCGCCATCGCCGTGGCCGTCTTCAACGGCGCCGGCGCGCGCATCATCGTCGTCAGCGCAGCTCTCAGCCTGGTGGCCTGGGCCGGGTACGTGGGCGCCTCGACCCTCGGGTTCGAGGTGGCGGCGGCCAGCGGGCTGGGCGCTTTTATCGGAAGCTTCATCGGGATCGTGGTCGCCTATCGCCTGCACGTGCCCTCGGTGGCGATCACGACGGCGGCGATCCTGCCGCTCGTTCCCGGTGCCGCGGTGTTTCGCGGACTGCTCGGCATCGTGGAGTCGGGCGACGACCCGGCCGTGCTCATGACGGGCGTCACCACTCTGGCCGGGGCGGCCACGATCGGTATCGCCCTGGCCGTGGGCGCCTCGCTGGGCATTTATCTGGGGCAGCCGTTGCGGGCGACGTTGTCGAGCGTCGTGCGGGCGCGTTCGCGGACGCGGCGGTAGGCGCCGCCGCGTCGCGCGGGTCGGGCGGCGGCAGTCAGAGCGTGCGGCGGCCCTCGAAGGCGCGACCGAGGGTGACCTCGTCGGCGTACTCGAGGTCGCCACCGACGGGCAGGCCGGATGCGAGACGCGTGACGCGGATTTCGAGGGTGTGGAGCAGCCGACTGAGGTACGTGGCGGTGGCCTCGCCCTCGAGGTTGGGGTTGGTGGCGAGGATGACCTCTTGCACCGTTCCGTCGGCGAGACGCTGCATGAGCTGCGTGACGCGCAGGTCGTCGGGACCGATGCCGGCGATCGGGCTGATCGCGCCCCCGAGCACATGGTACAAACCACGGAACTCACGGGTGCGCTCGATCGCGGAGACGTCCTTGGCGTCTTCGACGACGCAGATCAGCGCCGGGTTGCGCCGCGGGTCGCGACAGATCGAGCAGCGGTCCTGTTCGGAGACGTTGCCGCAGATCTCGCAGAACTTGACCTTGTCACGGATTTCACCGAGCAGCGTCGACAGTCGCGACACGTCGAACGAGGGCGACTGCAGGATGTGGAACGCGATGCGCTGGGCCGACTTGGGCCCGATGCCGGGCAGGCGTCCGAACTCGTCGATCAGGTCTTGAACGATTCCGTCGTACATCAGTTGAACCTCGTCGGGGGCTCGTAGGGCTCGTCGCGCACGTAGGTGGCGCTGAGCATCTGGCGGACGACCGCCTCGCCGTAGCGCTGGACGCCACCACCGAGCGGTGCCATGCGCGGCACGACGACGGGCGGCAGCGGCGCCTCGACCTCGTCGGCGGGCGGGATGACGTCGTCGTCGTCGACCTCGTCGGGGGCCGGAACGGAGGCCACGACATCGCGCGGGGGAAGGACGGCACCCTCGCGAACGACGACCGCCTCAGCCGAGCCCGCCGCGTCGGCCGGTTCGTCGTCGACGGCGAGAGCCGTGGTCGGGGCGATCGGCGCACGCCGCGCCTCGGGAGCGGCACCACCGGACGTGGGGATGGGAGCGACGGCCCACTCGGTGACCGATGACGCGTACGGCGCCGACGACCGCGCGCCCGACGGGCTCGCCGACGGGGGCGGAGGGCTCGCAGGGCCACGGGAGGGTCCTCCGGGGCGTCCCGGACCCGTACCACCGGCTCCGGGCGCGTCGCCCTCGAGACGGGCGAGGTACTTCACCCGCACGCCCAGCACGGCCTGGATGGCCTGGCGGAGGTCTTCGCTCGGGCCTCCCTCGGGGGTTCGCGTCTTGAAGGCGCCCAGGTCGCTCGCCGTGCGGAACGACAGCGTGAGCACATCGTCGTCGAAGGCGGCGACGGTCGACGTCGAGACCACCAGCCACGACGAGCGGCTCGCCACCTCGAGCTGGCCGAGCACTTCGGGCCACGCGTCACGCACGTGGCCCAGCTCGATCGGCCCGACGGGCGTGGCCGGCAGGGTGGGGGCCGACGGTTCGAGCGGCGATGCCTCGGGGGCCGCCGAAGCGTCGGGGGCGTCCGCCGTGAGGGCGTCCGTCGCTGGTGCCGTCTGTGCGGGAGCTTCCGCCGTGGGGGCTTCGGTCGCGGGAGCATCCGCCGTGGGGGCTTCCGTCGCGGGAGCACCCGCCGCGGGAGCACCCGCCGCGGGAGCACCCGCCGCGCGAGGTTCCGCCGCGGGAGCATCCGCCGCGAGAGCATCCACCGCGGGAGCATCCGCCGCGTCGGCCGAACCGGTGTCGGTGGGGGCGGCCGGGAACGCGTCGACGTCGGACGCGTCATCGGCGGCAGTCGGCGCCGTGTCGAACGGGTGCGCCTCTTCGGCCGGCGCGGGGCGCGACCCGGCGGACGAAGGTGACATGGTGTCGGACGCCGCCGCGGGCGGCGAGCTGGCGGCCGCCGTCGGACGGGACGTCACCGGCTCCTCGGTTTCGGCCGCGGGGGCCGTGCTCGAAGCCGAAGCCGTCGGGCGACCTGCTCCCGAACGAGCACCGGACCGGAACGACCCGGTGTCGACCGGCGCACCGTCGTCGTCGCCGTAGGGCGGAGGAGCATCGTCGTCGGTGAACGGCGGCGGCGCGTCATCGTCGGACGTGTTCGACGCGGGCGCCGGGGTCGGGGTGGAACGCGGCGGCTGTGCGGCCCCCGGCGACGCGACGGCGGGTGCCGCGGATCCGGGCGCGGCGACCGTCGGCGATGCGACTCCCGACGACGCGACGCTGGGTGAGGCGATGCCCGGCGACGCGATGCCCGGCGACGCGACGTTCGGCGAGGCGATGCCGGGTGACGCGATGCCCGGTGCGGCCACCGGCGCGGTGACGCGCGTGGGAGCTGCGACGGCGCCCGACGAGGCGTTGCCGGGGTTCGCGACCCCCGGCGCGGATGCGCCCGGAGAAGCAACGCGGGGCGACGCCGCACCCGGCGACGCGACGCGCGGAGCGGCAGGCGACGCGGCGCCAGATGACGGGGCGGCAGGCGACTGGGAAGCAGCCGGCGCGGCGATCTCGCCCGCCGGCGAGGCGGGACGCCCCGTCGCCGGTGCGGAGGTGCGCGAGGCTTCGACGTCGTGCGCGGTGGCGGGAGACGTCCCCTGCGACACCCCGGCGTGGGTGAGCACGCGCGCGACCAACAGCTCGAGCTGCAGACGCGGTGACGTGGCCCCCGTCATCTCGTCGAGGGCGGCGACGACGAGGTCGGCCGTGCGCGACAGACGCGCGGTACCGAAAGCGGTGGCCTGACGCGACATGCGCTCGAGCTCGTCATCGGGGACGCCGCGCAGGACGGCCGCGGCTCCGGCCCCGGTGGCGGCGACGATGATCAGATCGCGAAGGCGCTCGAGCAGATCGTCGACGAAGCGCCGGGGGTCTTGGCCGGTCTGCACGACGCGGTCGATGGAGGCGAAGGCGCCGGCGCCGTCGTTCGCGGCGAACGCGTCGACGACCTCGTCGAGCAGCTCCGAGTGGGTGTACCCCAGCAGGGCGACGGCGCGTTCGTACCGCACGAGCACTTGTCCGGCCTGCGCGGTCTCGGACCCCGTCGAGGGGTCGGACCCCGCGATGAGCTGATCGAGCAGCGAGAGCGTGTCACGCGGGGATCCCCCGCCGGCTCGGACGACGAGAGGCAGGACTCCGGCCTCGACGGCGACGCCCTCGGTCTCACAGAGTTCTTGGACGTACTCGAGCATGGCCGCCGGCGGAACGAGCCGGAACGGGTAGTGGTGCGTGCGCGAGCGGATGGTGCCGAGGACCTTCTCGGGCTCGGTGGTGGCGAAGATGAACTTCACGTGCGCGGGGGGTTCTTCGACGAGCTTGAGTAGAGCGTTGAAGCCCTGCTGCGTGACCATGTGGGCCTCGTCGAGGATGAAGATCTTGAAGCGATCGCGGGCCGGCGCGAAGATGGCGCGTTCGCGCAGGTCGCGCGCGTCGTCGACACCGTTGTGGCTGGCCGCGTCGATCTCGACGACGTCGAGGGATCCGCCCCCGCCGCGACCGAGCTCGACGCAGCTGTCGCAGACGCCGCACGGGGTGTCGGTGGGACCGGCCGCGCAGTTGAGGCAGCGGGCGAGAATGCGGGCCGAGGTGGTCTTTCCGCACCCGCGCGGACCCGAGAACAGGTAGGCGTGGCCGACCCGGTCGCTGCGCAGGGCGGTCATGAGCGGGTCGGTCACCTGGGACTGCCCGATCATCTCGCCGAACGCCTGCGGGCGGTATCGGCGGTACAGGGCTGTCGTCACCCGAACAGCCTACGGCGTACCTCCGACATCGCCTCCGCGGCCTCGTCCGTCCGGGTTCGAAACCTCGACAGCGCGCCGCGAGCGCAGGCACAGCGACCGCGCGGGGCGCGAAGGAGCAGCGACGCGGGGCGAGGGGAGGACGAGGGACGAGCGGAGGATGCCACGGGCACCCGGGTCCTCCCCCGGTCCCCGACCCTGCGCCCCGCACGGGCGCGGGCATGCTCCCGCTCATCCGCGGCCACCCGCACCTCGCGGCCCGACCACCCGCCCCTCACGGCCGGAGACCCGGCACGCCGGAAACGCCGCACGCGGCGACCCCCGCATAGGGAGCCGCCGCGTGCGCGCGGGTCAGAAACCTCCGTCGAGGCCGACCGCGATGGGGGCGTCGTCGTCGTTCAGGACCGGGATCGTCGCCGTGACGATCGGCACCGAGGCCGACAGCAGCGTGCCGTCCTCGCGCACCGAACCCTCGAGCTGACGGATCGAGGGGCGTCCCGGGCGCACCGGGCCCTGTCCGTGCAGGGTCACCCGCACGGTGGCGCCGGGCGCGACGGTGTAGTCGACGCCGCGAACGGCGAAGGTGACGGGGTCGCCCTCGTGCCCGGCGCGCAACGTGAGCGCATCGGCGGTGACGGTGACGTTGAGTCGAGTGCCGTGCCAGTGCAGCACGTACGACAGCTCGGGCCAGTCGGCGGGCAGGCGCGGGTCGAACGTCAGCAGTCCGAAGTGGTCGCGCATGCCGCCGAAGCCGCTGACGAGCGCCGTCCACACGCCACCGGCCGACGCCACGTGCACACCGTCCGAGGCGTTGTGGTGCAGGTCGCCGAGGTCGACGAACGCGGCCTGACGGAAGTACTCCAGCGCCAGGTCCTGGTACCCCACCTCGGCGGCGAGGATCGACTGCACGACCGCCGACAGCGTGGAGTCACCGGTGGTCAGCGGGTCGTAGTACTCGAAGTCGGCGAGCTTCTCGGCATCCGTGAAGTGGTTGCCCTGCAGGAACAGCGCCAGCACCACATCGGCCTGCTTGAGCACCTGGTAGCGGTAGATGACCAGCGGGTGGAAGTGCAGCAGCAGGGGGCGCTGGTCGGGCGGGGTGTTCTCGAGGTCCCAGATCTCGCGCTCGAGGAACACGGCATCTTGCGGATGGATGCCGAGGGCCGGGCTGAAGGGGATGTGCATCGCCTCGGCGGCGCGCTCCCACCGCTCGGGCTCGGAGGGGTCGAGGTTCATGCGGTCGGCCATGTGGGCGTACGCGTCGGGGTTGTTGTCGGCGAGGTCGCGCACCGTCCGCGCGGCGAAGCGCAGGTTGAAGCGGGCCATGACGTTGGTGAAGAGGTTGTCGTTGACGACGGTGGTGTACTCGTCGGGACCCGTCACGCCGTGGATGTGGAACGAGTCCTGCTCACCGTCTTCGGCGGAGTCGCTGGAGCGCCAGAAGCCCAGCGTCGACCACAGCCGCGCCGTGTCGACGGCGATGTCCACGCCCTCGCGGGCGAGGAACTCCTCGTCACCCGTCGCGCGCACGTACTTCGCCAGCGCGAAGGCGACGTCGGCGTTGATGTGGTACTGCGCGGTGCCCGCGGCGTAGTACGCCGAGGCCTCCTCGCCGTTGATCGTGCGCCACGGGAACAGCGCCCCGGCCTCGTTCAGCTGGTGCGCGCGCTTGCGCGCAGCCGGAAGCATCAGGTACCGCATGCGCAGGGCGTTGCGAGCCCACTGCGGTGACGTGTACGCCAGGAATGGCAGCACGTAGACCTCGGTGTCCCAGAAGTAGTGGCCGCTGTAGCCCGACCCGGTCACGCCCTTGGCGGGGACCCCCTGGCCGTCGGCGCGCGCCGCCGCCTGGGCGAGCTGGAACAGGCACCAGCGGGTGGCCTGCTGCAGGTCGCCGTGACCGCCGATCCGCACGTCCGAGCGCTCCCAGAAGTCGGCGTACCAGGCGATCTGCTTCTCGATGAGCTTGTCGATGCCGGTCTCGACCGCGCGGTCGAGGGTGCGGCGGCACCGGTCGAGCAGCTCCCCCGTGGGGACGCCGCGCGAGGAGTGGTAGCTCACCAGCTTGGTGATCGTGGTGGGCACCCCCGCGCGCGCGTGCACCCGGAAGACGTTCTTGGCGATGTCGGGCTCGATGAGCTGGCGCGCGGTGTAGTCGTTCTCGGTGTCGACCAGGTGGTCGGCGATGACGGCCAGCGTCATGTTCGACTCGGTGACCTCGTAGCTGAGCGCGGAACGGTTGCCGTCCTGCCAGTACTCGCGCGGCTGCAGCACACGGTCGCTGAGCTTCTCGGTCTTGCGCGGGTCGAAACCGGACTGCTTCGATGCCATCGGCGAGCCGCCGTAGATGCCCTCGCCGTCCTGACGGTTCAGCAGTTGACTGCTGATGGTGACGGGCGCGTCGGCGTCGAGCACGGTCACCGTGAGACGCAGCACCGCGAGGTGCTTCTCGTCGAACGACACGAAGCGGTCGTCTTCGATGCGCACGTGCTTGCCCGAGGGGGTAACCCAGAGCAGGGTTCGACGCAGGATCCCCTGGCGCATGTCGAGCACGCGCTCGTACTCGCGCACGTCGGCGACGTCGAGCGAGAGCGGCTCGTCGTCGACGTAGACGCGCATGACCTTGGCATCCGGCGCGTTGATGATCGTCTGACCGACCTCGGCGAAGCCGTAGGCCTGCTCCGCGTGACGGATGGGGAACGTCTCGTGGAAGCCGTTGATGAAGGTGCCCTGCTCGAGGGCGAAGCGACCCTCGATGGAGTTGCCGCGCAGGCCCAGGTAGCCGTTGCCGAGGGCGAAGAGGGTCTCGGTGACGCCGACGTCGTCGAGCGAGAACTCGGTTTCGACGAGGCGCCATTCGTCGATGGGGAAGCGATCGCGATCGATCATCGGGGCATGCCTTCCGGTGGCGGGTTCGGGTCTCCGCGAGAGGACGGCATGCCGTTCGCGCGGGTGGAGCTCGGGTTCGTCGTGGGGACGACGGTGGGGGCGTCGCGGGTGGCGACGGCTCAGTCTACGAACGCGGCGAGGTCGTCGACGACCACCGTGGCGCCTGCTGCGGCGAGGTCCTCGGCTCCGACGCCGCGATCGACGCCCACGACGACGGTGTATCCGGCCGCGACGGCGGAGCGCACGCCGCTGAGCGCGTCTTCGACGGCGACCGACCGGGCCGGGTCGACGCCGAGCATGCGCGCGGCCTCGGCGAACACGTCGGGGGCCGGCTTGGACGCCAGGTGGTCGCGCTCGGCGACCATGCCGTCCATGACGACGGGGAACCTCTCGCGCAGGCCCGCGGCCTCGAGCACCTCGACCGCGTTCTTCGAACTCGACACGACGGCAACGGGGATGCCCGCGGTCTCGAGCACGTCGAGCAGCGCGACCGAGCCGGGGTAGGGAGCAATGCCCTCCGCGCGGAGGATGCGTGAGAACACGGCGTTCTTGCGGTTGCCGACGCCGCACACGGTGTCTTCGGACGGGTCGTCCGACGGATCGCCCCACGGCACCTCGACGTCACGGCTGCGCAGCAGACTGGCGACGCCGTCGTAGCGCTTCTTGCCGTCGACGTACTCGAAGTAGTCGCGATCGGTGTACGCCGGCTCGATCTTCCACACGGCGAACAGCTCGTCGAACATCTCTTTCCACGCGCGCATGTGCACTTCGGCCGTGGGCGTGAGCACTCCGTCGAGGTCGAACAGCACCGCGTCGTAGGCGGTGAGATCGGGCAACGTGGAGGTGTCGGTCATGGCGGGCTCCGAATCGGCGAAGAGGGCGAACGGCCGCCCCTGGCGCCGCGGTGATCAGCGTAGCGGCGAGGGGTGACTCAGGAGGTGACCGACAGGGTCTGGCGGGCGATCTCGAGCTCTTCGTCGGTGGGAACCACGAGCACCTCGACGCGCGAGGCGTCGGAGGAGATTCGACGGATGCCGCGCTCGCGCCGCGCGTTGCGCTCGGGGTCGATCTCGACGCCGGCGAAGCCCAGGGTGGCCATCGCCTCTTCGCGCACGCGGAAGGAGTTCTCGCCCACCCCGGCGGTGAACGAGATGACGTCGACGCCGTCGAGCTGCGCCAGGTAGGCACCGGCGTACGCGCGGAGCCGGTGGATGTAGACGTCGAAGGCCAGCTGGGCGGCCGGGTCGCCGGCATCGCGTCGCTCGCCGATGTCGCGCATGTCGCTGACCCCGGCGAGCCCCTTGAGCCCCGACTGCTTGTTGAGCAGGGTGTCGAGGTCGGCGATCGACATGTCGGCTCGGCGCGCGAGCTGGAACAGCACCGCGGGATCGAGGTCGCCCGACCGCGTGCCCATCACGAGCCCCTCGAGGGGGGTCAGGCCCATCGAGGTGTCGACCGAGCGACCGCCTTCGATCGCGGCGGCCGACGCACCGTTGCCGAGGTGGAAGACGATCTGCTTGAGCTCGCCGAGCGGGCGGCCGAGGAAGGCCGCCGCCGACTCGCTGACGAACTTGTGGCTCGTGCCGTGGAACCCGTAGCGGCGGATGCGGTGGGCCTCGGCGACCTCGCGGTCGATGGCGTAGGTGTACGCCTCGGGCGCCAGCGACTGGTGGAACGCGGTGTCGAAGACGGCGACGTGCGGCACGTCGGGGAAGGCCTTCTTGGCCGCCACGATGCCCGCGAGGTTGGCGGGGTTGTGCAGCGGGGCGAGCACCGAGAGCTCGTCGATGTTGATCTCGACGAGGGGCGTGATCACCGTCGGCTCGAAGAAGCGCGCGCCTCCGTGCACCACCCGGTGGCCGACGGCGACGGGCGGGCGCTGCGTGAGCGAGGGTCCGTGCGCGGCGAACGCCTCGAGCATGACGGCGAAGCCCGCCGTGTGGTCGGGGATCTCGCGCTCGATGGTGAAGGTGGCGTCGGTCACCGCGGGTGCGGGGCCGTCGCCGGCGGCCAGGGCCGCCGCCTTCACGGTGTGCTGGGCGACTCCGCCGGTCCCCGGCCCCGTCGAGGGCTCGCCGATGCGCTCCACCAGTCCCGAGGCGAGCACCTGCTCGTGCTCCATGTCGAGCAACTGGTACTTGAACGACGACGAACCGCTGTTGACGACCAGTACGACACTCACGCGGGGCTCCCCTGGGCCTGGATCGCGGTGATGGCGATCGTGTTGACGATGTCGTCGACGAGGGCGCCGCGCGACAGGTCGTTGATGGGCTTGTTGAGCCCCTGCAGCACGGGGCCGATCGCGACGGCTCCGGCCGAGCGCTGCACGGCCTTGTAGGTGTTGTTGCCGGTGTTCAGATCGGGGAAGACGAACACGGTCGCGCGGCCCGCGACCTCGGATCCGGGCATCTTGGCCTGGGCGACCGCGGCGTCGGCGGCGGCGTCGTACTGGATCGGGCCCTCGACGAGAAGCTCGGGGGCTCGCTCGCGCACGAGGGCCGTGGCGGTGCGCACCTTCTCGACGTCGGCGCCGGTGCCCGACTCACCGGTCGAGTACGACAGCATCGCCACGCGCGGCTCGATGCCGAACTGCTCGGCGGTCGCGGCCGACGACACGGCGATGTCGGCGAGCTGCTCGCTGGTGGGATCGGGGATGACGGCGCAGTCGCCGTAGACGAGCACGCGGTCGGCGAGCGCCATGAGGAACACGCTCGAGACGACCGAGACGCCGGGGGCGGTCTTGATGATCTCGAACGCGGGGCGGATCGTGTGAGCGGTCGTGTGCGCGGCACCCGAGACCATGCCGTCGGCCAGGCCCAGGTGCACCATCAGCGTGCCGAAGTACGACACGTCGGTGACGGTGTCGGCGGCCTGCGCGTGGGTGACGCCCTTGTGCGCGCGGAGCCGTGCGTACTCGGTGGCGAATTTCTCGACGTGCACCGCGTCGAAGGGGCTGAGCACCTCGGCGTCGCGGATGTCGATGCCGAGCTCGATGGCCCGCCCGCGCACCTCGATGGGTTCACCGAGGATGGTGAGATCGGCGATGCCGCGCGCGAGCACGGTGGCGGCGGCGCGGAGCACGCGATCGTCGGTGCCCTCGGGCAGCACGATGCGGCGGCGGTCGGTGCGCGCGCGGTCGACCAGGCCGTACTCGAACATGAGCGGGGTGACGACGCTCGGGCGCGCGACGCCGAGCTCGCTCGTGAGCAGCTCGGTGTCGACGTGACGCTCGAACAGCGCGAGGGCCGTGTCGTACCGGTGCTGCGAGTCGGCGGCCAGGCGCCCGCGGGTGTTCATGATGCGCACGGCGGTGTCGTACGTGCCCAGGTCGGTGGCGATGATCGGCAGCGGCGAGCCGAGACCGTCGATGAGACGAACGATCGCGTCGGGCAGTTCGAACCCGCCGTTGAGCACGATGCCGGCCAGGGAGGGGAAGGTGCCCGACGCGTTGGCGAGCAGGGCGGCGAGCAGCACCTCGGAGCGGTCGGCCGGGATCACCACGACCGCGGACTCTTTCAGCCGGGGCAGCACGTTGACCATCGACATGCCGGCGACGACGACGCCCAGCACCTCGCGGGTGAGCAGGGCCGGATCGCCCTTGATCAGCTCGCCCTCGACCGAGCGCAGCACGCCCCGCACCGACGGGGCGATGAGGAAGCGGTCTTCGGGCAGGGCCCAGACCGGCACGCGGCGCCGCTCGGCGGTGTCTGCCACGTGCGCTGCGTCGACGACCTGGCGGACGGATGCCACGACCTCGTCGAGCCGGTCGGCGTCGGCGCGGTTCGCGATGATGGCGAACAGCGCGGCGCGCTCGTGCTGCAGCTCGGAGATCGCCAGCGAGGCGATCTGCCCGACCTCTTGAGGGGTGCGCGCGACCGACAGGCCCAGGGTCTCGCTGTGGCCCTGCTGCGCGCGACCGCCGAGCACCAGCAGCACCGGTGCGCCGAGGTTGGCGGCGATGCGCGCGTTGTAGGCGAGCTCGGCGGGGCTGCCGACGTCGGTGTAGTCGCTGCCGATGATGACGACGGCGTCGCACTGGGCCTCGACGGCCTTGTAGCGCTCGACGATGCGGGCGAGCGCGGCGTCGGCGTCGTCGCGCACGTCGTCGTAGGTGACGCCGACGCAGTCGTCGTACGCCAGGTCGACGCTGTCGTGGTCGAGCAGCATCTCGAGCACGTAGTCGCGCTCGGCGGTGGATCGCGCGATGGGCCGGAACACCCCCGCGCGCGGGGTGACGCGGCTGAGTGCGTCGAGCACTCCGAGCGCGACGGAGGATTTGCCCGAGTGCCCCTCGGCGGACGTGATGTAGATGCTCTGCGTCACGCAGCCAGCCTATTGCGGCCCGGGGACATCGCACCGGGGTTGCTTCGGCGTCGAGTGATCGGGATTCGCCCGCTCAGGTCTCGCGGCGCGCCCCCGTGCCGATCAGCCGCGCGCCCGCCCGGGTCAGCTCGTCGGCGAGGACCGCGTCGCCATCGAGATCGGCGACCACTCCCGCCACCGCGTCGAGGGGGAGGATGCCGAATCGCGAGGCCGCGCCGAGCTTCTCTTCGCTCGCGAGCACGAACGTCTCGGCGGCCCGCTCGGCGAGCACGCGTTTCATCGCCGCCTCGTCGGCGTCGCCGGTGGTGAATCCCGCCGACGGGTGGACGCCCGTGACGCCGAGGAAGAACACGTCGGCGCTGATCCCCCGGGCGGACTCCGCGGCCGCAGCCCCGCACGCCACGGCGGAATGTTTGAAGAGGCGCCCGCCGAGCATGACGACCTCGGCGTCGTGGTGCAGCAGCGCCGCCGCGACCGTGGGCGAGTGCGTGATGAGCGTGCCAGCGAACGTGCGGGGCAGCGCGTCGACGAGCGCGAGCGTCGTCGTGCCGCCGTCGAGCAGCACGGTGGCGCCGGGTTCGATCAGGGCCACCGCGGCCTCGGCCACGCGCGTCTTGCTGTCTCGGGCGACACGGGCACGGGTGTCGTAGTCGGCGACCGCCGGCGAGGCCGGCAGTGCACCGCCGTAGACGCGCACGGCGAGGCCCGCGGCATCCAATTCTCGGAGGTCGCGACGGATGCTGTCCTCGGAGAGGCCGAGGTCGAGCGCGACGTCTTTCACGACGAGGCGCCCGTCTCGGCGCAGGCGGTCGAGCAGGGCGTCTCTGCGAGCGGCGGGGAGCAACACGCTTCGCATTCTTTCACGTTTCTGCATTATCGTTCCGAATCATGGCTGACCTCTCCCCCGCACACCCCGGCACCACCGTCCCCGACCACCGCGGCCGCACGGGCCTGCACCTCACCGGACTCGACCTCGACCGCAACCCCCGCGTGCAGGTCACCGACGTGGAGCTCCTCGCCGCCGGGTGGCACGTGCTGCGCGCGACGACCTTCCGCTACCGCGACGATCGCGGCGAGTGGTCCACCCAGACGCGCGAGACCTACGACCGCGGAAACGGGGCGACGATCCTGTTGTTCGACCCGTCACGGCGCACGGTGCTGCTCACCCGGCAGTTCCGCTACCCCGTGTACGTCAACGACCACCCCGACGGGATGCTGATCGAGACCGCGGCGGGGCTCCTCGACGACGACGACCCCGTCACCGCGATCCGCCGCGAGGCCGAGGAAGAGACCGGGGTGCGGGTCGCCGAGGTGCAGGACGTGTTCGACGTCTACATGAGCCCCGGCTCCGTCACCGAGCGCCTGCACTTTTTCGCCGCCCCCTACGACGGCGCGAGCGGAGTCGGCGCACACGGGGGTCTGATCGAGGAGGGCGAAGAGATCGAGATCCTCGAGTACGACATCGATCACGCCCTGTCGATGATCCGCGGCGGCGCGATCCAGGATGCGAAGACCATCCTGCTGCTGCAGTGGGCGGTGCTCGACGGACCCTTCGCGCGGGCCTGAGACGAGGCGCCGCACGGGCGTCGGGGCAAAAGAAAAGACCCTCCGCGCACCCGGTAGAGCCTGGTTACCCTTGCTACGTTTCCGTCCTGGGGGAGTTGGCCGGGATACCGCCACGCGGAGAGCCGTGTACAGCTTACCCGACGGGAACGGGCGCTCGTGGTCACCCCCACCGTCCCCGGCAGGGCACCCGCGAACGAACGATGCGGCCGGGGGCATCTCGCACCCCGGCCGCACCGCGTCTCTCTCGCGCCCGACGGCGCCCGTCGTCAGCGCTTCAGCCGCAGCGTCACCAGCTGGAAGGGGCGCAGGTCGAGCTCGACCGCGCCGCCCGCGACGTTCGACACCGCGACGGCGTCGGTCTCGCGTTCGAGCAGATCGGTCTCGATGACGCCGTCGACCTCGAAGCCCGCCTCGAGCCGCGCGTGCGAGCGCTGGCCGAGGGCCTCGTACAGGCGGACGATCACGTCTCCCGAGCCGTCCTGCGCGAGCTTGACCGCCTCGACGACCACGCCGGGCTCGTCGATCGCGACGAGCGGGGCGACCGACTCCTCGGCCGCGTCGGCCACGACGCGGGCCGGCAGGTTGGTGCGGTAGCCCTCGGCCACCGCGTCGACCACGTCGGCGCCGACGACGATGCCCACCTCGAGGTGATGCGCGCCCTGATCCTGACCGGGGTCGGGGAAGACCGCCGAGCGGATGATCGACAGGCGCACCAGCGAGTACGTGCCGCCCGCCGCCCGCTCGTGCCGCGTGATGTCGTGGCCGTACGTGGAGTCGTTCGTCACCGCGACGCCGAAGCCGGGCTCGGCGACACGCACCCAGCGGTGCGCGGCGGTCTCGAAACGCGCGGCATCCCACGACGTGTTCGTGTGGGTCGGGCGCACGATGTGCCCGAACTGGATCTCGGATGCCGCGCGGTCGGTGTGCACGTCGACGGGGACGCCGAGCTTGAGCAGCTTCTGCTGCTCGTGCCAGTCGACGTCGAGCGACAGACGCACGGTGCGCGCCCCCTCGCCGAGCGCGATGCGCGTGACGAGAGTTGATTCGCCGAAGGATCGCTCGACGACGAGGGCGTCGCCCTCGATGCGTACGCTGTCGGCCGCGTCGAGGGGCGTGACGTGTCGGCGGTACGTCTCGTCGATGTCCCACGCGTCCCACTGGGTGGGCGTGTCACGGAACACCTCGAACAGTCCCGCCACCTGCCCCGTCGGAACGACCTCGCGACCGGATGCCAGATCCACGAGCGAGACGATCAGGCCCCGGCCGTCGATCTCGGCGCGCACGATGCCGTTGTCGAGCACGAACGCCTCGCCCGCGGCGCGCGGGGCGACGTCGCCCGCGGGCGTGACGGGGGCGATCGCGAGCGCGGGGGCGCCGGCGCGACGGTGCGGGGCGGCGTTGGCCACGACCGCTCGGTCGCCGGTGCCCACGAGGGCGCGGAGGCTGTCGGCGATGACCTGTTCGAGCTCGGCGGCGATGGCCTCGTAGTTGCGCTCGGCGTCGCGGTGCACCCAGGCGATCGAGGTGCCGGGCAGGATGTCGTGGAACTGCTGCAGCAGCACCAGACGCCACAGCCGCTGGAACGTCTCGGCCGGGTAGGCGGCTCCCGTGCGCACGGTCGCGGTCGCCGCCCACAGCTCCGCCTCGCGCAGCAGGTGCTCGCTGCGACGGTTGCCCTGCTTGGTGCGGAGCTGGCTGGTGTAGGTGCCGCGGTGGAACTCGAGGTACAGCTCCCCCGCCCAGACGGCGGGGTCGGCGTACTCGGCCTCGGCCGTCTCGAAGAACTCCCGCGGGGTGGAGTGCTTCACGATCGGCGCGCCCTCGAGCGAGTGCGTGCGGGCGATCGTCGCGGTCATCTCGCGGGTGGGTCCGCCGCCGCCGTCACCGAAGCCGTAGGGCAGGAGCGAGGTGCGCGCACGACCCTTGTCCGAGAAATTGCGCTCGGCGTGGGCGAGGTCGGCCGCGGTGACCTCGGAGTTGTACTTGTCGACCGGCGGGAAGTGGGTGAAGATGCGCGAGCCGTCGATGCCCTCCCAGCGGAAGGTGTGGTGCGGGATGCGGTTGGTCTCGTTCCACGAGATCTTCTGCGTGAGGAACCAACGCGCCCCCGCGGCCTTCATGATCTGCGGCAGCGCGCCGCTGTAACCGAACGAGTCGGGGAGCCACACCTCTTCGGTGTCGATGCCGAACTCGTCGAGGAAGAACGTCTTGCCCTCGACGAACTGACGGGCCATGGCCTCGCCGCCGACCATGTTGGTGTCGGACTCGACCCACATGCCGCCCACGGGCACGAAGCGCCCCTCGGCGACACGCGCCTTCAGCCGCTCCCAGAGGGCCGGGTAGTGCTCCTTCATCCAGGCGAACTGCTGCGCCGACGAGCTCGCGAACACGAACTCGGGGTCTTCGTCCATGAGCGAGAGCACGTTGCTGAACGTGCGCGAGACCTTGCGAGCGGTCTCGCGCACCGGCCAGAGCCAGGCCGAGTCGATGTGGGCGTGGCCGACGGCGTGCAGCACGTGCGCACTGGATGCCGCGGGCGCGGCCATCAGCGGAGCCAGCACCTCGCGGGCGACCGGGGCCGTGCCCGCGACGTCGTCGGGATCGACCGCGTCGATCGCGGCATCCATGCCCTGCAGCAGGGTCGCGCGGCGCGCGGAGGTCGCGTCGAGTTCGGCGAGCAGGCCCTGCAGCAGACGGAAGTCCTGCAGCAGCTCCCACACGGCGAGGTCGCGCAGACCGATCGACATGTCGCGGAGCGTATAGAGAGGAGCGTCGCCCGCGGTGGCGAGGTCGCCCAGGTGCGTGGGCTCGAAGGTGAAGAGGCTTCCCACGTCGGGGTTCGACGCGGCCTCGACGAGCACGTCGACGCGGCCGTCCGCGTCGAGGGCCGCCGGGGTGGCGTTGTTGAACGGCGAGACGCCCTTGATCGGCGCCCCGTCGCGGTTCCAGACGAGGGCCTCGCACTGGAAGCCGCTCTGGCCGGCGGTGAAGCCGAGGTCGATGACCAGCTCGGCCACCGTGCCCTCGGGCAGGTCGCCCGCGGCGTCGCGCCAGTGGGTCGGGATCCGACCCGACACGGCGAACCAGGTGGTCCCCCACGCCCGGCCCCACGGCGTGCCGACGGCGAAGGGACGGTATGCGGCATCCCGGGCCTCGGCGAAGGTCACGGGCTCGCCCGGGGCCTCCCAGGCCGAGACGTCGAGGGGTTCGCGCGTGCGGTAGACGGCGGGGGCGAGCCGCTCGCGGATGAAGCGGTCGATGCGCATCTCGATGAGCGCGGTGCGGTCGTGCATGGAATGTTCCTTGTCTGGGGGGACGGGTCAGCCCTTGACGGCGCCGGCGAGTGCCGACGGGCCACCGAGGCCGCGCTGCACGAGGACGTACAGGCCGAGGACGGGAAGGGAGTAGACGATCGAGTACGCGGCGAGCTGGCCGTACGCCACGGCTCCGAACGACCCGAAGAAGTTGAAGATGCTGACGGCCGCCGGCTGGTAGTCGGGGCTGAGCAGCAGTACGAAGGGCACGAAGAAGTTCCCCCACGCCTGGATGAACGTGAAGATGAACACCACGGCGATGCCGGGGCGCATGAGCGGGAGCACGATCTGCACGAGCGTGCGCATCGAACCCGCGCCGTCCATCCATGCGGCGTGCTCGAGCTCGACGGGGACGCCGTCCATGAAGTTCTTCATCATCCAGATCGCGATGGGCAGCGCGCTGGCGGTGAGGAACAGGATCGTCCCGCCGACCGAGTCGATGAGGTTCAGCTGAACGAACAGGCTGTAGACGGGCACCATGATCGCCGTGATCGGCAGGCACGTGCCGAACAGCACCGCGTAGAGGAACGGCTTTCCGACGCGCATCTTGTAGCGCGACAGCGGATACGCCGCCAGCGACGCGAGCACGACCGTCGCGATCGCGGTGCCACCCGCGAGCATCACGCTGTTCCACAGCGGCAGGAACAGCAGGTCGGGCTTCATCACGGCGGCGAAGTTGTCGAGCGTGACGACCTCGGGCATCTTGATCGCCAGCGTCGGCTGCGCGTCGAGCGAGGCGGTGACCAGCCAGATGAGCGGCACCACGAACAGGATGGCGACGACGATCAGCAGCGTGTTCGAGAGCCAGCTCAGCACGCGGGTGCGGGGCGACGACAGGGACGCCTTCGTGCGCTTCGGTGCTCGGGCGGCGGACCGGGTGCGGCCCGACACCTCGGGGAGTGTGGCGGTGGTCATGACGAGACCTCCTCGCGCAGGGCGCGGACGTAGAAGAAGGAGAAGACCGCACCGATGAGCAGCATGATCGTCGCGATGGCCGTGCCGTAGCCCAGCTCGCCGAACTTCAGACCCTGCTGGTAGGCGAGGATCGGCAGCGTCGTGCTCTTGTTGCCCGGGCCACCGCCGGTCATGACGAAGATCAGGGTGAAGACCGAGAGGGTCTGCAGGGTGACGATCATCGAGTTGGTGCCGATGGTGGAACGGATCATCGGGATCGTGATGAAGAAGAGGCGCTTGATGCCGCTGGCACCGTCGACCTCGGCGGCCTCGGTGATCTCGGGCGGGACGTCGGCGAGGGCGGCCGAGTAGACCATCATCGAGAACGCCGTGCCCCGCCAGATGTTGGCGAAGATGATCATGAGCACCGGCATCGTGAACAGCCAGCTCACCGGCTCCGCACCGAAGATCGCGAGGATGCCGTTGAGCGTGCCGTTGTCGCGGAAGAAGGCGTACGCGGCGAACGCGGCGACGATCTCCGGCAGCACCCACGCGGTCACGACGATCGTGCCGACCACCGCGGTGACGACCCGGTTCGCCGAGCGCATCATGAGCGCCAGAGCGAGGCCGAGCACGTTCTGACCGATCACGGCGGAGAAGAACACGAACACGATCGTGTTGATCACCGAGACCGGGAAGTCGGGGGCCTGGAAGAGCTGCGTGTAGTTGTCGAACCCGATGAACTGCGAGTCCACGGCCGTCGACCCCGAGAGGGTGGCGTTGGTGAGGGAACCCCACAGCGACACCAGGATGGGGCCGAGCAGGAACACCGCGAGCAGCAGGGCTGCCGGCAGAAGGGGGAGCGCCCGGGCCGACGACCGGAGGCCGCGCGTCTTCACGCGCGACCCCCGGCCGGTTCCGGTCGCCCCGGGGGAAGCCAGGGCGGTCACGATCAGCCCTGCTGGGTGTTCTCTTCGCCGACGATGCCGATGACGGCCTGGTCGTAGGCGGCGGCGGCGTCATCGACGCTGGACTGGCCCGTCATGACGGCCTCCATGGCGACCTGGATCTGGTTGGAGATCTTGTCGTAGTCCTCGGTGGCGGGGCGGAAGTGGGTGGTGTCGACGAAGCTCGAGAAGGTCTTGAAGCTCGGGTTCGCGTCGAGGTACTCGCTCGACTCGGCGACGTCGGCACGCACGGCGATCTGGCTGTTGTCGATGCCGTACGCGGTGGCGTTGTCCTTGTTCACCGCGGTCGAGAGGAAGTCCCACGCGGCGTCGGCGTTCTTGGTGTTCTTGCCGATCGCGAGGGTCCAGCCGCCCGACATGCTCGTGGAGCCGGGAGCCTGACCGTCCTGGGTCGGCATGGCGGCGATGCCGAGGGCGTCGCTCCACTCCGGCCACGCGGCCGAGCCGCCCTCGACCCACGCGGCCGACTGCCACGAGCCGTCGAGCGCCATGGCGAGCTTGCCCGACGGCAGCCAATCGGCCGTCACGCTGGTGAAGATGTTGGGGTCGAGCGCCTGCTGCAGCGACGGGCCGAGGCCGCCCTGGTAGACGTCGGAGACGAACTGCAGCGAATCCTTGAAGCCCTGGCTGCCGACGACCCACTTCTTGGCGTCGGTGTCGTAGAGCGTGTCCTCGGTGCCGTAGAGCAGCATCTCGAGGCCCTGCATGGACGCGGCCTCACCGGCGGTCTTGCCGGAGTAGACGTTGAGGGGGATGACGTCGGGGTTCGAGGACTTGACCTTCTCGGCGGCCGAGAGCACGTCGTCCCAGGTCTTCGGCTGCCACGGCACGGGAATGCCGGCGGCGGTGAAGACGGCCTTGTTGTACCAGAGGCCGCGGGTGTCGGTGCCGAGCGAGACGCCGTAGGTCTTGCCGTCGGGTCCGAGGCCGGCCTGCTTGGCGCCCTCGGCGAACTGCGACCAGTCCTCCCACTTCGCGAGGTAGTCGTCGAGGGGCAGCAGGTAGCCGGCGGCCGCGTCGGACTGGATCTTGAACGTGTCTTCGTACTGCACGTCGGGGGCGGTGCTGGCCGACTTGTTCATCAGCGCGAGCTTCGTGTAGTAGTCGGCGCCCTCGGCCTGGATCGGGACGAGCTCGACCGTCATGCCCTCGTGCGCGGCCTCGTACTGCGTCTTGGCGTTCTCCATCAACGTCTGCATCGAGTTGAAGGTCGCCGTGGTCTGGTACGCCACGCGGATGGTGTTCGCGTCGCCCGCGTCGCCGCTGCCGCCGGAGCAGCCGGCCAGGGCCACGGTCAGGGCGGTCGCGGTCAGAAGACCGCCCGCCATCGTCAGTTTCTTCATGGAAGCTCCCTTGCTCGGGTGGAGACACCGCGTCGCCAGAACCTTTTATAAATCAAATGGACTAACTCGGCAAGTCGCGCGGCTGCCACCGACGTAACGATCCGGACACGGCGCGCTATGACCCGCGGGATTCCGGGTCAGATCGCGATCATCATGCGCGCCGGGCGAGCCGCGAAGGCCCCGTCGAGCATGAGGCAGGCGGCGCCGACGGCCGCGACGTCGAGGCCCACGCTCGAGGCGCGGACGACGATCGCCCGCGTCGACGTCGACACCGGGTCGGTCGCCACGCGGGTGGCGACCGTGTCGTGCAGCACCTCGGCCAGACGCTCCCAGACGGGCCCCCCCAGCACCACCTCGTCGACGTCGAGCAGGTTGTTCGTCACGACCAGCGCGCGCGCGATCCGCTCCCCCGTGCGCTGCAGCACCGCGACGGCGGGAGCGTGCCCGTCGCGTGCTTCGCGCACGAGACGGTCGAGATCGGGGCGCGTGTCGTCGGCGGAGACCGCGTCGTAGCCCGCCTCGGCCAACAGCACGCGCGGCTCGATCGACACCCCGAGGCACCCGCGCGACCCGCACGCGCAGGGCGGTCCGTCGGGATCGACGACCACGTGCGCGATGCCGCCGGCGTTGCCGGTGCGTCCGCGCACCGGAGCGCCCGAGATGGCGACTCCCAGGCCGACTCCGGCGCCGTAGTACAGGAACATCGCGTCGCTCAGCACGTCGGAGCGGTCGAACCACATCTCGCCGATCATGGCCGCGGTGACGTCCTTCTCGACGACGACGGGAAGCCCGGTCACCGCCCCGAGATCCTCGCGAACGTGGACGTTGTGCCACTGCGGAAGCAGGGGCGGGTCGAGCAGCCGGCCCCCGCGCGCGTCGAAGGGGCCCGGGGCCGCAACGCCGACGCCGAGCACGCGTTCCCGCGGGATGCCGGCGCGCTCGACGATCGCGTCGACGGCGGCGCCCACGGCCTCCACGAGCTCAGCGGCATCGGCGTGCGGCAGACGCGGGATCTCGTCGTGCGCGATCACCTCGCCCGCCATGTCGACGACCACGATCGTGTCGACGACGGGGTCGAGGTGCACCCCGACCGCGAAACGCGAGCGCGGCTGCAGCTTGAGCAGGGTGCGGGGCTTTCCCGGTCCCGAGATGACCTTGCCGGCCTCGACGATGAGTCCCTCGTCGGCGAGACGGCGCGTCACGTTGCTCAGCGTCTGGGCGCTCAGCCCCGTGCGTGCCGAGAGCTCCACGCGACTGAGCCCCTCGGGCGAGCGGCGGATGAGGTCGAGCACCAGCGTCTGGTTGTACTCGCCCACGGCGGGCAGGTTGGATCCCGTACGCATGGCCCCGCCTCCGCTCGTCGGTCCGCGGCGCGGGCCCTGCGCCTCAGATTACGCCCGAGCGGGGATCGACCCCACGCGGCGCAGCGACACCGTGGGAGGTCAGGACTGCAGCGCCAGCGCCGCCGCGCCGAGCAGCGGACCGTCACCGTCGAGACCCGAACCCACCACGCGGCACCGGCGGGCGTAGGCGTGCAACGACGCCGCGTGGGCTGCGGCGCGCACCTGATCGACGTAGTCGGGGGCGACCTGGGAGAACCCGCCGGCGATGGCCACCGCCTCGAAGTCGCAGAGCGTCGCCGCCGCCGCGATCGCCTGCCCGACCGCGGTCGCCGAGCGGCTCACGGCCGCGATCGCGATCGCGTCTCCCGCGGCGTGCGAGGCCGCCAGATCGAGACCCGTCTCGCCCGTCCAGCCCTGGGTGCGCGCCCACGCGACGGTGCCGGGCCCGGCGGCGACGGCCTCGAGCGTGGAGGCCACGACCTCATCGCCCTCGATCGTGCGCACGAAGGTCTGACCGAGGTGCCCCGCGTTGCCGCTCGCACCCGTGACGGGGTGGCCTCCCAGCACGAAGCCCCCGCCGACCCCGGTCGACACGACGATGGCCATCGCGTCGTCGCACCCGACCAGGGCGCCGCGCCAGTGCTCGGCGAGCGCGATGCACGTGCCGTCGAGGGCGAGGTGCAGGGGGCCGTCGACGAGGCCCGCCAGGACGTCGTCGATCGGAAGGCCCGCCGCCAGCGGCAGATTCAGCGGCGAGACCGAGCGCGACGGCAGGTCGACGGGACCGGCGCTGCCCACCCCGATCGCCCCGACGGTGGCCCCGGGGACCGCGGCGAGCGCTTCTTCGGCGGCTGCGCGCACGTTGCTCGCGATGGTCGCGCGATCGTTCTCGCGGCCGGTCGGACGGCGGGTCACGCTCTCGCGCACCACCTCGCCCGAGACCGACACGAGGGCCGCATCGACCTTGGTCCCGCCGATGTCGACGGCGAGCACGTGGGTGAAAGCGGGCAGGGACGGGGTGGCATCGGACATGCGCGGCTCCTCGGGTGGATCAACGCTCCCCGATCCTAGGGGCCGGTGCATCGGCCGAGTGACGCCTGGGCACCCGCTGGTTTCGGGCCCCGGTGTCCGCGGCCCGGGTTACGATCAGGTCACGGTGGCCACGACGCGCCTCCGCTCGCGACCCAAGGGATGCCATGGACGAGACGGTCATGCCCGATGCGGCCTCACGGATGCGCCGCTCCGACACCGCCCCCGCACGCCCCGGGATCGACGAGCCGCTCACCGCGGCGACGTTCGCCCGTCTGACCGGGGAGATCGTCGCATCCATCTCGCGCGTCATCGACGGCAAGCCGGATGCCGTGCGGAGTGCCCTGATCGCGCTGCTGGCCGAGGGCCACCTGCTCATCGAAGACGTGCCGGGCGTGGGTAAGACCATGCTCGCGCGGGCGCTGGCCGCGACCGTCGACGCCGACGTCCGTCGCATCCAGTTCACCCCCGACCTGCTGCCCGGCGACATCACGGGCGTGTCGGTGTTCAACCCGGTCCAGCGGCAGTTCGAATTCACCCCCGGCGCGGTGTTCGCCCACATCGTCATCGCCGACGAGATCAACCGCTCCTCCCCCAAGACGCAGTCGTCGCTGCTCGAGGCGATGGAGGAGCGCCAGGTGACCGTCGACGGGCGCACGCACGTGCTCCCCTCGCCGTTCCTGGTCGTCGCGACCCAGAACCCCCTCGAGATGGAGGGCACGTACGCCCTTCCCGAGGCGCAGCGCGACCGCTTCCTGCTGCGCATCTCGATGGGCTACCCCGATGCCGCGGCCGAGGCGCTCATGCTGCGCCAGCGCGAAACGGTCAATCCGCTCGACGCCCTGACGCCCGCCGTCACGGCCAAACAGGTGACCGCGATGATCGCGTGGGCACGCGGTGTTCACCTCGCCCCCGCGCTCGAAGAGTACGTCGTGGCGCTCGCGCAGGCCACCCGCAGCCACCCCGACATCCGTCTGGGCGCCAGCCCGCGCGCGACACTGCAGCTCGTGCGCGCGGCGAAGGTGCGCGCGGCCCTCGACGGGCGCTCGTACGTCATTCCCGACGACCTCACCGCGCTGCTGTCGCCCGTCTTCGCCCACCGCCTCATCGCCAATCGCTCGGCGGCCGGTGGGCGTGCCGGAGCCGCGGTGGTCGCCGAGGCGCTCGATCGGATCGCCGCCAGCGTGCGCGTGCCGCTCGCCCCGCGACCGTGAGCCCCGCGTGAGTCGACTCTGGCCCTTCACCCTGCGAGGCACGGGGGCGCTGGTGCTGGCGGTGACGTCGTTCGTGGTGGCGCGGCAAGCCGGCATCCCCGAACTGATGTACTTCGGCACGCTGCTCGTCGCGCTGCTCGCGGGTTCGGCCGTCGTGCTGCTGCTGACCCGCGGCGCGGGCGAGGTGACCCGCGCGGTCTCACCCGATGTGCCCGAGGTCGGCGCTCGGGCCGAGGTGGTCGTGCGCGCGGGTCTGCGCAGCGCCCTCCCCGCGTCGGCCGGGCGATGGAGCGACGTCGTTCCCGCCGGCCTCGCGGGGCGCGCCCGGGGCAGCTTCCCCGCCGCCGCCGCGGTGGAGCTGCGTTACGACGTCGTCGGCGCGGCGCGCGGCATCCATTCGCTCGGACCGCTCGAGGTGACCACGACCGATCCGTTCGGGGTGCTCCGGCGACGCCTGCGCCTGGGCCGACCGACCCCCGTCACCGTCGCCCCGGCCATGATCGACCTCGCGGCCCTGCCGTCAGCGTCGGGAGAGGCCGGGGGAACACGGCAGACCGCCGCGCTGCAGCTGGGACAGGGGGCCGACAACCTCGTCGCCCGTCCCTACGCGCCCGGCGATTCGATGCGCCGCATCCATTGGCGCGCCACCGCGCACCGCGACATGCTCATGGTGCGCCAGGAGGAGCAGGAGTCCAGCCCCGCGGCGACCGTCGTCCTCGACCGCGCCGTCTCGCGCTGGTCGCCGGCCGCTGCGCTCGCCCCCGCGAGCGACCCCGCGTTCGAGACGGCCGTGAGCGCCTGCGTCTCGGTTCTCGCGCGCCTCGTGCACGAGGGGTACACGGTCGACGTCGTCGACAGCGACGGCACCCTGCTGGTCGACCCCGTCGAGGGGGGCGATGACGTCGAGGCGCGCGCTGCCGCGGCGATGTTCGCCACGCTCACGGCGCGGCCCGACGACGAATCGCGGCGCGTGCTGCCCGCCTCGGCCGCCGCCCTGCTCGGACCGCTCGTGGTCGTCACGGGCGCGCTGACCCCCGACGACCGCGCCGCTCTCGGATCGACCGCTCCGCGATCGTCTCTCGCGGTGCTGCTCGCGGTGGCCGAGCACACCGAGCTCGACGCGCTTCGGCACGCCGGCTGGCGCGCGAGCACCCTGCGACCCCGCGGCGACATCGCCGAGAGCTGGGACGCAGCGATGGAACAGGGGTACACCCGTGTCGACCGGTGATGTGACGGTGCTGCGCTCCCCGCGGCGCCGACGCGATGCGACACTGCTCAGCATCGGATTGTTCGTCGCCCTCGCCGCGGCGATGCTGCCGGCGTTCTCGGTCATCGCCCCGGGCTCGTGGGTGGCGGGCGCCGCCGGTCTTTCGGCGGCGGTCCTCGCGGCGGGTCTCGGCGTGCGGCTCGCGCGTCTGCCGGCCCTCGCGGCCAGCCTCGTCGAGGTCGTCGTCTGGGTGGTGCTGCTGACGGCGATGTTCGGGCGTCCGACCGCGCTGCTCGGGCTGATCCCGACGCCGGCCACCGTGGCATCCGTTCCCGGACTGCTCGACGCCGCGGCGGAGGAGATCCGCGTCGGCGTGGCCCCGGTGTCGGCCGCCACCGGGCTGAGCTTCCTCTTGGTCGCCGCCTTCGGGGCCCTGGCGATCGTGCTCGATCACGTCGTCCTGACGGCGCGCATGCCCCTGCTCGCGGGCGTGGGACTGGTCGCCGTGTCGCTCATCCCGACGATCGCGATCCCCTCCGACGTCGACGTCTGGAGCTTCGTCGTGCTGGCCGCGGCTCTGCTCTTCCTGCTGCGCATCGACACCCGCGCGCGGTTGCAGGCCGATCCCGTCGCGCGTCGCCCGAGGACTCCGCGCCGTGTCGGCGCGTCGGCGACGGCCCTCGGCGTCGCCGCCGTCGCGGTCATCGTGGCCGTCGTCGCCACCCCCCTGCTGCCCCAGCCCGGCCTGCGCTTCGCCTCGGGCGGTACGGGCGGGGTGGGAACGACCATCAACCCCAACCTCGAACTCGGCAACGACCTGCGTCAGCCGCGCGACGTCGACGTGCTGAGCGTGCGCACGACCGCGCCGTCGGCGCCCTACCTGCGCGCGGTGACCCTGTCGAGCTTCGACGGCTCGGTGTGGCAGCCCGACAGCTCCGACACCGTGCCCGTGCGCGACGACGCACCCGTGTTCGACCCGCTCGTCGTCGACGGCGAGATCGCGGTGGCCGACTGGACCACCGACATCGACGTCGACCAGCTCGACAGCCCCTGGTTGCCGGTGCCCTACCCGGCCTCCACGGTGACGGGTCTGCAGGGCGACTGGCTCGGGATGCCGCAGAACCGCACCGTCGTCTCACGCTCCGGCTCCACGCGCGATCAGGTGTACGAGGTGCAGTCGACCGTCGCGCGTCCCACCCTCGAGCAGATCCGCGCGCGGCCGGTCGGCGGCGGCAACCTCGGCGACGCGGTGCGCACGCTCCCGGCGAACGTGCCCGCCATCATCGGCGACACCGCGCGAGAGGTCACGGCGGGCACGCAGAACCCGTACGACGCGCTGATCGCCCTGCAGACCTGGTTCCGCAGCAGCGAGTTCCGCTATTCGCTCGACGCCCCGGTCGACTCGGGCTTCGACGGAGCGGGGCTCGACGCCGTGGCCGATTTCCTGCAGGTGCGCGCAGGGTACTGCGTGCACTACGCCTCGGCGTTCGCCGTGATGGCGCGCACGCTCGACATGCCGTCGCGCATCGTGGTGGGCTACCTCCCGGGTTCGGCGACCGGGACCCCCTCGGACGGACGGACGACCTTCGTCGTCAGCTCCAGCCAGCTGCACGCGTGGCCCGAGGTGTACTTCGAGGGCATCGGATGGGTGCCGTTCGAACCGACGAACAGCCTCGGCGTGCCGACGAACTTCGCCTCGTCGTCGCAAAACGGGGCGTCCAACGCCCCCGCCACGCCGCAGCAGGATGCCGCCACCCCCGGCGCCCAGCCGTCGACCGCGCCCTCGCAGGACGGACGCGTCGACGTCGGCGACCAGGACGGCGTCGGCACCGGCACCGGCGCGGGCCGGGGTGCCGCCTGGGTGCCGGCGGCGCTCGCCGGTCTGCTGGTCGTGCTGCTCGCGGCCACCCCCGCCGTGGTGCGCCTCGTCGTGCGTCGTCGACGTCTGCACGCCGCGCGCGCGGGCGACGCCGTCGCCGCGTGGACCGCCCTGCGCGAAGACGCCGTCGACCTCGGCATCCCCTCGCCCGCCGCCGAGTCGCCCCGCGCGTTCGCGGCGCGGCTGATCGCCGACCACGGCGCTGATGCCGACGCCCTCGATCTGCTGCGCGCGGCGCTGGAGCAGGTCAGCTACGCCGGAGACGCGATAGACCCCTCCGCCGGAGCGGGCCTCGCCGACGCCGTCGACCGGGCGCGCGTCACGCTCGCCGCCGCGGCCTCTCGTCCCCGGCGCCTCGGCGCGCGACTCGCGCCGCGTTCGCTGCTCGTGCGCCCGGGTGCGGCGTCCGCGGAGCGCGAACCCGTCGGACGGTAGGGGGCGGGACCGGTCGCGCGTCGAGGCCGAGCTCTGCTCGGGGTCGACGTCGCGGTCCGCCGGGGGAAAGCGAAGAGCGCCGCCCCGGTGAGGGACGACGCTCTTCGTTCGGCGGAAGTGACAGGATTTGAACCTGCGAGGCGAGTTACCCCGCCTACATGGATTCCAGCCATGCTCCTTAGGCCGCTCGGACACACTTCCAACGGGAAAGCTTACACGGGACTCGAGCCGGTCCGAGTCGCGCTCCCCGAGGCGACGTCGGTCACCGCGCACCGTGCAGCCGTTCTTCGAGACCCGCGCGTACGGCCGGCCACTCGTCGCGCAGGATCGAGAAGTACAGGGTGTCACCCACCGTGCCGTCGGCGTTGATGCGGTGCCGCCGCAGGCGCCCCTCCGGCGTCGCGCCGAGCCGCTCGATCGCGCGGGCACTGCGGGTGTTGCGGCTGTCGCACCGCAGCGCCACTCGGTTCAGCCCCCACACGTCGAAAGCGTGGGTCAGCAGCAGCAGCTTCGTCGCCGGGTTGGTCCTTCCGCCCTGGAATGCGCGGCCGTACCAGGTCGTCCCGATCTCGACCCGGCCCTGCGCGGGCGTGTGGTCGTAGAACGTCGTCGATCCCCGGATGCCGGAGGTCACGGCATCCCGGACCGTGAACGCGAACAGGCCCGGGGTCTGCCGCTGCTGGTCGATGCGCGCGGCGTGAGCCTCGACGCTCTCGGGCCAGGGGGTCGTCATGCCCGCCCACAGCTCCGCGTCGGTGAGGGCCCACGCCTCGGTCGCGTCGTCGGGATGCGCGGGGGTGAGCACGACGTCGGGACCGCGCAGGACGAGGTCGTGCTCGGTCATCGCGCGGCCAGTTGGGCGACGAACTCGTCGGCCGCGTCGAGTTGGCGTCGAAGCGTCTCGCGCCGCTCCGTGGCCTCGGTCCGGATGGCCTCGAGACGCTCGCCGAGGGCGGCGTCGTCGGGTCGGTCGGCGAGGCCGTCGACCACCGAGAGCAACTCCCCCATCTGCTCGAGCGAATAGCCCAGCGGTTTCATCCGGCGGATCAGCAGCAGGCGCGACTCGTCGTCGGGCGTGTAGAGGCGGAAGCCGCCGTCGCTGCGGGCGGAGGGCACGAGGAGCCCGATCTCGTCGTAGTGGCGCAGCGTGCGGATCGACAGGCCCGTCCGCTCCGCGAGCTCGCCGATCTGCATCGGTCGCGCGTCGCTCATGGCATCCCCGATCCCGCAACCCTCTCGTTACGGTAGAGTGTGTTCGGTCGCGATCGCGACCCCCTCATTCTCCCCGCTCATCGGCGGGATCCCTCCGCCGCGTCTCCCGGGAGCATCTCCATGACCGACGTCTTCGCGCGCCCGCGCCCCGAGCCGACCGTGCTGCAGGCACTCCGCTCGCCCCGCCTGCTCACCCGCGAGGTGCTGGCCGGCCTCGTGGTGGCGATCGCCCTCATCCCCGAGGCGATCGCCTTCTCGATCATCGCCGGGGTCGACCCGCGCCTCGGACTGTTCTCGTCGTTCGTGATGGCCGTGGCCATCGCGTTCCTCGGCGGTCGCCCGGCCATGATCTCGGCCGCGACCGGCGCGATCGCCCTCGTCATCGCCCCCGTCGCCCGCGAGCACGGCGTCGACTACCTGCTCGCCACGGTGATCCTCGGCGGCATCCTGCAGGTGATCCTCGGCCTCCTCGGCGTCGCCAAACTCATGCGCTACATCCCCCGCAGCGTCATGGTGGGCTTCGTCAACGCGCTCGCGATCCTCATCTTCACGGCGCAGGTGCCGCAGCTGATCGGCGTGCCCTGGGCGGTGTATCCGATCGCCGTGGCGGGGCTGCTGATCATGTACCTGCTGCCGCGACTGACCAAGGCCGTGCCCGCGCCGCTCGTGGCCATCGTGCTGCTCACCGGCGCTGCCGTGGTGTTCGGCATCTCGGTGCCGACCGTCGGCGACCAGGGCGCGCTGCCCGAGAGCCTGCCGTCGCTGCTGCTGCCGAACGTGCCGCTGAACGGCGAGACGCTCGCGATCATCCTGCCGTTCGCCGTGGCCATGGCGATCGTCGGGCTGCTCGAATCGCTGATGACCGCCGCCCTCGTAGACGACATCACCGACACCCCCTCGTCGAAGACGCGCGAGTCACTCGGTCAGGGCGCGGCCAACGTGCTGTCGGGCCTGTTCGGGGGCATGGGCGGCTGCGCGATGATCGGCCAGACGATGATCAACGTCAAGGCGTCGGGCGCGCGCACGCGCATCTCGACCTTCCTGGCCGGCGTCTTCCTGCTGCTGCTGGTGCTCGTGTTCGGCGACGTCGTCGCGATCATCCCGATGGCGGTGCTCGTGGCCGTCATGATCGTCGTCTCGGTCGCCACGTTCGACTGGCACAGCATCCGCCCTTCGACCCTGCGCCGGATGCCGGTGAGCGAGACGGTCGTGATGGTGTCGACCGTCGCGATCACGGTGTGGACGCACAACCTCGCGATCGGTGTGGGCGTGGGCCTGATCGCCGCGGCCGTGCTGTTCGCCCGCCGCGTCGCGAGCCTGACGACGGTGACCCGCGAGGTCGACGGCGAGGTGGCGCGCTACACCGTCGAGGGCGAGCTGTTCTTCGCCTCGAGCAACGACCTGACGACGAAGTTCGCCTACCACCACGACCCAGCGCACGTGGTCATCGACCTGTCGCGCTCGCACGTGTGGGACGCCTCGACGGTGGCCGCCCTCGACGCCGTTCAGACCAAGTACGCGCACCTGGGCACGACCGTCGAACTCCAGGGCATGAACACCGCCGCCGCCCGATTCCACGGGCGCCTCACCGGTGGGCTCGGCGCCGGGCACTGACACCGGCTGCGCACCGGGGCGCGCCACGCGGGCTGGGCGGGGCGGCTGCGCGGGGCCGGCTGGGCGGGGTCGCGTTACGCGGGCGCGGCCCGGACTGCCGACGGCGTGCGGAGCGGAGGAGCTGCGACGCAGGGAGGATGCCAGGACGAGAAACGTCCTCCCCTCATCCCACGCCCTCCGCTGGGCACCGCGACGCGCCGACGCCGGGGCGACACCGCCACACGCCGACTGCGCGAGGCCGTGACCACCGACGGCGCGCCGTGGAGCCGGCCCGGATCACCGACGGCGTGCGGAACGGAGGAGATGCAGCGACGGGAGGATGCCAGGACGAGAAACGTCCTCCCCTCGTCCCACGCGCTCCGCTGGGCACCGCGACGCGCCGACGCGGGCGCGGCTCAGCTGCGCAGCGTCGTCGACGGCGTCTCGCCGAACTCGCCGCGGTACATCGCCGCGAAACGGCCGAGGTTCGAAAAACCCCATCGGGCGGCGACCGCGGCGACGGTGTCGACCGACGGATCGGCGCTGCGCAGCTCGGCGCGCGCGGCGTCGAGCCGCACGCGGCGCAGGTACTGCATGGGTGTGCGCCCGGTCGCGGCACGGAAGGCGTACTGCAGCCCCCGCGGCGACAGTCGCGCCGCCGTGGCGATGTCGGCCAGCACCACCGGCTCCGCGGCGTGGGCTTCGACGTAGGCCTTCGCACGGCGGACGGGCGCGGGGAGCGGGCGGGCCGGACGCCCAGCGGCGAGGACCTCGGTCAACGTGGTCGGAAACGTCAGCAGCGACGCCTCGAGCATGAGCGTGCGCGCCTGCTGCTCGACGAGCGGCGAGCGTTCCTGCGAGCGCAGCAGCACGTCGCGCGCGTACTCCCAGGTGCGCGACCAGTAGCGCAGACGCTGCTCGCTGACGGGGGCGTAGCCGGTCGGACGCACGCGCAGCGTGTCGTCGCCCGACAGGCGGCGGGCTGCCTCGTCGAACTCCGACCGCGCGAACGACACGCCTGCCCCGGCGATGCGCCCGGTGAAGGCGATCTCGAGCGGGCGGTCGACGACCATGAACGGCACCGCGGTGTCGATGCGCTCCCGGCGATACGTTCCCGCCACCCGGGGGCCGGCGATGCGGCCGACGACCACGTGATCGAGCGGGTCGGACTCGACCAGCATGGTCGACCCGATCGTGTAGTCGAAGAAACCGAACCCCGGCTCCGTCGCGGCGTGCCAGGACAGACCGGGCTGGATCACCTCCGCGCGCGAAATACGCGCCCCCGGGACGACCGACTGCCACAGCTGCTCCACCGTCTCGGCGTCGCGGGTCTCGATGTTCGTATGCTCCACGAGGTCTTCCTAAATTGTCCGAAGTCGTGCGGCAAGACCATTGCGCTCCGTGGCAAGGATCGATATGGGACCGCTCTCACGCGCGCTCCGCGGGCGTCCGTGCACGAACCTGGATGCCCCCCATCCACGTTCCAGCGTACTGGGGCAATTCATAGCAAGCAGCCACAGCGTCGTCGGCCGCCGCGCGCGCACCTCCGGCCGGGGCGCGCAACCCGTCTCACATCGCATTGACCGCCACCGCCGTGCTCGGGAAGATTCGGGACGCAGCTCCTTCGGGGTGCGGCATCCGGCGTCCCCGTTCCCCGGCGCGACGGTCGGATCGTCTCGGTGCGGCGCTCGTGACCCCGCACTGAGACGGCCCACCCCGCGCGGGAGCCCCGGCACGGACATAATGGAGGCAGCCGCCGCCGGGTGTGCCGATACCCGAGGGGATGCCGATGCCTTTTCGCACGATGAGCACGCTCCAGGAGTGGGTCGACGACTTCCGGGCGCTCGGGTTCGACGACGCGGAGATCCTGCGCGTCATCCCGCAGGATGGCGAAGACGGCGCGGACGCCGGCCTCGTCGCCGCGCAGCTGCGCAGCGTCTCGACGACCTTCTACGTGGCGCCGAGCAGCGAGGTCGGTTCGACCGACTGGGCCGTCACCTTCGAACCTCGAGAAGACGCGGCTCCGCTGCCCGCCGGTCGGGTCATGGCGTTGTCCGGCGAGCTGGCCACCCTGGCGGCACTGTGCTCGTTCCTGCAGGCCCGGTCCGAGGCGTTCCTCGCGCGAGCCTGACACCCTCGCCTCCACCGCGGTGTGGAGGTCGAGCGGTCACGCCTCAGCGTGGCGACTCAGCGCTCGTCCGCTATCGCCACCGTCGCGATGAGGTGCTGCAGCAGCGACGCCGCCGCAGCCGCGCGCTCCGCATCCAGGCCGGCGATCGCCGCCTCCATGCCGTCGTCGAAAGCGCGCAGCGCGTTCCATGGGGGGCTGTCGAGATCGACCGTCGCCGTGATGTGGTTGACCCGCCGATCGTCCTCGTCGAGATCGCGGCGAACGGCGCCACGCTGGACGAGACGGTCGATGAGGGTGGTCACACCGGCCGAGGTGATCCCCAGGTGATCGCGCACGTGGGAGGGACGCGCGCCGGGGTTGTCGGCGACGAACACGAGCGCGCGGGCGTCGAGCTCGTTAAGCGCGAGTTCGCGGCGGGCGGCGGCGGCGGCGACGCGCCGAGCCTCGCCGTATGCGAGCAGGGCGCGCCCCAGGTCGGACCCCGGCGAGGGGGACGACGAAGAATCGGAAGACGTCTGCACGACCCCCGATCGTAGCGACTCCATCCCAGAGGCCGTCTCGTCGCGAGGCGGAGGAGCCGGGTGATGCCCTCGTCTCCTCCGCCTCGAGCCGGGCCCGTCGTCTGGACCCGCGGCGTTGCCCCGCATGCGCAGCAGGGCGGCGCTGTCAAGGGCGGGCCCCGCCGCTCGCCGCCGGTCTAAGACGGAACAAGGACAGTTCCGTCGGGAGACGGGAGCGAGGAGAAGACCATGATCTACGGACAACACGGCGCACAGGACGACGCCCAGCACGCGGGCTCGGTGTGGAGCATCGCGATGTCGACCGCGATGGGCAACGGCATCGTGCCGAGGGCGGCCGAGGACCGACGGGGGACGCGTGCGGCCCCGCGCTGGCCCTGGTCGCGCACCCGCACGATCGTCGAGCCGATGGTGGTCGCGCCCCGAGCCTGAACCACCGCTCTTCCTACCGACGCGTCGGCTCCCACCCCCGGGAGCCGGCGCGTCGGCCTGTGTCCGGGCGTTCATACGATGGTTTCCACGGCGTAACCCGCCGCACCGGGCCGACCCTTCAGCATGGGACGACCGCATCCGCGGTGATCGGCGACAGCACCGCCACGAGCGGTGCTCCTCCCCCGGAAGGCCCCTCGATGATTCGACCCCTGCGCGTGCTGTCGTTGTACGAGGGCTTCTTCGCCGGGGGCGCACGGATTCTGCATTCCGACGTCATCGCGGGTCTCGCCGCCGGCGGTGCGCAGCACCACCGGGTGCTCTCGCTCACCTCCGCCGCCCGTCGCGACGCGTCGCTGCAGCTCGCCCGCGACGACACGCGCTATCGCCGTCTGCGCCGCGCCGGGGTGCGCATCGACGCCCTCGACCGCATCGCGGGCGATCACCCGGTGCACCCCGAAGACTTCACCCGGCCCGAACTCGAGCGGGCGGCCCATCTCTTCGCCGACGCCGACGTCGTGCTCTCACTGAAAGAGCAGCCGCTCAGCCTCGTGGTGGCCCTCGATCGCGCCGGGCTCCTGCCCGCACGGCCGGTGGCGGCGTGCCTGCACCGCTCCGATCCCACGCATTCGGGGCCGGCGCTGGGGTGGTTGCGCGATGCCGGGGCCTCCGGCGCCGTGTCGGCCACGATCGCCTGCGCCTCGTCGACGTCGACCGCCTACGCCCGCGCCGGCGTCGTCACCGAGCAGGCGTGGGTCATCGACAACGGCATCGACACCCGTCGTTTCCGCCCGGGCACCCGGGCCGAGCGTCACCGCATCCGCGAGGGTCTCGGCATCCCGGAGTCCGCCCCCGTCGTGCTGCTGGCGGCACGCTTCGACGCCATGAAAGACCCGGGGCTGTTCCTCGCGGCGGTGGCGCGCCATGCGGCGCACTCCCCCGGCGCCCACTACGTCATGTGCGGTTCGGGCATGACCCGCGACAATCCCCTGTTCACCGCCCTGCTCGCCGAGAACGGCATCGACGGCGCGGTGGCGCTGCACGCCCTGGGACTGCGCGAAGACATGCCGCAGCTGTATCGCGCGGCCGACATCGTGGCCCTCACCAGCGCCTTCGGCGAAGCCTCACCCCTCTGCCTGGCCGAGGGAGCGGCATCCGGAGCCGTCCCCGTGACCACCGACGTCGGCGACGCCGCCCGGATGGTCGCGGGCTTCGGCCTCGTCACGCCCCGCGACGCCGCCGCGATCGCCGCCGCCTGGGACGACGCGCTGTGCCGCCGCGGCGAGCTGCGCCGCGCCGCCCTCGCCGCACGCACGCGCATCGACCGCAGGCGCATGGTCGACGATTACCGTGGTGCGATCTCGAGCCTGCTGCTGCCGAGCGTCCTGGCCGCCTGACCCTCGGCGCGAGGTGAGAACACCGTCTCCTGTGGCACGGTACCGACGGATTCCGCTCCACGCGCGGGTGGCGAGAAAGAGACCGGGCGCGCACGATGTGGACGTCCTTCGCGACACCCGGATACGGTGGCGTGTCATGGGGCGAATGAGCATCGACGATGCTTCGGTGCCGAGGTGACCCCTCGGCGGCGGTTGGGGCGTCGTGGCGGCGTTGATCGTGCAAGCGGTGTGCGTGTCTCTGGCCTTCGCGCTCGGGGCGGCCGGGAGTTGGGCGTGGTGCTGGATGCTTTTTCTCGCCGTCCCCGCCGTCAACGTCGTCGTCTACGGGATGGGAAGTCGGCGCACTCCGTGACGTCTCAGCGCACGCGGGGCCGCGCGGCACCATAGACGCCGCACCGACACCGCGCTATCCCCGCCGCCGGTGCCCCGAACCGTGTCTACAGTGAGGCATGACCGCGCGCATCCTCTCGATCGGCACGGCCCTGCCCGAGACCCGCGTCGAGCAATCGGCCCTGCGCGACCTCTTCGCCGCGCAGCCCGGGTTCGACCGCAAGGGCCAACGCCTGGTGGGTGCGGCCTTCGATGCCGCCGCCATCGACACCCGCCACGTCGTGCTGCCGCAGCTCGCCGGCGGCACCGGGGGCGGGCTCGGCGTCCGTGACGGCGACACGCTGCTCATGCCGTCCACGGGAGCCCGCAACGCGGAGTACCGCCGCACCGCACCCGCCCTGTTCGCCGAGGCGTCGCGCGCCGCGATCGAGGGTTCGGGGCGGACGCCGGATGCCATCACGCACGTCGTGACCGTCTCGTGCACCGGCATGTTCGCGCCGGGTCCCGACTACCACCTCGTGCGCGACCTCGGCCTGCCGACCTCGGCCGAGCGGTACCACCTCGGTTTCATCGGATGCGCGGCGGCGATCCCCGCGCTGCGGCTCGCGGCGCGGATCGTGACCGCCGACCCCGACGCCGTCGTGCTCGTGGCGTGCGCCGAACTGTGCTCGCTGCACTGGCAGACCTCGTCGCACCCCGACCAGATCGTCGCAGCCTCGGTGTTCGCCGACGGCGCGGCGGCCGCGGTCGTGGCATCCGGAGACTCGTCGCACCCCGGCCTCGACCTCGACGACTTCGCCACCCACGTCACCGACGAGGGCGAGAAGGACATGGCCTGGACGGTGGGCGACTCCGGGTTCGAGATGACCCTCACCCCCGAGGTGCCGCGCATCATCGGGCGCGAGATCACCGGCATCGCCGCCGACGTGCTGGGCGACCTGCGCGACGTCGACGCGTGGGCCGTGCATCCCGGCGGCCGCAGCATCCTCGACCGGGTCGAGAGTGCTCTCGGCCTGGATGCCGCCGCCCTGGCGCCCTCGCGGGAGGTGCTGCGCGCGCACGGCAACATGTCGAGTGCGACCCTGCTGTTCATCCTGCGCGACCTGCTGGCCGACGTCGCGCACCCCGACGGGGAGCGGATCGCCGCCCTGGCCTTCGGCCCCGGCCTGACGGTCGAGGCGGCGCGTCTGACGCTGCGCCGCCCGTGAGCGCCGCGCGAGGCCCCGCCACCAGCGACGGAGCGACCGGCCTCTGGCGCAGCCTCGCCCGACGCGATGCGGCGCTCACCGAGCTGATGGACGACCCCGACTGCGACCCGCGCGCCCTGGCGGCGACGTATCGGCGGTTCGACGTCGTGAACCGCCTGGTCTCGGCCTGGGGGCACGTGTACCGCTCGCGCGTCCGCCCGCAGTTGCAGGCGCTCGGCCGCCCCGCCCGCGCGCTCGACCTGGGGTGCGGCGGCGGCGACGTCGCCGTCCGTCTGGCGGGCCTGGCCGCGCGCGACGGGTTCGACGTCGAGTGGACCGGCGCCGATCCCGACCCCCGCGCCATCGCCTCGGCCCGCGCGCGCGAACGACCGGGCGTGCGGTTCGTGGCCCAGGACTCGGGCGCCCTGCGCGCCGCGGGCGAACGCTACGACCTGGTCGTGTCGAACCACGTGCTGCACCACCTCGACGCCGCCGCCCTGGCGACGTTCGCCGAGGACTCGCTCGCCCTCTCGAGCGGTCGGGTGCTGCACGCCGACATCGCCCGAGGCCGACTCGCGTACGCCCTGTACGCCGCGGGGATCGCCCCGCTGTCGGCCGGCACGTTTCTGCGCGTCGACGGACTGCGCTCGATCCGCCGCAGCTATCGCGCCCCCGAGCTGGCCGCCGCGCTCGGAACACCCTGGCGGGTCGAGACGCCGGCGCCCTTCCGTGTTCTCGCCGTGGCCGAGGGGCGGGCGGAGCGTGCCTGAGGTGCTGGTGGTCGGAGCCGGACCCGTCGGTCTCGCCCTGGCGGCCGACCTGCGGGTGCGCGGGGTCGACGTCGAGATCGTCGAGAAGCGCGCCGGCACCGGATCAGGGTCGCGGGCCATCGGCATCCACTCCCCCGCTCTCGCCCTCCTCGAGGCGTCGGGCGCGACCGAGGCCCTGCTGGCGCGCGCCGAGAGGATCGTCCGCGGCGAGGCGCGGGCCGACGGCCGGCTGCTCGCGGCGATCCGCTTCGATCGCCTGCGGGCGCGTCATCCGTACGTCGCCGCCCTCCCCCAGGCCGACACGATGGAGGTTCTGACCGGCCTCGCGCCGCGCGTGCGTCGGGGGGTCGCGATGACCGCCGTGCACGACGACGGTCAAGGCGTACGCGTGCGCGCCACCGGTCCGCGCGGTGACGAGGAGATCCGCGCCCGCGTCGTCGTCGTGGCCTCGGGATGGGCGGGCCGCGACCTCGCGTACCGCCCCGGCGCCGTTCGGACGCACCACTACCCCGACCGCTACGTCATGGCCGACGTCGTCGCTCCCGGCGGTCCCGTCGCCCGGGTGCACCTGGAACGCCAGGGCGTGCTGGAGTCGTTCCCGCTGCCCGGCGGACGCCGCCGGCTGGTGGCGTGGGCGGGCACCGACGAGGTGGCGGATGCCGTCGGCACCCTCGAGCGGGCCGTCGCCGAGCGCGCGGGGCTCGAGGTCGACATCGCCGAGGCGACGACGTTCCGCGTGCGGCGCGCCGTGGCTCCGGCGCTGCGGCGCGGCCGCGTCGTGGTGGTCGGCGACGCCGCCCACGAGGTGAGCCCCATCGGCGGTCAGGGGATGAACCTCGGGCTGCTCGACGCCCTCACGCTGGCCCCGCTGCTGCCCGGGTGGGTGCGGACGGGCGAGGCCGTCGGCCTCGGACGATGGGAGACCGACCGTCTGGCCTCGGCGCGGCACGCGGCGCGCCTGGCCTGGCTCAACACGCTGCTCGGGCGAGCCACGGGCCCGCTCGCCCACCCCCTGCGCACCGGGGCGCTGCGCACCATGCTGCGGGGGGCGGGGGGCGCGCTGTTCACGCGCGCGTACGCCATGCGACTGGATCGCGCCGCCCGCGACTGACGAGCCGCCCGGGCGGGAGGAGTCAGGTCACGACGAGTTGAGCGGCGAGCAGCAGCGCCGCCAGCATCGTGAGCTGGAACACCGCGCGTCCGGGCGCGCGCACGAGCACGAGCACCACGGCCGTGGCCGCCACCGCGATGACGGCGGCGAAGAAGATCGCGCCGAGCACCGTGGCATCCGTGCCGATCAGCACCGCCACCGCTCCGGCGACGACGCCGACCGCCGCGAGCACCACCGAGACCCGCGCACCGAGGCGGTGCGGAAGGCCCCGCACGCCCGTGCGCCGATCGTCGTCGAGGTCGCGAACGACGTTGGTCAGATGCACGGCCGCGCCGAGGGCGGCGCCCGCGAGCGACGCCCACGGGGCAGCCAGCGCGGGAGAGGCGAGGGACAGCGTCGCGAACGACGGGAAGAGCCCGAAACTCAGCACGAACGGCACGATCGACGCCGGCGTCGACTTCAGCCCGGCGTTGTAGGCCCACGCCGAGGCCAGGGCCACCGCGTGCGCGGCGACGAGTCCGGGGCCGAGCGGCACCGACAGGAGCACGGCGAGGAGCGCGGACGCCACGGCCACCCCGAGCGCACGTTCCGGAGTGATCGCTCCCCCGACGATGGGCTTGTCCGAGCGGCCGACGGCGGCGTCGCGCGCGCCGTCGATCGCGTCGTTCGACAGGCCCACCGACACCTGCCCGGCGAACACGGCCACCACCAGCAGCGCGAGTCGCCCGGGCTCGACCCCGGCGGCGAGGCCGAGGGCCAGCGACAGAACGGTCACGACCAGGGTCGGCCCCGGGTGGGTCGCGCCCCACAGCGCCCGCACGAGGGGCGGCTTCGCCGCGGCATCCATCACCCGATGACGCTACCGCGGCTGCGCACCCGGGCGGTCGACCCGCCCGGGCGCCTCACCACCACCACGTTGAGCGTCCAGGACACGCCGCCGAGACCGGCCCCGGCACGGCGCGTCTTGGACACTCGACGGTCTTGGCACTCTCCTATCGAGAGTGCTAATCTGCTGCCACGTTGAGCGCACAAGGCTCAACTTCATCGAACTCCGGATGCCGATATCCGGACCGACCGAAAAGGAGAACCGACCATGGCCACTTACGACCCCTTCCGCGACCTCGACCGCCTCGCGTCGACCCTTCTCGACGCCCGTCGCGGGGGCGGACCGCGCCGGATGCCGATGGACCTCTACCGCGACGGCGACCACTACGTGCTCTCGGCCGACCTTCCCGGGGTCGACCCGGGCTCGGTCGACATCGACGTCGACGGTCAGCTGCTGACCATCCGCGCCGAACGCACCCTCGCCACCGGCGACGACGTCAAGTGGATCACCCGCGAGCGCGAGACGGCCACCTTCGTCCGCCAGCTCAACCTCGGCCAGGGCATCGACACCGACGGCATCAGCGCCGCCTACCGCAACGGGGTGCTGTCGGTCACGATCCCGGTGAACGAGAAGGCGAAGCCGCGCCGCATCGCGGTGGCCACCGACGACCACGACGGCGTCATCCGCGCGCACGAGAGCGAACCGCAGCTCATCGAGCAGTAATCCATCGCGAAGAGAGGGGTCGGCCCGAACGGACCGACCCCTCTCTTCGCGCGTCGCTCAGAGGTCTTCGGGCGCCAGGTCGCCCTGGCCCTCTTCGCCGAGCTCGACGACGCCCGGGTCCTGACCCTGCGAGTCGGTGCCGGTGGACCCGGGGTGGATGTCGTCGAACGGGATGTCGGTGTCGTCGGCGGCGATCTCGGCCGGGTCTGCGCCCGTCGCGGTCGCGGGGGCGATGTCCTGCGGGTCGACGCCCTCGTCGAGGGCCGTCGTGGCATCCCACTCCGCCTGGGCGGGGTCGAGCGCGGGGTCGGGCTCGATCGAGGTGTCGCCGTCGCGCAGGGGCTGCACGCCCGCGATGCCGACGTCGGCGGCGGGGGTCGACGAGTCGGCGGGGGACGGGTCGATCGAGGCGTCGCTCATGAGGATCCTTTCGTCGAACGCACCGGGGTGCGTCACCGCTGATCGGCGGTGCCTCCATCCAACGATGCCGACGCGGCCGCGCCCCGCCCCTTGACAGGCCCGGCCCGCGCACGGACCACGCGCTTCGACGGGTGCGCCCCCGCTCCGGCGCGGGAGAAGCGCTCCTGCCGACGGCGAGCCCTCTTCGTCGTTCCCCAGCGCCCGGGTCATCCGCCCGACCGACGCTGTCAACCGGGTGGTATCCCGCTGCCGATGACGACACGGTGAGGGAGACGAGAGGATCCCCCATGAACGACTCGAGCCGCACCGTCGCTCGCGCCGACACCCCCCGCATCGTGATCATCGGCGGGGGCAACGCCGGACTGTCGGTGGCCGGACGCCTCCACCGGGCCCGCGCCGGAGACATCACCGTGATCGAGCCGCGGACGCAGCACGTCTTCGCGCCCCTCCAGTCGCACATCGCGGGAGGCGCGGCACGGGCCAGCGAGGCCGTCCGCGCGCAGGCCGACGTGATCCCCCCGGGCACCCGCTGGCTGCGCGACGAGGTCTTCACGGTGGATGCCGCGGCCCGCCGCGTGCATCTCGTGTCGGGCGGTCATCTCGACTACGACCAGCTCGTGGTGTGCGCCGGCCTGCGCATGGCATGGGAGCAGATCCCGGGCCTGCCCGAGGCCATGGCGGCACCGAACGGCATCTCGAACTACGACTACGACCTCGCCGCGAAAGCCTCACCGGTGCTGCGCGACCTGCGCTCCGGCACGGTCGTGTTCACCCAGCCGCCCGAGCCCGCGTCCTGCGGCGCGGCCGCGCAGAAGCCGATGTACCTCGCGTGCGACTGGTGGCGCGCGATCGGTGTGCGCGACGACCTGCGCGTGGTCTTCGTCGCCCCCGACCCCGTGCCCTTCGGCATCCCGGCCATCGACCGCGAGCTGCAGCGCAAACTCGACGAGTACGGCATCGAGGTGCACTACAGCCGCGAGGTGCGGTCGGTGGATGCCGAGGCGCAGACGATCACGATCGGTCACGGCGAGGCCGAAGAGACCCTGGCGTACGACGTGCTGCACGCGGTCCCTCCGCAGCGGGCGCCGGAGTGGATCGCCGGCAGCGGGCTGGCGGCATCCGACGATCCGCACGGGTTCGTCGACGTCGATCCCGAGACGCTGCAGCACACGCGGTATCCAGAGATCTGGTCGGTCGGCGATGCCGCCGCGGTGGCGACCCGCCGTTCCGGGGGCGCGATCCGGCAGCAGGCGAAAGCCCTCGTGAAGAACATGACGGCGGTGAGAGCCGGGCGCTCCCCCTCCGCGAAGTACGACGGCTACAGCGTCGTGCCGTTCACGGTGTCGCGCGGCACCGTCGTCTTCGCCGAGTTCGATCGTCAGGGGCGCCTGCAGCCCACGATCCCCTTCTGGCGTTCGCTGTATCGAGAGCGCGCCCTGTCGTGGATCGCCGACCGTCGGGGGCTGCCCTGGGTCTACTGGCACCTGATCCTGCGCGGTCGCGCCTAAGCCGCGGGGCGAATCCCCGAACGACCCCGGCGCGCCGCGCACGCCCATAGGGCACGCGAGCCGATCCCTCAACCCCGGGGGCAGCTCGCCCGTGACGAGCGAAGACTGGGACCAGCCCCGGAAACCACACGAAAGAGGACACCATGGCACAGGTCATCGAAACCATCGACGTCAACGTTCCCGTCCGCGTCGCCTACAACCAGTGGACGCAGTTCGAGGAGTTCCCGCACTTCATGAGCTTCGTCGAGTCGATCACGCAGAAGAGCGACACCCTCACGCACTGGAAGGTGAAGATCGCCGGTGCCGAGCGCGAGTTCGACGCCGAGATCACCGAGCAGCACCCCGACGAGCGCGTCGCCTGGAACAGCGTCGGCGGCGACGAGAACCACGCGGGTGTCGTGACGTTCCACCGTCTCTCCGACGACGAGACGCGCGTCACCGTGCAGATCGACTGGGAGCCCACCGGAGTCCTCGAGAAGCTCGGTGCCGTCTTCGGCGCCGACGACCACTCGGTGAAGAAGGACCTCGACAACTTCAAGAAGTACATCGAGTCGCGCGGTGCCGAGTCCGGCGCCTGGCGCGGCGACGTCAGCTGACGTCATAGACAGGAAAGCCGGGTCCACCCTTCGGGGCGGACCCGGCTTTCGCGTGTCAGACGCTCACCACTGCGGGTGGATCTCCGCCCGCAGACGGCGGTCGTAGACGTCACGCACCAACGCGTCGAAGGCGTCGAGGTCGAAGCCCTCGTCGAGGAGCTGTGCGGCCCCGGCGTTCGATGTGGCCTGCGCCACCGAACGGGCGCCCGGGATCACCGAGGTGATGCCCTCGCGCGAGGCGATCCACGCCAGCGTAGCGGCGGGCAGGGTGACTCCCTCGGGAAGCGAGGCCTTGAGCTCGTCGGCCGCGGCCACTCCCTCGGCGAACGGGACGCCCGAGAACGTCTCCCCCTTGTCGAACGCCTCGCCGTTGCGGTTGTACGTGCGGTGGTCGTCCTTGTCGAACGTCGTGTCGGCGGTGTATTTGCCCGAGAGCAGACCGCTCGCCAACGGCACGCGGGCCAACACGGCGACGTTCTTCTCGGCCGCCATCGGCAGCACCTCGTCGAGGGGCTTGAGCCGGAACGGGTTGAAGATGATCTGCAGGTTGCTGAGGTTCGGCCGGCGGAGCGCCGAGAGGGCCTGCTCCATCGTCTCGACCGACGCACCGTAGGCGGCGATGACGCCCTCGGCGACGAGCTGGTCGAGCGCGTCGTAGGTGGCGTCGTCGTCGATCACGGCTGACGGCGGGCAGTGCAACTGCACGAGGTCGAGGGTGTCGGTGCCGAGCAGCCGCCGCGAGCGGTCGATCCACCCACGGAAGTTCTCCATCGTGTAGTTCTCGGGCACCTGGTCTTCGCGACGGCCCATCTTGGTCGCCACGGTGATGCCCGTGGCGGCGGTGTCGTTCAGGAACTTTCCGATGATCTCTTCGGACCGGCCGTCGCCGTACACGTCGGCGGTGTCGAAGAGCGTGACGCCGGCGTCGGCCGAGGCGGCCAGCACGGCGAGGGCCTCGTCTTCGCTGACACCGCCCCAGTCGGGGCCGAGCTGCCAAGTACCGAGGCCGATCACCGAGACGTCACGGCCGGTGCGGGAGAGGGGACGCTGCTGCATTGCGGTTCCTTTCGAAGCTGGTTCCGAGCCTATCCAGCGCGTCCGGCACCGGGGCCGCGGCCCACCGGACGCCCCCTGCGCACCCCGTGGCGGTCGTCAAGCCCGTTCGCCCGGTCGGCGGTCGCCTCTAGCGTGGCGGCACACCCCACGGAAGGAACGCCATGAACACTCCCGCCGACCGGCTCCCCGGAGCCGACGAAGAGAACATCGTCCCCGAGTCCGAGGGCCTGGCCGCCGATGTGCCCGCCGGCGCCGCCGGCGCCGACACCGGTGCCGTCGGAGCGGCGCAGATCGACGCCGACGACGAAGCCCGCATCCAGGGCATCTCGAGCCAGAACGACCTGCCCGGAGTCGGCACCCGCGCCGCCGACGGCCTCACCGAGCGGGGCACCGACGACGCCCGCGGCGAGGGCGGCTCGACCTCGCGGCACACCGAGGACACCGGCGGCGGCTCGGCCACCGCGCACGCGGCTTCGGACGCTCCCGCCGAGGGCGAACCGCACGTCGACGCCGACGACCCCATCGCGAAGTTCCAGCCCGGTGTCGGCCGTGATTCCGCGGCATCCAGCAAGATCGCCCAGAGCCTGCCCGACCCCGACGACGCGTGATCCCGCCGGGGGCGGCCCTCCGGTCGCCCCCGCGCACGGTCCCAGCCCCCTCGACGGGCTCCCGGCCTCCCGCAGCGGCGAGGCTCAGCGTGCGAGGCGCAGGGCGTCTTCGGCGAGGTGGAAGAAGTCGCCCATCGCCGCGGTCACGGCCTGCGCGTCGTCGGCCGAGAGAAGCAGCACCACCGTCGCCTCCCCCTCGTCGTCGCGCACGAACCAGCTGCCGGTCAGCACGCCCAGGCTCGAACCGCCCTTGAAGCCGACGTAGGGCCACGTGCCGACGTCGAGTCCCGCACCGGGGTTCTCGCTCAGGATGGCGAGCACCTCGGCATCCTGGGTCTGCTGCAGCGCCCGATGCACGGCGGCGATGTCGGTGGCCGAGGCGAACCAGTCGAATCCGTCCTGCCATACCGGGGTCGTCACGTCGGTGACGCCGACGGCCAGCGGGGCGGCGTCGATGCGGTCGAGCAGCGCGCGCTTCGCAGCGTCGTCGGCACGCGCCCACTCCTCGCGCAGAGCCGGGTCGCCCCAACCCAGGGTGAACAGCTCCTTGGTCGAGAGGAAGGGCGTCAACGCGGCGGGGTCCGCGTGGCCGCTGCGCGCGACCGCCGCTTCGACGCGCTCACGCCCGAGCCGCTCGATCAGCAGGTCGGTGGCGGTGTTGTCGCTGATGCGGATCATGGCCGAGGCGGCCTCGCGCACCGACACCTCGGTACCGGTGGGGGCGTTCTGAAGCTCGCCCGAGGGCAGGCTGCGGTCGGCGTCGTCGAGCACGAGCGTCTCGTCCCAGGCGAGATCCCCGGATGCCACGGCATCGGCCGCCGCGAGCAGCACGTACAGCTTGAAGATCGAGGCGAGGGGAGCTGCCCGTTCGGTGTCCACCGCCACGACGTCGTCGTCTCCTCGCCGGATCAGCGCGCTGACCTCGCCGGGAAGATCGCCCAGGCGCTGCTCCACCTCGTCGAGCGAGGCGGAGGGCTCCCACGGCTCGGCGACCGGGGCGAACACCATGCCGGTGATGCGGTCGTTGCCGTCGATCGCGAGCGAGAGATCGAACGGGTCGCCGAGCGTCCCGGCGAGGGTCGCGACCGCCTGGGTCTCGGTGCCCTGGTACGCGGTCACGGTGAAGGGCGCCGCCGGGCGGATCTGCCGATTGAGCAGCTCGGCGATGTCGTCGGCCGACACCTGCTGCTGGAAGTCCTCGTGCAGCACGCGCGACCAGTCGCCGGCCGTCGTGTCGGCCTCGGCCTCGAGCACGTCGATCACCCAGGTCAGCCGCTCCCCCACGGGGGTGGCCGGCACCTCGACCGAGGCCGCGGGGGTTGCGGGAGTGTCGGGCGCGGAGCTGGTACACGCGGTGAGGGCGGCGATCGTGGCGATCGAGAGGGCGGCGGCGAGGCGACGGGCGAGAGTCACGGGAGTCCTTCCGAGGGGGGCTTTCCACGCTACGGACCCGCTTCGCACGCCGCCTCCCTCGCGAGACGGAGATACGCGAAGGTGGAGGCATGCACGACCTCCGCCTCGAACCCCTCGCCCCCTCTCTCGACGACTACCTCGAGCTGCGCCGTGCCTCGGGCCTGACCCCCAAGCGTTCCGATCAGGGCGCGCCCGCGCTCGCGAACAGCTGGGCCTGGCGTCGGATCGTGGATGCCACGGGTCGATCGATCGCGATGGGCCGGGTCGTCGGCGACGGCGGGTGGTACTTCCTCATCGCCGACATGGCCACGCTGCCCGAGTACCAGCGACGCGGTCTCGGCCGCCGCATCCTCGAGGACCTTCTCGCGGAGATCCGCGCGAAGGCCCCCGAGGGTGCCTACGTGACCCTGCTGGCCGACCCTCCGGGTCAGGCGCTGTACCGCAGCCTGGGCTTCACCGAGCCGACGACGGGTTCGGTGACGATGCACCTGCTGCTCGAGGGCTGAGCGGGCCGCCTCGCGGGGGACGGCGCCGCGCCGTCACACCGTGGGCCGCGTCGCTCCGGGCCGCCGCCGCGCCCAGAGACCGAGCAGTACATCGAGCACCACGAACGCCGCGAGCGTGTAACCGACGAGCGGCAGGAACAGCCCGAACGCCACCGCGACCACGAGCACCGCACCGATCCCCCACCAGGGTGCCCCGCGCAGTGCGCCGCGTGCCGGCGCCGACGCGAGGCCACGGGTCGGGCGACGGTTCCACCACATCGCGTAGCCCCAGACGACGAGCGCGGCGATGCCGATCGCCAGGGCGAACAGCACGAGCTGGTTGACGAGACCGAACAGGGTGCCCATGTGCAGGTCGACGCCCCAGCGAGACAGCTTGGCGAGCAGCGGATAGTCGGCGAAGTCGACCCGATCGGTCACGCGCAGGGTCGATGCGTCGATGGCCACGGCATCCACTTCGGTCGGGAAGCTGCGGTGCACCTCCTGCACGACCCAGGCGTCTGCGGCGCCGGACGGCGGGCGGATCTCGACGTCGCCGGTGTTGACGTTGACGCCCTTCGCGACGGCGAGGACGGCGTCGAACGTGGCCGGGTCCGCCGCCCCCGGGGTGTCGGCGTGCGCCCCGCCGCCGTGTCCGGCGTGCTCGCCGCCGGCCTCCGCCTCCGCACCGAGCGAGGTCGTCAACGCGGGTGTCCCCTCACCGATCGCGGCACGCAGGTCGGAGACGTGCGCGCCCGCCGAGGCCGACCAGGTGATGCCCGTCGCCGCGAGGAAGACCGCGCCCAGCACGACCCAGATCCCGACGGCCGAGTGCCAGCCCGACAGCTTGCGGTACCCCCGGTGCGCGCGGTTCGGCCGCAGCAGGTCGCGGCGCCCGCGGCGGCTGCGCACGAAGCGGCCGATCCACAGCCCGAGGCCCGCGAGCGAGACGATCCCGAGCCACGATGCCGCGAGCTCGCTGTACAGCCGGCCCGGCTCGCCCAGGTGCAGCGAGCGGTGCAGGTCGCTGATCCAGTGCCGCAGGGGCAGTGCGCCGCTCGTGCCGTACGCGGGCAGGTCGCCGCGGACCTCGGCCGTCGCGGGGTCGACGAAGATCGCCCGCGTCGTGCTTTCGGGTAGCGCCTCGTCGGCGAACAGGACGCGCGTGGTGTCACCGGGCGCGGGGGCGGGCCGCACGGCGACCGGTGAGGCCCCGCCGCCCACGTAGGCCTCGGCCGCCTCGACCTGGTCGGCCAGCGGCATCCCGACCAGGGTGGAGGTGGCGGTCACCTCGTGCGCGTACATGACCCTCTCGAGCGACGGCGTGAGGGCGTACAGCGCGCCGCTCAGCGCCGCGACCAGGATGAACGGCCCCACGAGCAGTCCCGCGAAGAAGTGCAGCCGACGCAGCAGCGCGGTGAACCAGCCTCGTCGCGGAGCGCCCGGCCCGCTCCCCGACCGTCGAGTGTCCGGAACACGCCGCACCGCGTCGTCTCCCGACGGCGTGTTGTGGACACTCGACGGGGTGGATGCCGTCATGACGGCGCCCCGGGCTCGACGGGGCGGCCGGGGGCGGGCGCGGGCGGCGGGGACGGCGGGGCGGACTCGTCGGGAGCGGATGCCGCGACGACCGGCGCCGGCAGGGTGAGGGGAGGGGAACGGAACATGGAGGATCTCTTCTCCGGGCACCGGGTGGCGCCCGTCGGTCGGCGCCGCCGCGCGCGTGCACGACGGGCCGGGGTCCCGCGCGCGGTCGACGTCGCCGCGGGGCGGTGCGCCACGGGATACGACATCGCCGCTCGACGATGACCGAGGAAGGGGGCGTCCCGAGGGGACGTGGAAGGGAGTCGCGCCGGCGCGAGAGCACTCGGCGTGCGCGACCGCCCGCCCGGTCCGTCAGACGGCCGGGACGCACCGCTCACGGCGCGGCGTGACGCGGAGCAGGGTCAGGATGCCGAGACCGGCGGCCCGCGACGTCGCGCACTCGCGGCGAGCAGCACCGAGGTCGGGCGCACGACGGCGACCACGACCGCAACGCGATGGCGCGGCGACACGGGCCCGAACGTCGCCGCCATCACGCGCACGCGCGCACGCAGCCCCTCGACCGCGCGGTCCGCGAGCGCACGCAGCACCCCCAGGGTGCGTTCCGCGCGGTGCAAGGCCAGCGAGGTGACGGCCGCGGCGAGCGCGTGCCAGAGCCACATCGTGGCATCCGGCGTCAGGGCGGCGCCCACCGGATCCGCGGCGACCGCCGGGAAGACGGCCCCGTGCACGTGGCCGGCCGCGCCGAGGTCGTAGCTGCCGAGCACGAACAGCGCGTGGAACAGCAGCTGGCTGACGACGACGGCCGCGCTCAGACGCCAGGCCGAGAGCCGGCGGCCGGCCAGGACCGTGCAGGCGACGAACGACAGCGCGAGCGGAACGACGACACCGATCCAGCCGGGCACGGCTCCCCCGCCGGTCACGTGCGAGAGCAACGCGACGAGGGTGGCGATCGACGCGGCGACGCCCCCGCGCGCGACGCGTGCGCCCCGTGCCCGTCGTCGCATGGCCTCCATTGTGGCAGGGGTTCCCCGCGCGTTCCGCGCACTGCATCGGCGTCGAGCAACAGGAGGGCGATCAGCACGCCTCCGCCCCTAGGCTGAGGCCACCCGACCCAGGAGGATGCCGTGCCCCGACCCCGCGCCGTGATCGCCGGAGCGAGCGGATTCGTCGGCGGAGCGCTGGTCGCCGCGTTCCGAGACGACGGCTACGACGTCGACACGATCGGCCGCACCGGCACCGCGACCTGGGCCGATCCGGCCGCCGTGGCGCAGGTCGTCGACGGCGCCGACGTCCTGGTGAACCTGGCGGGCAAGATCGTGTCGTGCCGGTACACCGACGCGAACCGTGACGAGATCCTGCGCTCTCGCGTCGACACCACCCGTGCCCTGCACTCCGCCGTCGCGCACGCGGCCCACCCGCCCACGGTGTGGATGAACGCCTCGACCGCGACGATCTACCGCCACGCCACCGAGCACGGCAACGACGAAGTCGACGGCGAGATCGGCCAGGGGTTCTCGGTCGATGTGGCCACGAGCTGGGAACGCGCGTTCTTCGAGGGAGAACTGCCCCGCACGCGCCGTGTGGCGTTGCGCATGGCGATCGTGCTCGGAGACGGTCCGGCGACCCGCATGCTGTTCGCCCTCGCCCGACTCGGGCTGGGCGGCCCGCAGATCGACAGCTGGTGGTTCCCCCACCGCCGGTACCGCGGGATCGGCGCGCGCCCCACGGGGCGCCTGTGGTCGAGCTGGCACCGCACCTCGGGCCACCAGCGCTTCAGCTGGATCCACATCGATGACGTCGTGGCATCCGTGCGATTCCTGCGCGACCGCGACGACATCGTCGGTCCGGTCAACCTGGCCGCGCCCGCCGTGAGCGACAACCGCACCCTCATGCGAGAGCTCCGGCGCATCGCGCGGGCGCCGATCGGCCTGCCCGCGTTCCGGTGGATGCTCGATCCGGCGATGGCGCTGCTGCGCAACGAGCCCGAACTCGTGCTGAAGAGCCGGTGGGCGGTGCCCCGCGTGCTGACCGAGGCGGGCTACGTCTTCCGCTATCCCGAGCTGGCCCCGGCGCTCGAGGCGGTGGCGGCTCTGCGCCCCCCGCGCGGTCGCGACCTGTTCTCGGCCTGAGCCGGCCTCACGCGAAAGGCCGCCCCGGCCGTGTGACGCACGTCGGTGCGGCACACGGGGGACGGCCTCTGATCGCTCCGACCTCGGTCGGATCCGGGGGTGGGGACGAACGGTCAGACCTGGCGACGGATGAACCGCATGAGCGCGGCGATCACACCGATGATCAGGATGATCACGCCGATCCAGAGCAGGAACTTCACGGCCTCGACGAAGATGCCGAGGAAGAGGAGCACGAGACCGACGATGACGAGGATGATGGCGAGAGCGGGCATGGTCCCACTCTGCCGGGTCGACGCCCCCTCGTCTGCGCCCTTGACACCGTGCGGGCGGCACCGCACGGGTGGCGCCGTGCGGGCTGCGCGGCGGAAGCCGTGTCAAGACCGCTGCGCCCCCGGCATCCGCGGACTAGCGTCGCTGTCATCACGACCCCCAGGAGGCGGACATGACTGAGCGCGACGTCAACGGACACGGCACCGGACCCGAAGAAGGCGAGTACACCGACGTGCAGCTGCCCGGCGGAGACGACGACCGCGGGAGCGCCGACGCGCCCGGCGAGTACGTCGACCGCGAGAACGCCGACGGGAGCGAGTCGCGCCCCCGCACCGACGAGGCCGGCGCCTACACCGACGTCGAGCTGCCGAGCGGCGACGAGGCGCACGAAGACCTCGACAACCCCGGCGAGTACACCGACCGCGACCGCTGAGCGATCAGAGTCCCTCGGTCAGCACCCGGCGATCACCGTTCGAGCGTGCGCTGCGGTGCGACGCGATACACCTCGACGTACGACCGCACGAAGGCGTCCGGATCGGCGAAACCCCATCGGGCGGCGACCTCCCCGACCGACGCACATCCCGCGTCGGCGTCGAGGAGGTCGGCGTGAGCCGCGCTCAGACGCGCCGCAGACAGGTACTCCTCGGGAGAGGATGCCAGTTGCCCGTTGGCCGCGAACGCGCGACGCAGGCCGGTGGCAGACGTGCCGACGGCACGCGCCGCGTCGTCGACCGTCACGGGCAACGACGCGTGATCGTCGATCCACGACGTCGCGGCGGTGTAGATCGTCGCCTGCTCGAGTGCCGATGCCCGCCGCTCGCGCGCGTCGCCCACGAGGGGGAACGCCTCGAGCGTCGCCGCGGCGAGGGCGCGTCGCACGTGCGCCCGCACGAGAGGCTCCGCCAGCAGGGGGACCTGCGTCAACGACCACCGCAGCGTCGCGAGCCAGTACTCGCCCAGGCGCCGCGACACCGGTCCCGTGCCGGCGAACCGGGCCACGAGCGTCTCGTCGCCGTAGATCGTGCGGGCCGTCTCGCTCAGCCACTCGGCGTCGAACGCCACGAGCTGCACCGTCGTGTCGATCGGTCTCCCGATGAGTTCGCGACCGGGCTGCACGATGCCGGGCTCCACGCTGTAGTCGCCGGATTCGGAGCCGATGGTCCACGAGAACCCGGGATTCGAGGTGGCGAAGTAGAACCGATCCGCCTCGTAGACGATCTCGGCCCGGCAGTCCCAGGTCAGGTGTCGCAGGGCGAACGCCGCATCACCGACCGCGTGCTCCGCGATCGAGGCCCTCTCGGCGAGCACGTCGACCCGCCCGTACTGCTCTTGCAGCCAGGCCTGCGTGTCGGCCACGTCATCGGTGCGGACGCGCGAGTCGAAGAAATCGTTCATAGGCGAGGACGGCGAACCGCTGGAAAACGGACCGCTCATGCCCATGATAGTTAACCCCCCTCACCCCGACTCACCAGGAGAGACACCCGTGGCCGACTCGCCCGCCGTGCGCCCCATCCATCCCGACGACGCCGGAGAGGTGCTCACGATCCAGCGCGCCGCCTTCGCGAGCGAAGCGCTCATCTACGGCGATCCCGATATGCCTCCGCTCACGCAGACCCTGCCCGAGCTCGAAGCCGAGCTGGTCGAGAATCTCGGCTGCGTCGCCGTCGACGGACACCGGATCGTCGGCGCCGTCCGCGCGCGCCGCGACGGGGAACTGCTGCTCATCGGGCGCCTCGCGATCGCCCCCGATCAGCAGGGCGCCGGTCTCGGAACGTTGCTGCTGGCAGCGGTCGAGCAGCGCGGACGTGAAGCCGGCGCCACCGAGGCGGAGCTCTTCACCGGCGGCCTGAGCGAAGCCAACCAGCGTCTGTACGAGCGCGAGGGGTATCACCGCACCGAGACCACCGCCGACGGCGAGATCTTCTACCGCAAGCCGCTCACCGCCTGAGCAGGACGCCCCCCCTGTTGAGTGTCCACGACACGCCGCAGTGCCGACCGCGAACGCGGCGTGTGTCGGACACTCAACAGGGGGGTGGCGCACCGCAGACGAAGGGGCCGCCGCCCGGTCCCGGACGACGGCCCCTTCTGCGCGTCACGCTTACGGCGTCGGCATACCGCCGTTGACGTTGAGCGTCTCGCCGATGACGTAGCTCGACTCCGCCGAGGCGAGGTACACGTATGCGGGGGCGAGCTCGGCGGGCTGGCCCATGCGCCCGAGCGGGGTCTCCTCGCCGAACTCGTCGACCTTCTCGTTCGGCTGACCGTCGGTCACCTGCAGCGGCGTCCAGATCGGGCCGGGCGCCACGGCGTTCACCCGGATGCCCTTGGGCGCGAGCTGCTGACCGAGGGCCTTGGTGAAGGTGTTGATGGTCGACTTGGTCGAGGCGTAGTCGACGAGGATCGGCGCGGGCGAGTACGCCTGGATCGACGTGGTGTTGATGATGGCCGAACCCGCGGGCAGGTGCGGGATGGCCTCCTTGCAGATCCAGAACATCGCGTAGACGTTGGTCTTGAACGTGTCGTCGAACTGCTCGTCGTCCAGCGTCGTCAGGTCTTCGTTGAAGATCTGCTTGCCGCCGTTGTTGACGACGATGTCGAGGCCGCCGAGGCCCTCGACCGCTTCCTTGACCAGCGTGCGGGCGTACTCGCGCTCGCGCAGGTCGCCGGGGATCTGCACGACGGTCGCGCCGGCCTCACGAAGGATTCCGGCGATGCGGTCGGCATCCACCTTCTCCTCCGGCAGGTACGACATCGCCACCGAGGCTCCCTCGCGGGCGAACGCGATCGCGGTGGCCGCGCCGATCCCCGAGTCGGCTCCGGTGATCAGCGCCTTGCGGCCCTTCAGCCGCTCGCTGCCGACGTAGGTGTCCTCGCCGAGCGCGGCCTTCGGGGTCAGCTCGGCATCGAGGCCGGGCTCGGGCTGGTCCTGCGCCTGGGGCTCGATGTCGGCGTAGAGCTTCGTGGGATCGGTGAACGTGTACTGCGTGCTCATGGCGAGTCCTTTCATGGGGGATGGATGCCGAGACGAGACGTCGCGGCAGAGGATCAGCGGCCGGAGAGCTCGGCGGCATCCACGAGTTCGCGGATGACGAGCGCGGCGTTGATGAGGGCCAGGTGACTGAGCGCCTGCGGGAGGTTGCCCCAGAACGCCCCGTCCGATTCGGCGATCATCTCGGAGTAGATGCCGACGTCGTTCCCCTGGGCGACGAGAGCGTCCATCGCCTCGACCGCCTCGTCGTGGCGGCCGACGCAGGCGAGCGCCGTGGCCCGCCAGAAGGCGCAGGCGACGAACGTCTGCTCCTCCTGGTCCATGCCGGTGTACCGGTAGACGAGGTGGTTCTCCGTCGTGAGACGTTCGGTGATGGCATCCAGGGTCTTCGACATGCGCTCGCCCCGGTCGAAGCCGGTGGGGGCGTGCAGCAACACCGACGCGTCGAGATCGGAGCTTCCGGGGGCGAGCGTGTAGGCCTCGAGCTCCTCCGACCAGCAGTGCTCTTCGACCCAGCGGTGAATGCGGTCGCGCTCCGCGCGCCACCGGTCGGCGTTGTCGGGGATGTGTCCGCCGGCCGCGAGCCACTGGGCGTCGTCGAGGGCCTTCCAGCAGCCCATCTTCGACGAGGTGTAGTGACGCAGCTCCGGGAGCTCCCACATGCCCGAGTCCTCGCGGCGCCACAGGTCGCACGTGCGGTCGGCGACGTCGGCGAGCAGGCGTCCGGTCTGGATGTCGAGACGGTTCCCCGCCTCGACGTAGGTGCGGCACAGGGCGATCAGGTCGCCGTAGACGCCGAGCTGCAGCTGCCCCTGCGCGGGGTTCCCGGTCACGACCGGTTGGTTGCCGTTCCAACCCGGCACGTCGTGCTTCTCGAGCCCGATCTCGGCCTCGCCGTCGAGGGTGTACATCACCTGCACCTCGGGACCGTTCTTGCGGATCGTGCGCAGCAGCCACGAGATGGCCGCGTGCGTCTCCTCGCGCAGACCGAAACCCACCCAGGCGTGCGCCGTGTAGGCGAGATCGCGCACCCAGGCGTAGCGGTAGTCCCAGTTCTTGCCCCCGCGGGGGTTCTCGGGGAGCGACGTCGTCGCCGCCGCCGCGATCGCCCCGGTGGGGCTGAACAACAGCAGCTTCAGCGCGAGGGCGCTGCGCTGCACGTCTTCGGCCCAGGGTCCCTCGTACGAGAACTCGTCGGACCACGTCGTCCACCCGTCGACGGTGCGGTCGATGCCGCGGTCGACGTTCTTCGCGTCGGGGATGCGCAGCGGCTCCCCCTCGGTCGCGGCGATCACGAGCAGATGGCGCGAGCCCTTCGACGTCGTGAACGCGCCGTCGATGCTCTCGTTGCCGGCATCCGGGTCGCCATGCAGACCGTGCTCATGGCCGACAACGGCGAGCGAGACGTGTCCGATGCGCATGATCGAGAAGCCGTCGATGCGTTCGGTCCACGGGGCGGCGGAGCGCAGCATGGTGCCGGGCTGTACGCACCAGGCGAACTCGACCTCGCCCTTCACCCCGTCGACGCGCCGCGCGAGCTCGGCCCACGGGAGGCGTCCGGCGATGCCCGTGACCATGGCGTCGGTCACGGTGGCCACCCCCGACGCGGTCGTGAAGGTCGTCTCGAGCACGTTCGTGTGCGGCAGGTAACGCCGGGTGACCTCGTACTCCTCCACCGGAGCGAGTTCGATGCACCCGCCGGCCGATTCGTCGACGAGTCGCGCGAACACGGGGCGCGAGTGGATGTTCGGAAGCGGCAGCCAGTCCACCGATCCGTCGAGACCGATCAGAGCGACCGTCCGACCGTCACCGATCGCAGCGTAGTCGCGGAGGGGGCGAGACGGAGCAGGGGGTGTGTGGGGCACGTCTCCACGCTAAGAACGGCGCGGTGGGGCAAGGCCGGGGTTGTCCATTCCGAGGGGAGCGGCTACGGCGCCGACCCACGCGTCGGCAGCTACCCCGCTGTGCGAAGGCTCGCAACCCCCGCCGCGCCCGCCGACGAAGCGCCTAACGTCGCTACCGACCGCGAGTGAAAGGAAGGCGCATGTCCGCCACCCAGGAGACCACCAAGAACCGCCGTCGCCCCGCCCGCGGCGGCAACGGCCCCGAAACCACCGAAGAGCAGAACGCTGAGAGCGGCTTCCAGGCCTCGGAGGAGCTCACCGACAACCTTCAGCGCGTGCTCATCGACCTGATCGAGCTGTCGATCCAGGGCAAGCAGGCGCACTGGAACGTCGTCGGCAAGAACTTCCGCGACACCCACCTGCAGCTCGACGAGATCATCGACGCGGCCCGCGAGTTCAGCGACACCGTCGCCGAGCGCATGCGCGCCCTGCACGCTCTTCCCGACGGCCGCAGCGACACCATCGCCGAGACCACGACCCTCCCCGAGTTCCCCCAGGGCGAGGTCGACACCTCGGAGGTCGTCGACCTGATCACGGAGCGCCTCGACGCCACCGTCGGCACCGTCCGCGAGGTGCACGACGACGTCGACGACGAAGACCCCACGAGCGCCGACATCCTGCACTCGATCCTCGAGCGCCTCGAGCAGCTGTCGTGGATGGTCAGCGCGGAGAACCGCGTCGCCCGGAGCTGAACGACGACGAACACACCGGATGCCGAGGCCTCATCGTGGCCTCGGCATCCGGTGTTTTCGCGTGCGGGCGTTCAGCCGCGGGCGATCAGGAACGGCGAGTGCGGCCCCTCGAGACGCGACACGGAGGCCTTGATCTCGGCGATGTTGCCGTCGATCGTGAGCAGACGCGCGTCGATCCGGCGTTCTCGCGCGTCGATCTGCACCATGCGTTCGTCGAAGCGGGCGTCAGCCCTCTCCATCCGTGTCTCGGCGCGCTCCATGCGCGATTCGATGCGGCCCAAGCGCTGGTCCACCTGAGCGAAGTTCTGTTCGGTGCGACGCTCGACGCGGTCCAGCATCCACATCATCCCGCTGAGGATCGCGGCGGCGAAGGTCAGGAAGAAGGCCCCGAGGGCGATGAGGGCTTGAGCCGCGTCGAGGTTCACGGTGGTCCTTCCGGGGTGTGCGTGTCGACAGATTACCGGCGTGCGCGCGGCCGACGACGGCCTCGATCGGTGATCGGTGGAGAAGTTCACCCGCCCCTGGCCCGGGGAGAAGCCGTGGGAGCTGCAACGACTCGATGACGCGCACGACAGAGGTCCCCTCCTCTCCGATAGCGTCGGAGCGTCCGGCGGATCGCCGGGGGACGGGGACCCTGATGACGACCGATCCGACGCTCGACGTTCCCCCGCGGCGAAGGGTCGCGTGGTTCCTGCTCTTCGGGGCGCTCGGCGCGGTCGTGGGGCTGCTCCCCTGGCTGACGAGTGGACCGTTCCTGCCGCTGCAGAACCTGGAGGACGCCGACGATGTGTCGCGGCAGGGGCCGTTCGTGCTGCTGCCGTACAGCCAGTACGAGATCACGACGATCATCGTGCTGCTCGTGGTCGGCGGAGCCGCCGCCGGCATCATCGCTCGCGCGCAACGCTCGCGTCCGGGGGTTCTGCGCGGACTCGCGACGGTGGGTGGGCTCGCGCTCGTCCAGCTCGTCGCGATCGTTCAGACCGCGCTCGCGACGTGGAACGTGCTCCAGGAGCGCCTCGAATCGATCGTGTACCTGGTGCTGCTCACCGCGGTGGCCGTGCTCGCGTTCGTGGTCTCGCTGCTCGTTGCGTCGTTGGTGTCGACGGCTCCCCGCGCCGGTACGGGGGTCGCCCTCTCGATCGGCGCACTGGCGACGGATATCTGGGTCGGAGCGTGGATGACGTTGCCCTTCGGCTCCGAGTCGCCCTTCTCGGCCGTCCTGCCCCTGACCTTCTTCCTCGGCCCGGTGCTCGTGGGGGCGGCGATCGCGTGGACGGGCGTCGACACGGTGGGGCGGGTGGTGGCCGGGGTGGTCGGGCTGATGCTCGTCTGGGTGGTCCCACCCCTCGCGACGGCTCTCGCCTCCGCCGCCGGCACCCGGGTGCTCGCCTCCGACCTCCCCGAAATGGCCGACTACGGCGTGAACGTCTTCGTCTCGGCCCTCACCCAACCCGAACTGGGCCTGCGCGCGATCGGGGTGACGATCGCCGTCGCGGTCGTCGGCCTCGTCCTGCGCCGGATGATGGCGCGCCGACGCACCGCCGCTACAGCCTGAGAACCTCGGTGACCCGCACGATCGCCATGCCCTCTTCCTCCGAGGCCGCGAGGTCGACCTCGGCGCGGATGCGCCAGTCGTGGTCGCCCGCGGGGTCGTCGATCGTCTGCTCGACGCGCCACACGCCGTCGGAGGCCCCCGACTCGTCGATCTCGACGAGCGCCGAGGAGCGCGCCGCTCCCCCGGTGCCGATCGAGTCGTGCTCGTCGAAGTAGCGGTCGAGCACGGTGGGCCAGTCGATGTCGGGGTCGAGTTCGACGAGCTCGTCGTCGCGTTGGAGCGCGGCGAGCTGCACGCGACGGAACATCTCGTTGCGCACCAGCACGACGAACGCCCGCCGGTTGGTGAGGATCGACGGCGGCGCCGGCGGCACGACCGGCGCATCGGGGTCGGCGGCGGGGTTGATGAGCTGCTCCCACTCGTCGACCAGGCTCGAGTCGACCTGACGGACGAGTTCGCCGAGCCAGGCGATCAGATCGAGCAGGTCGGGCGTCTGCGCGTCGACCGGCACGGTCTGACGGATCGCTCGGTAGGCGTCGCTGAGGTAGCGCAGCACCAGCCCCTCGCAGCGGGCCAGCTGGTACAGCGAGACGTACTCGCCGAACGAGCACGCCCGCTCGAACATGTCGCGCACGACCGACTTCGGCGACAGCTCGAAGTCGCGGATCCAGGGCTGGCTCGACGCGAACACCTCGTACGCCTGCGCGAGCAGCTCGTCGAGCGGCTTGGGCCAGGTGATCTCCTCGAGCAGCTCCATGCGCTCGTCGTACTCGATGCCCTCGCGCTTCATCGCGGCCACCGCTTCGCCGCGCGCGCGGAACTGCTGCTGCGACAGGATCGGACGCGGGTCGTCGAGGGTCGCCTCGATGACGCTGACGACGTCGAGCGCGTAGTGGCCGGTGCCCACGCTGTCGCTGGCGGCCGTGGCATCCGGTCCCCGTCCGAGCTCGACCTCGGGGTCGAGCATCTCGATCGCGGCGAGCGCGAAGGGCGACAGAGGCTGGTTGAGCGCGAAGTTCGCCTGCAGCTCGACCGTGAGCCGGATGCGCGAGTCGCCGAGAATCGTCGCTTCGGAGCCGTCTGAAGCGACGAAATCCGGCGACTCGCGCGGGATGACCTCGGCCACGCCCGCCTGCACCAGCGTGCGGAAGATCGCCAGGGCCCGGCGGGCGAGCTCGTACTGGCGGGCGCGGGGCTCGTGGTTGTCGAACACCAGCGATCGCACGTTGGCGAACACGTCGCCGCCGCGCGCGATGACGTTGATGAGCATCGCGGCGCTCAGCTTCATCTGCGGCTGAAGCGGCTCGGGCTCGGCGACCACCAGGCGGTCGTAGCTCTGCTCGGTCCAGTTCACGAAGCCCTGCGGCGCCTTCTTGCGCACGATCTTCTTCTGCTTCTTCAGGTCGTCGCCGGCCTTGAGGATCTGCGCGGCGTTCTCGATCTCGTGGTCGGGCGCCATGATCACGACCGTGCCCGCGGTGTCGTACCCGGCGCGGCCCGCGCGGCCCGAGATCTGGTGGAACTCCCGCGCGGTCAGCTGGCGCATGCGCTGGCCGTCGTACTTGGTGAGCGCCGTCATCATGACGGTGCGGATCGGCACGTTGATGCCGACGCCGAGGGTGTCGGTGCCGCAGATGACGCGCAGCAGCCCCCGCTGCGCGAGCGTCTCGACCAGGCGGCGGTAACGCGGCAGCATGCCGGCGTGGTGCACGCCGATGCCGGCGCGGACGTAGCGCGACAGGGTCTTGCCGAAGCCGGTCGTGAAGCGGAACCCGCCGATCGCCTCGGCGATCTCGTCGCGCTGTTCGCGCCCGATGATGCGGATCGACGACAGCGCCTGCGCCCGCTCCATCGCCGCCGCCTGCGAGAAGTGCACGATGTAGATGGGCGCCTGCTTCGTGTCGAGCAGCTCCTGCACCGTCTCGTGCACGGGCGTGCGCGCGTACTCGAAGTGCAGCGGCACAGGACGCTCGACGCCGGTCACCCGGGCGGTGGGCCGGCCGGTACGTCGCGAGAGGTCTTCGGCGATCTCGGTGACGTCGCCGAGGGTGGCCGACATGAGGATGAACTGCGCCCGCGGAAGCAGCAGCAGCGGCACCTGCCAGGCCCAGCCTCGATCGGCCTCGCCGTAGTAGTGGAACTCGTCCATCACGACCTGGTCGACGTTTGCGTCGGCGCCCTGGCGAAGCGCCAGGTTCGCGAGGATCTCGGCCGTGCAGCAGATGATCGGCGCATCGGCATTGACCGACGAGTCGCCCGTGACCATGCCGACGTTCTCGGCCCCGAAGATGTCGACCAGCGCGAAGAACTTCTCGCTCACGAGCGCCTTGATCGGCGCCGTGTAATAGGTGCGGCCGCCCCGGGCGAGGGATGCCGCGTGGGCGGCGACCGCGACCAGGGATTTGCCCGTGCCGGTCGGGGTCGACAGGATCACGTTCGCACCCGACACGATCTCCATGACCGCTTCGTCTTGCGCGGGGTACAGCGTCAGGCCGCGCGCGACCGCCCAGTCGACGAAGCCCAGGTAGACGGCATCCGGGTCGGCACCGACGGGCACGAGTTCGAGGAGGGGGGTCACTCCCCCACCCTCTCATCCGTGGGGCGTCAGCCCGCGTCGGAGAAGACTCCGACGTCGTCGCCGTCGAGCACGAACTGCACCGCCGTGCCCACCGGATAACGGGCGCGGAACTGCTCGGGGAACGTGGAGTTCACAATGAACTCCGCCGTCGCCGGGAAGAGCCCCGCCGCACAGCCCCCGAACCGCACGCCCGCGTTCGAGCGGAGAGCGCCGCCGGAGTCTGCCACATCGGCGGTGTCGGAGATGAGCAGACAGTCGGCCCGATTGCCCTCGGAGTCGATCTGCGTCGGCCCCGCGAACGCCGTCAGCCCGTAGTAGTCCTCGAAGCCCCGCGACTGCTCGGGATCGAACCCGAGGTAGCCGACCGCCGCGGGATCGAGCTCGGGGGCGGGCGTCAGCGCGTCGGTCTGCGCGATGCCCGGAGTGCGCTCGACGGTCGTGAACGACATGCCGACGGCGGTGAGCGCGCTGGCCGCCACCACGACGGCCGCGACGCCGACGGCGGCCACCCACACCCGCCGCCGCGTGCGCAGGAGCGGGGGCCGCGGTGTCTGGTCGATGTCGGCCGAGTCGAGGTCGTCGAGCCCTGCGGATGCCGCGACGCCCGTCCGTTCCGCCTCGGCACCGCCCTCGACGACGGCGTCGGACGGAAGCGTCGTGTGCTGTCGCGTCCGGTCGAGCTCCTCGAGTTCGCGCAGACGCGCGACGGCCACGGGATCGTCGGCGATGTCGGCCCCCGGGCCGTACGCCCGCGCACGCAGACGTCGCAGCTCGTCCTGCACCTCGTCGTCCATGCCTGAATGCTTCCACACCCTCAGCGCACCGAGGCCGCCCCTTGATACATGCGAGGGAATAGATCAGGCGCCGGTGCGTTTTCTCACGCATGCGTTCTTTCGGCACCCTCTCCTTCGGCCATTACGGTCCCCTCGGCGGCGGGCACCACCTGACCGCCGGTGACTCGATGCTCCAGGCGATCGACCTCGCCCAGGGTATGGACGACCTCGGCGTCAACGGCATCTCGTTCCGCGTGCACCATTTCGCCCGTCAGCAGGCGGCCCCCATGCCGCTGCTCGCCGCGATCGCCGCCCGCACCTCTCGGATCGAGGTGGGTACCGGCGTCATCGACATGCGCTACGAGAACCCGCTCATGCTCGCCGAGGAGGCGGCATCCGTCGACCTGATCAGCGCGAACCGGCTCGCGCTGGGTGTGAGCCGCGGCTCACCCGAGACGGTCGTGCGCGGCTACGAGGCCTTCGGCTACACGGGGTCGGACGACCCGCGTGGCGGTGACCTCGCCCGCGAGCACTTCGACCTGTTCCTGCGCGCGATCGACGGCGAGGGTCTCGCCGAGCGCGACCCGCACAGCCCCTTCGGTGGCGGCACGGGTCTGCAGCGCATCGAGCCGCACTCCCCCGGGCTGCGCAAGCGCATCTGGTGGGGTGCCGGCACGACGGCGACGGCCGAGTGGGCCGGGCGCATCGGCGTGAACCTGATGTCGTCCACCCTGCTCACCGAGGCCGACGGCACGCCCTTCGACATCCTGCAGGCTCAGCAGCTCGACGCGTTCCGCGCCGCCTGGCGCGAGGCCGGCCACGTCGGTGAGCCCCGCACCTCGGTCAGCCGCAGCATCTTCCCGATCGTCACCGCCGAAGACGAGATGTACTTCGGCGGCTCGGCGGGCTCCGATCAGATCGGCGTCATCGACGGCATGCGCTCGACCTTCGGCAAGACCTACGCCGCGCCTCCCGAGAAGCTCATCGAGCAGCTGCAGAACGACGCCGCCGTGATGAGCGCCGACACGCTCATGCTGACGATCCCGTCGCAGATGGGCGTCGAGTTCAACCTGCGCCTGGTCGAGAACTTCGCTCGTCACGTCGCTCCGGCCCTGGGCTGGCAGCCGACCACGGCCGCAGCCCGCGTCTGACCTCAGCGACGCCGAAGGGCCCGGATGCCACGATCACGGCATCCGGGCCCTTCGACGTTTCTGCGCGTGCGGGACGGGACGATCAGCGCGCGGTCACGCCGCGGGAGCGCGCGATGGTCTGCGACACGAGGTACTCGCCCCAGGCGACGGCGTAGGCGCCGAGCGCCGCCCACATCCACGCCGACGGCAGCGCACCGGTGAGCGCGAGCAGGCCCGCCGCGGTCAGGGCGACGACGACGATGAGCACGGGCACGACGGCTCGCGATCCCACGAGGGCGCCGTCGGTGCGCCAGATCACCAGCAGCGCCCCGGCGGTGGCGATGAGCAGGATCACCGGTGTCCACCACGATCCGAGCGATCCCATCGAGATCGACGCCCCGATGCCGGCGATGGCCAGCGACGCGGTGCGGAGGGAACGGACGGTCGTGGTGCGGGAAGACATCAGAGCTCTTTCTCCCGCACCGTTGTCGGCGCGGGTCGCCCCAGCGTATCCACCGGGCCGGTGCGGGCCGAACTCCTGAGAATCGCGACGGCGGCGCAGCGCGCGGCGCGTCGATTCGCGGCGGAGTCGGCCTCGGCCTCCGGTTTCTCAGGAGTTCGGCCCGCCGCGGCGGGGGTGGGTGCGTCGTCGGCGCGGAGTCCTCCCCGCAGAATGCACGTGAGTCGGCCCGGAACTCGTCGAGGGGAGGGGGTCGCGACCGCGCGGCCCCGTACCCTGGAAGCCGGGGAGTCGCGCGAGCCGAACCGCGCGCACGCACCACCCCTTCATCGGTCGACGACGCCATCGCATCGAGAGGGGAGCCCGCGTGGAGCTGACACGACGCAGCGTGCTCTTCGGGGTGCTCGGCATCATCGGACTCGGCGCCGGATCGGTCGCCGCGGCGAAGGTGATGACGCACGGGGCACCCGATGCCCCGACGCCCTCCGCCTCGGGCGCCACGCACTCCCCGAGCCCGACGGCGAACGCGACGACCCCGTCGACGAAGGACCTCGAACTTCACGTCTGGGATACGGTACGACGCTCGCTGTCGCCCGCCGACGACGCGACGATCACGGTGACCCGGGGCGTTCTGCCGGTTGGTCTCGCCATCGCGGGATCGAGCCTGGCGGGCATGCTCACCGACACCGGACCGTACGCCTTCGAGGTCGAGGTGCGCCACGGCGACAACCGCCGCCGACAGGCCTTCGCGGGCGCGGTCGGCGAGATCAAGCGGGATCTCAGCGTCTCGCTCAGCCTCGATGCGACGACACCCCTCAGGGTCACCGCGCGGGAACTCGACCGCATCGCCGAGCTCGGCGCCAACGCGACGCTCGTCGTCCTCTGCTACATCTCAGACCCCGACTCGACCACCTTCACCCGCGTCTCCGACGAACGCATCGACGCCGTCTTCGCCTTGGCGAAGGACCGCGGTGTGCGCATCACCCTGGTCAAGCCGCACATCGCCACCGTGAAAGACGGTGACAGCTTCTACCGCGCGAACTACACACCGGCCTCGGTCGACGCCTTCTTCGACAGCTGGGCCGATCAGCTGTCGCACTTCGCGCAGCTGTGCACCGACAACGACGTCGAGTACCTGTCGGTGGCGTGCGAACAGCCGGCGCAGACCACCGCCGAAGAGTACGAGCGGTGGGTGCCGATGCTGGCGAAGGTGCGCGCCGATCACCCCGCCATCAAGCTCACCGCGGCGTTCACGACCCTCGAGCTGTTCCTTCTGTACACCTACTGGCTGCCCCAGAAGACCCCGCACATGGCGCAGCTGCTCGACGTGTTCGGCATCAACTCGTGGATCCGCCTGACCGACAAGGTCTACACCCCCGACGCCCCCAACATCACCGTCGACGAGCTCGTCGCCGGGTGGCGGGGAGCGGGCGGACGAACCGACGACCATCTCGGCAAGCTCGAAGCCGTCTGCGACCAACTGCGTATGCCCTTCCTCATCACCGAGGTCGGGGCGCAGCCGAGGGTCGACGGGCTCGCGCAGCAAGAGGGCAGCACCCCTCCCACGGGGGCGGCGAACCACGACGTCCAAGCTCTGCTGTACGCCTCAGTGCTGCGGGCACCGCTGCGATCACGGTGGTGCACGGGTGCCTCGATCTGGCACATGCGCGCGCCCTTCGCCTTCGGCGACCTGTCCGGCGACACCCTCTTCGCGGGCGAGAAGGTGCTCAAGACCCAGATCGCGAAGGATCCGTCGCTGGCCGCGAAGTCGTTCTGACGGCGGCCCGCCGGGGCACGCCCGTTCCCTGACCCGCGCCCCGGCGCCGCGCCCGGCGGGTGAACGCCGAAGACCCCTCGCGGCCGGAACGGTCAGGTGGCCGGATCTGAAGAGTAGGGCCTCAGCGCCCGTTGCGATCGGCCGCCGAACGGGGCGGGGCCGATGAGACTTCGAGGCGGTCGAGGCCGCGCAACGACGTCCAGACGAGCTCCTCGCCCTTCGCGGCGTGCTGCGACGCGCGCACCGCGCGCTCGTCGGCCCAGGAGTTGAGCACATGCCCGCTGTGACCGCGGACGTGCTCGAGGACGACGTCGGGCATGCCCGCCTCGCGTCGGGCGTCACGCGCGACGATGAGGGCCTCGAGGATCGAGCGGTTGGCCACCGGCTTCTTCGCGCTCGTGACCCAGCCGCGTCGCCGGTGGCCGTCCATCCACGACGAGTACGTGTCGATCGCGTACTTCGAGTCGGCCTGCACGACGAGCTCCCGCACGTCGGTGTGGTCGGTGATCGCGTGCAGCAGGCCCAGCAGCTCGCCGATGTTGTTGGTCCCCTCGGGGATGGATCCGGCCGCCCAATGGCCGTCTTCGCCGACCCACGCCCAGCCGGCCGGGCCGGGATTGCCCTTGCACGCGCCGTCGGTGGCGACGACGTAACGGTCGGAGGACGAGGACGACGCGGAACTGCTCATCCCTCTAGTCTCCCCCGCGCCGGCGACGCGTCTGTCCCCCGCACGGCGAACGGATGAACCGGCAGGTGAACCCGCGGGCGATACCGCGCGCGATGGCGCATCCGTCGCGAGGGTCGATCGCGCCCGCGTGGCAACCTACACCGGTCGTTCCTCCCCCGCTCGGCGCTGCGGCGTCCCTCGAGAAAGTCCGCTCCATGTCGACGCCCACGAAGTCCTCTGCCCGCCTTCACCCCGCTGCCGTCACCGCATTGGCCGTCGGAGGAGTCCTCGTCGTCGGCGCACTCGCCTTTCTGGCGTGGTTCCTGTCGGCGCAGCAGTCCGATCCGAACGCCGAGGCCACGGGGCGCCTCGTGCAGTGGCAGGAGGTCTTCGAGAAGTACCGCGCCGAGAACGGCTCCCTCCCCGACATGCCGGTCGGCGGCTACTGCCTCGGCACGGGGTTCCCCGTCGGCGCCGACGACACGGCCAATTGCCGCGACTACGACGCGGCGTCGCACTACACCGAGACCGCGAGCGTGCCGCTCATGGACGCCCTCGCGACGACCGGGACGCTCCCCTCGGGGATCTCCACCCCGGTCCGCGGAACCGTGGGTCCGTACGCGCTGTACGAAGAGGGCGCGGTGCGGTTGCTCACCGCCGAGAGCGGGCCGTGCGTCGCCCCCGCCGTCGAGGTCTGGACCGACGGCGAGGGCCTGCACATCTGTCAGATCACGCTGACCCGCTGACCCGGCGGAGCGGGTCAGTTCGTTCCGCTCTCGGCCTTCTTCTGGCCCGCCTCGAGCACGTCGCCGGCGGGGAGCTCCTGGTGCCCGCCGAACTGCAGACGCATCGCCGATAGCACCTGGTTGGCGAAGTGGTCCTCGCCCCGCGAGGCGAAACGCTCGAACAGCGACGCGGCGAGCACCGGCACGGGAACGCCGGTGTCGACGGCCGCCTTGACCGTCCAGCGGCCCTCACCCGAATCCGAGACGCGGCCGGCGAGGCCGTCGAGCGTGGGGTTCTGCGTGAGAGCGGCCGAGGTGAGGTCGAGCAACCACGACGAGATGACCGAGCCTCGACGCCACAGCTCGGTGACGCGGGCGGTGTCGATGTCGAACTGGTAGAACTCGGGCTCCTCCAGCGGCGCCACCTCGGCGGAGTGCTCCCCCTGGTGCAAACCGGCGTCGGCGTTGTTCAGCACGTTCAGGCCCTCGGCGAGCGCGGCCATGATGCCGTATTCGATGCCGTTGTGCACCATCTTCACGAAGTGCCCGGCGCCCGAGGGCCCGCAGTGGAGGTAGCCGCGCTCCTCGGTCGAGAAGTCGCCGGTGCGGCCGGGCGTGCGCTCGACCTCGCCCGGTCCCGGGGCGATGGTGCGCAGCACCGGCTCGAGGTGCGCGACGGCCTCGTCGTGGCCGCCCACCATGAGGCAATAGCCGCGCTCGAGCCCGAAGACGCCGCCGCTGGTGCCGACGTCGACGTAGTGGATGCCGGAGTCGTTCAGCTTGGCGGCGCGACGCACGTCGTCGCGGTAGTTCGAGTTGCCGCCGTCGATGATGATGTCGCCGGGCTCGAAGACCTCGGCGACCTGGTCGACGACCGAGCCGGTGAGGCCGGCGGGGATCATCAGCCAGACGGCACGGGGCTTGGTCAGCTTCGAGGCGAGGTCGGCGATGCTGGTGGCGCCGGTCGCCCCCTCGGCCGCGAGGGCGGCCACGGCATCCTGATTCACGTCGAACACGACGCAGTCGTGACCGTCTTTCATGAGCCTGCGGACGATGTTGGCGCCCATTCGTCCGAGCCCGACCATGGCGAGTTGCATTGGTTCCCCGTTCCTCGTGGATCACGGCCGCGCGGGCGGCCCCTCCGCGAGTCTAGGAGCGCCCGGCGCCGCTCGGTCGATGTGTCAGCCCTGGAAATCGTCGGGGTCGACGTCGTCGAGGAATCGGCGGAACTCCTCCACCCGGTCGTCCTCGGCGGACGGCTCGATCTCGACCGCGTCGTCGGGCACGCCGGCCTCGGCGAGCACGTCGGCGGCCACCCAGATCGACCCGCCGGAACGGGCGGCGAGCGCAATGGCATCCGACGGGCGGGCGTCGAAGGTGCGCGGTCCCGCGGGCGTCGCGAGCAGCACGCGGGCGTGGAACGTGCCCGCGTCGAGGTGCGTGACCTCGACGCGCTCGACCGAGGCCGACAGCTCGCCGAGCATGGCCGTGGTCAGGTCGTGCGCGAGGGGGCGGGGACTCCCGGTGCCCTCGATCGCGACGAGGATCGACATCGCCTCTTGGGCGCCGATCCACACCGGCAGCACCAGGTCGCCGTCGGTGGCGGTGTCGACCGGCTTCAACAGGATGACGTGCTGCTGGGCCGGGTCGAGGGCCACACCGACCACACGCACCCGGATCATGTCGCCCATCGTACGTGCCGCGACGCGGCGAACCCGGTCAGCGCACGATGCCGAGGGCTCGCGCGCTCGAGACCGCGGCGGTGCGCGACGACACGCCCAGCTTGGAGAACACGTGCGCGAGATGGGACTTCACCGTGGCGTCGGTGATGTGCAGGTGCGCGGCCACGTCGGCGTTGGAGGCACCGCGCGCGACGAGGCGGAGCACCTCGATCTCACGCACCGACAGCGTCACGCGGGGTTCGCGCAGCCGCGCCAGCAGGCGCCCGGCGATCGCGGGGGCCACGGCGCTCTGGCCGGCGGCCGCGGCGCGCACTCCGGCGAGGAGCTCGTGGGGAGGGGCGTCTTTGAGCAGGTAGCCGCTGGCCCCCGCTTCGACGGCGCCGAGGATGTCGCCGTCGGTGTCGTAGTTGGTCAGCACGAGCACGTACGGGGGTGCGGCGAGCGCGCGAATCCGGCGTGTGGCGTCGGCACCGGCCGCGCGGTCGCCGAACTGCAGGTCCATCAGCACGAGTTCGGGAGCGAGCGTGTCGGCCAGGGCGACCGACTCGTCGGCGGTGGCGGCCTCGCCCACCACGTCGATGTCGGTCTCGGCATCGAGCAGCGCCCGCACGCCCGCCCGCACCACGGGGTGGTCGTCGGCGATGAGCACGCGGATCACGGCGTCGCCCCCGGCAGCGTCACGGTGATCGTCGTTCCCGAGCCCGCGATGCTGTCGACGGCGAGTCGCCCGTCGAGCTGGTCGACCCGCTCGCCCATGGCGCGCAGGCCGAAGGAGTCGGTTGTGGATGCCGCGTCTTCGGCGCCGCGCGGATCGAACCCGTCCCCGTCGTCGGTGATCGTCAGACGCGCGGTCCCCCGGTCGGCGCTGAGCCGGATGCCGACGCGGTGGGCACGGGCGTGCTGGGCGACGTTGGCGAGAGCGCCCTGGGCGATGCGCAGGAGCGCCGTCTGCGCATCCATCGGCAGGGACACCGCGGCATCCACATCGACGTCGACGGGGATCTTCTCGCGGGCGCCCCAGCCGGCGGCGAGACGCTCGAGGGCGGAGCCGAGTCCCCGATCGAGGCTGGGTGGCGCGAGCTCGCGGATGAAACGCCGCGTCTCGGCCAGGCCGTCGGCCGCGGTCTGGCGCGCGAGGCGCACGTGCGCGATGCCCGGCCCCTCGGCATCGGCTCGCTCGGCGGCGTACAGCAGCATCTGGATGCTCGAGAGCCCCTGAGCGACCGTGTCGTGCAGTTCGCGCGCCAGGCGGGCGCGCTCGGCGAGGGTGCCCTGCTCGCGCTCGGCGGCGGCCAGCCGGTCGCGGGTCGCCAGCAGCTCGGCCATGAGGGCCTCGCGCTCGGCCGCGCGCCGCTCGAGTGCCGAGTAGCCGAGGCCGATCAGCAGAGCGACTCCGGCTCCGACGACGGGTCCGACCACGCCGCCGACGGTGAGGCCGCCGTGCACCGCGAAGGCCGCGATCGTCAACGCGGTGGTGCCGATGACGGCGAGGGTTCCCGCGACGCCCGGCAGAAGGTGCAGGTACAGGAAGAACAGCGGGAAGACGAGGTAGGCCGCCTCGGGGACGAGCCAGACCAGCGCCGCCCAGACGACGGTGAGGGCCGCCAGCCACACGACGGCGGCGCGGGAGCGCCCACCCCGTGCGAGCCAGAGCCCCGAGAGGTACACCGCGCCGAGCAGCCCGGCCAGGACCAGGGCGAGCACCGGTCCGTTCGTCAGCAGCACGCGCACGACGACCAGGGCCAGCAGGCCGCCGAAGAGGGCGTGGAGTCCGGCGCGCAGGCCCGCGAAGACGGGAGCGAGGGTGCGGTGGGGCATGTCGATCTCCAGGCTACGGATGCCGCGCCGCGGGCGGATCATCCGAAAGGTGGAGAGGGACTTCGTCCCGGCCGCCGATGACCCGCCGCCGCGCCACGGCGACAGTGGAAGAAGCCGGCGAGATCCACCGGCGGAAGGAGGCGACGTGTACGTCGCATGGCGCGATCTTCGGTTCGCCCGCGGGCGATTCGCCCTCATCGGGGCGGTCGTCGCCCTCATCACCCTGCTCGTCGGCTTCCTCTCGGGGCTCACCGGCGGCCTCGCCGCGCAGAACGTCTCGGCCGTGCTGGCCCTGCCCGGCGACAGGCTCGTCCTGCAGCCGGTGGGCGGCGCGTCCGCGACCTTCGCGGACTCCGAGATCGACGACACCACCGTCGCCGCCTGGCGTGGCGCCGCGGGGGTCGAGACGGTGACGCCGGTCGGCATCCTCTCCGCGCGGGCCGAGGGATCCGGTGCGACCGCCGGGGTGGCGCTCTTCGGCCTCGACGCGGGGACCACGCCCGCCGCCCCCTCCGACGACGACGAGGTCGATCTCTCGACCGGGGCCGCCACCGCTCTCGGCACCGCCGTCGGCGACTCCGTCTCGATCGCCGGATCCACCTATCGCGTGGCCGCGGTGGGCGGGGACCTCTCCTACAGCCACCTTCCGGTGATCTCGCTGACCACCGCCGCGTGGCAGACGCTCGATGAGCGCCTGGGCGGCTCGGGTCGGGCGACGGTCCTCGCCGTCTCCGGCACCGCCGCGTGGGACACCGTGGCCGCCGACACCGGCACGGTGGCATCCACCCCCCTCTCGAGCCTGACGGCGTTGCCCACCTTCCGGTCCGAGATCGGCTCGCTGGCCCTCATGATCGCGATGCTCTTCGGGGTCTCGGCCCTCGTCGTCGGCGCGTTCTTCACCGTCTGGACGATGCAGCGCGCCGCCGACATCGCCGTGCTGAAGGCCCTCGGGGCGAGCACCCCCGCTCTGCTGCGTGACGCGCTCGGTCAGGCCCTGGTCGTCCTGCTCGTGGGGGTGGGCGTCGGGATCGGAGCGACCGTGGCCCTGGGCCTCGTGGCGGGCGGCACGCTGCCCTTCGCGCTGAACCCGTTGACGACCGTTCTTCCCGCACTGGTGATGGTCGTGCTCGGCCTCTTCGGCGCGGCCGTCTCGCTTCGCACCGTCACCTCGTCCGACCCCCTCACCGCCCTCGGGAGCACACGATGATCCTGCTCGAGAACGTCACCCTCACCTACCCCGACGGCGACACGCGCGTCACCGCGGTCGACCACGTCACCCTCGAGGGCCGGCCCGGTGTCGTCACCGGGATCACCGGCCCCTCGGGCTCCGGCAAGTCGAGCCTGCTCGCCCTCGCCGCCACCCTCGTCCGACCCGAATCCGGTCGCGTGATCGTCGCGGGAACGGATGCCACCCGCCTCAGCGCGGCGGGGGCCACGACGCTTCGCCGCGAGAGCATCGGCATCGTCTTCCAGCAACCGCAGCTGCTACCCGCCCTCACCGCACGCGAGCAGTTGCGGGTGATGGCGGAGCTCGGCGGGCGCGGCGCGAGACAGCGGCGGACGGCGGTGCGCGGCCGGGTCGACGAGCTGTTGGATGCCGTGGGCCTCAGCGCCCTCGCCGATCGCCGCCCCGCGCAGCTCTCGGGCGGGCAGCGTCAGCGCATCGCGATCGCCCGGGCGCTCGTGCACGAGCCTCGTGTGCTGCTGGTGGACGAACCGACGAGCGCGCTGGACAGCGCCCGCGGCGGAGAGATCATGGCGCTGCTGTCGCGCCTCACGCGCGAACGCGAAACCGCCACGCTCCTCGTCACGCACGACCTCGCGCACCGGGACGCTCTGGACGAGACCGTGGAGGTCATCGACGGGCGCGCGCGCCTGCTCACCAGCCGAAGGAGTTGAACCACTCGCGGCGACGGTCGGCCTCGGCGCGCGACTCGTCGCCGCGCCACGAGTCATGGGGTTCGAGGGTGCCCTGGACGCTCCGGGTCACGAAGGCCCAGCAGATCGGACACACTGCCCGGCCGCCGGGGTAGCCGTCGGGCAGGGTCGGTGCCGCCTCCGCCGGGGAGCCCGCGCCGGGGCACTCCGGGGGATCGGACTGCGCGTCGCTCCACAGCAGGCGTCCCCCCGTGCGGTGGTGCAGGCCGCGGTGCCCGTTCTCACGGGTGCAGATCTCTCCGTTCCTCCTGAGCAGACACAGCTTCCTCGCGGCTCCGGGGAGCGCTGCCAGCGTTCGCGTCATCCTTCGATTCTCTCCGCTGCGAGCGCAGTGGGGGCAGATGCGGGATGCGTACGGGGCGGTGGGGTCCGGTGGGGAAGGGCTCGGTGGTCATCGTCGACCACCACCGGAACGACTGTCACTCATGTCGACCTCCTGGTGCCTCGACCATCCGTCATCTCCCGCGTCGCGCCGAGGGGGTTGACAGTGCCGACGACAGTGATAGGGATACCCCTCGGGGGTATACTGGATGCCATGCACGGATACCAGGGGCACAAGAACGACCTGCTCAAGCGCCTTCGTCGCGCGGAGGGTCAGGTGCGCGGCATCGCCCGCATGGTCGACGACGACCAGTACTGCATCGACATCCTCACCCAGGTCTCCGCCGTCACCAAGGCGCTCGAGAACGTCGCCCTGTCGCTGCTCGACGACCACCTCTCGCACTGCGTCGCCGAGGCGGCGGCCCAGGGCGGCCCGGTCGCCGAAGAGAAACTGAGAGAAGCCAACCAGGCGATCGCCCGCCTGGTCCGCTCGTGAAGGAGACCCCCATGACCGAACAGCGCATCGACCTCGGCCTGACGTCCGCGACTCCCGCGTCCGGCGGATGCGGCGACGGCTGCGGGTGCGGCCACGCCGCCGCCGACCCCGTCCCGAACTCCTCGAGCACGGCCACCGACATCCTGCGGGTGGAGGGGATGACGTGCGCGCATTGCGTCCGCGCGGTGACCGAGGAGCTCGGAGCCCTCGACGGCGTCGACGTCGTCGACATCGACCTCCGCGTGGGCGGAGCCTCGCTCGTGCGAATCTCCTCCACCGGCGAGGTGGGCGACGCCGAGATCGCCGCGGCGATCGACGAGGCCGGCTACACGCTGGCGCGCTGAGCGAGCCTCAGGACGCTCGGCGCCCTCAGCAGCCGCGGCGGACGAGGGCGTCGACGGCGGCGTGGAACGTGAGGTGCTGCGACACCTCGACGGCGCGGTCGTACCGCGAGCCGCCGAGCGCGACGAACACCGAGCCCACCACTTCGACGTAGCCGACGATGTAGCCGTCGCGGGCGACCTCGTAGAGGTCGAGGTCGATGCGGGTCCAGGGGATCTCGGTGATAGCGGGAACCGACGGGGTCGGAAGAGGACCGGGAACGGTAGTACGGGTCACCCTCGACGAACCCCGGCGACTGAGCGGTGCTTCCATGACCATTCGAGAACTCCTTCGGTCTTCCGGGGGTGATCTCAGAGTGAAGCGTCGCGCCGGGAAGCGTTTCGGGGTTGACGAATCCGGGCGCCGCCGTTAGCGGTGCGCTAACCGGCTGACCGGGCCGGTCGGCCGCGACGGGGACGGTCCTCCGACAACTCGAACGGCGTGGCTGCGGCCGTGAGCACCGCCACCTCGTCGAGCCAACGAAGGTCGGCCTCGAGCCGCACACGCCGGGCCGCGCGCACGATCGCCGCGGGGATGGCATCCGGGTTCTCGGTCCCGGACTCGGTCAGAGCAGCACGAACGGCCGTGCGCTGGGTGGACAGGATGCCGCTGACGTCGGCACCCGGCAGCGTCACCGCCAGGGCGATCTTCAGCGCCACGTCGTCGCGTCCCGCAACGACAGACGCGGTGGACAGCCAGGTGCGCGCTTCGAGGCGTCCGGCCTCGGTGGGCTCCCACAGCATGCGCCCCTCGTCGTCGAGGCCGCAGCCGACCACGAGGCCGTCGCGTTCGAGGCGTTCGAGGGTCGTGTAGACCTGTCCGACGTTGACCGTGGCGCCCGTGCGCCGTTGGTACTCCGCGCGCAGCTGAGAGCCGTAGCAGGCGCCGCGATCGAGGATCGCGAGCAGGCTCTGACGTACCGACACGGCGGCCTCCCGGCGGGCTCGAAAATGACTTGCTCAGTATATGGTTCGACGCCGAGGCAACCCCGAACGGCGCTCCGGAGCCCGGCGTAGCATGTGGTCTGACCACACAATCCGGTTCGATCGGAGGCTCCTGATGGAGTGGCTCGACCCCCTGGCTCTCGCCCGCTGGCAGTTCGGGTTGACGACCCTGTACCACTTCCTCTTCGTGCCGCTCACGCTCGGGATGTCGCTGGTCGTGGCCATCTTCCAAACGGTCTGGTACCGCACCGGAGACGTGCGCTGGCTGCACATCACGCGCTTCTTCGGCAAGATCTTCCTCATCAACTTCGCCATGGGCGTCGTCACGGGGATCGTGCAGGAGTTCCAGTTCGGCATGAACTGGTCGGCGTACTCACGCTTCGTCGGCGACGTGTTCGGCGCCCCCCTCGCGTTCGAGGGGCTGCTCGCCTTCTTCCTCGAGGCGACGTTCATCGGCCTCTGGATCTTCGGGTGGGACAAGCTCCCCCGCCTCGCCCACCTCGCCAGCATCTGGATGGCGACGATCGGCGCCACCCTCTCGGCGTACTTCATCATCGCCGCCAACGCCTTCATGCAGAACCCGGTCGGGTATCAGATGTCCGCCGAGGGGCATCGCGCCGAACTCGTGGACTTCTGGGCACTGCTGACCAACCCGGTCGCCCTCGCCGCCTTCCCGCACACGATCTTCGCGGGCTGGATGTTCGCCGCCATGATCGTCGTCGCCATCTCGGCCTGGCACATGGCCCGCGGCCAGAACACCGACATGATGCGCAAGACCCTGCGTTTCGGCCTGTGGTCCACGCTCGTGTCGTTCGTCCTCGTCGCCGTCGTCGGCGATCAGCTCAGCCTGGTCATGGTCGCGACGCAGCCGATGAAGATGGCCGCCGCCGAGGCGACGTTCCACACCGTCTGCGGTCAGGATGCCTCGTTCTCGATCTTCACGCTCGGCACCCCCGACGGCACGAGCGAGCTGTTCTCGATCCGGGTGCCGTTCCTGCTCAGCATCCTGTCGACGCACTCGCTCGACGGCTGCGTCGAGGGCATCAACGACTTGAACACGCTGTACAGCCAGCAGATGTTCCCGCAGTTCGCAGGCCAAGTCGACGGCAACTTCGCGCCCGTGCTGTGGGTCACCTACTGGGCGTTCCGCTGGATGATCGCCCTGGGCGGTATCGCCGCGCTGGTCAGCGTCGTGGGCCTGTGGGTCACGCGCAAGAAGGCCACCCGCCCGGTCGCACCCTGGATGTGGCGCGTCGCGATCTGGGCCGCTCCCCTGCCGATGCTCGCGAGCCTCGTCGGGTGGGTGTTCACCGAGATGGGCCGTCAGCCCTGGATCGTGTTCGGTCTCATGCTCACGCAGGACGGCGTCTCGCCCAGCGTGCCGGGCTGGAGCGTGCTCATCTCGCTCGTCGCCTTCACCCTCGTGTACGCCAGCCTCGCCGTCGTCGAGTTCGGACTCATCAAGAAGTACGCGCAGAAGGGTCCCGACCCCCTGCCCGATCCGGACGCCGTGCACGACGACTCCGTCGAGAACACCCCGACCACGGTCTACTAGGAGCCCCTCATGGACCTCGCATACCTCTGGTTCTGGATCGTCGCCTTCCTCTTCGTCGGCTACTTCGTGCTCGACGGTTTCGACTTCGGCGTGGGCATGTCGATCCCCTTCCTCGGCAAGGACGACATCGCCCGCCGGCAGATCATCAACACGATCGGTCCCGTATGGGACCTCAACGAGACGTGGGTCATCGTCGCCGGCGCCGCCCTGTTCGCGTCGTTCCCCGAGTGGTACGCGACGCTGTTCAGCGGCTTCTACTTGCCTCTCCTGGCGATCCTGCTCGCCCTCATCGCCCGGGGCGTCTCGTTCGAGTACCGCCACCAGCGCGACTCCCTGCGGTGGAAGCGCTCGTTCGACCGCATGATCGTGATCGGCTCGGCACTGCCCGCCTTCCTCTGGGGCGTGGCGTTCGCGAACATCGTGCAGGGCGTGCCCCTCGACGCCGACCACGAGTACGTCGGCACCGTGCTGACCCTGCTGAACCCCTACGGCATCCTGGGCGGACTCACGACGCTGAGCCTGTTCTTCCTGCACGGGTTGTTCTTCGTCGCGCTGAAGACCGACGGGCAGGTGCGCGCCGACGCCCGGTCGCTCGCGAAGAAAGCGGGGCTCGCGACCATCGCCCTCGCCGCACTGTTCCTCGGGTGGACGATCGTGAACGCCGCGAACGCCCAGGCACCCCTGCTGCTCGGGGTCGTCGCCCTCGCGGGCATCGCCGCTCTGACGCTCATCGGCGCGTGGGTCGCGAACCTCCGCGACCGCGAGGGGACGGCGTTCACCCTCGGCGCGATCACGATCGTCGCCGCGGTCGCGGCCCTGTTCTTCGCGCTCTTCCCCAACGTGATGCCCTCGACCCTGGGTGCCGGATCGAGCCTCACGATCGACAACGCCTCGAGCACCGACTACACCCTGACGATCATGAGCTGGGCGGCACTGATCTTCCTGCCGCTGATCCTCGCCTACCAGGGCTGGACGTATTGGGTGTTCCGCAAGCGCGTGACCCGCGCGCGCATCGAGAAGGCCGCGCTGGTGGCGCATTGAAACCCGTCGATCCCCGGCTGCTGCGCCACGCCACCGCCTCGCGCCGCTTCTTCGCGGTCACGGCGGCGATCGTCCTCGCCCAGACGGGGGTGATCGTCGGCTTCGCGGGGGCGCTCACCGCCGCCCTCGTCGGCGCGATCGAGGGCCGACCGCTCGCGGAGCTCTGGGGCTACGTGGGGATCGCGGCCTCGCTCGCCCTGCTGCGCGGGCTCTTGATCGCCGCCTCCGAGCGGGTGTCGGCGCGCGGAGCCGCGGCGGCCTCGTTGCAGCTGCGGCGAGCGCTGGTCGCGGCGGTCCCGCGCCTCGGCCCGGCATGGCTTTCGCAGCGCAACTCGACGAGCCTCGCCCTGACGGCGGGGCACGGCCTGGAGTCCCTCGACGCGTACTTCGGGCGCTACCTGCCCCAGCTGGTCGCGACCGCGATCACCCTGCCGATCCTCATCGGCGCGATGACCCTGGCCGACCCGCTGTCGGGCCTCACGGTCGTGCTGACCATTCCCCTCATCCCGCTGTTCATGGTGCTCATCGGCCTCGCCACCCGCGGCGTGCAGCAGAAGCAGTACCGCACGCTCGGCCGCCTCGCCGCACGCTTCGCCGACACCGTCGAGGGGCTCGGCACCCTGAAGGTGTTCGGCCGACAGCACCGCGCGGCCGACTCGATCGAGACGGTCACGCGCGACTACAAGCGCGAGACGATGACGGTGCTGCGCGTGTCGTTCCTCTCGGGCTTCGCGTTGGAGTTCCTGGCATCCATCTCGGTCGCCATCATCGCCGTCACCATCGGCTTCCGCCTGCTCGCGGGCGACCTCAGCCTGCTCGTCGGGCTCTTCGTGCTGCTGCTGGCCCCCGAGGCGTACCTGCCGCTACGGCAGGTGGGCGTGCAGTTCCACGCCGCGAGCGAGGGGGTCGCGGCGACCGAGCAGATCTTCGACGCCCTCGACGCCGCGCGCGCCGCCGATGTTCCGGATGCCGTCACCCCGGCGCGCGGGACGACGCTCGCGCTCGAGGGGGTGCGCGTGCACCGCGAGGGGCACCGCTCGCCGCGGGTGTCGATGTCGGTGGGCCCGGGCGAGGTCGTGGTCGTGTCGGGGCCGAGCGGCGTCGGCAAGTCCAGCCTGATCGCGGCCCTGCTCGGTTTCGCCGACCACGACGGCGAGGTGCGCCTGGACGGGACCGCCGTGCCGCACGCTCGCGACAGCGTCTCGTGGGCCGGCCAGCGGCCGGGACTCGTGACGGGCACCGTCGGCGGGAACGTGGCCCTGGGCTCGACGCCCGACGTCGCGGCGATACGTCTCGCCCTCGACGACGTGGGGGCAACCGACATCGACCCGGCCACCCCGCTCGGCGCGAACGGCGCGGGGCTCTCGGGCGGGCAGGCGCAGCGCGTCGCCGTCGCCCGGGCGCTGTACCGGGCACGGGTCGTGGGGACGCCGTTCATCGTGCTCGACGAGCCCTCGAGCGCCCTGGATGCCACGACCGAGGCACACCTGTGGGCGACGCTGCGCCGCGAGGCCGACGCCGGCCGCGGGGTGCTGCTCGTCTCGCACCGCCGGTCCGCACGCGCGATCGCCGACCGCGTGGTCGAGGTGGACCCCCCGCGTGAGCCGCCAGGATCCGTCGCTTCCGCGCTCGTCGCGGCGACGAATCCTGGCGACTCGCGCGCGAGTCGGGCGGTGCGGTCGTGAACGACCGGGTGCGGGGGATCCTGCGATCCGCCCTGCCGTCGCCGCGGCGCTTCGCTCCGGCCCTGCTGTCGGGCTTCGGGTCGGCGGCGAGCGCGATCGCGCTATTGGCGGCGAGCGCGTGGCTGATCGCGCGGGCGGCCGAGCAGCCCCTCGTGATGTACCTGTCACTGGCAGTCGTGGGCGTGCGGGCTTTCGCGCTGTCGCGCGGGGTGTTCCGCTACCTCGAACGGCTGAGCGGGCATGACGCCGCTCTCCACCAGCTGGCCGGGGTGCGCGCCGAACTCGTGCGCGGCCTCGTGCCCCTCGCTCCCGACGGTCTCGGCCGCGCCCGCCGCGGCGGACTGCTCTCCAGCGTCGTCGACGACGTCGAGGAGTTGCAGAACCTGCCGCTGCGCGTCGTGCTGCCGCTGGCGACCGCGGTGCTGACGGCCCTGGCCGCCGTGGTGTTCGTGGCCCTCGTGTCGTGGCCGGCCGCCCTGGTGCTGTTCGCCTGCCTCGCCGCAGCCTTCGCCGTGGCCGTCGCCGTGGGGTGGGTCGCGGGGGCCCGCGCCGAGCGCTCGATCGCGCCGCTCCGCGCCGATGTCGCCGACGCCCTGCACGACCTGCTGACGAACCTCGACGTGCTGACGGCCTACGGGGCGGGGGATGCCGCCCGCGAGCGCATCAGCCGGGCAGACCGGGCACTGCGCAGTGCCGTCGTGCGCCGGGGCGGGGCGCAGGGACTCACCGCGGGGGCCGTTTCGGTGCTCGCGGGACTCGCCTCGGTGGCTGCCCTGCTGGTGGCTGCCCCCGCGGTGACCGGCGGCACCCTGTCAGGACCGGGCCTCGCCGTGGTCGTCCTGCTGCCGATGGCGGTGTTCGAAATGTTCGGTCCCGTGCCGCTGGCACTGGCCTCGTGGCGGCAGGTCCGGCGCGCCGCGGAGCGCATCGCCGAGGCCGTGCCCGACGGCGTGCCCGAGGGCCTTCCCCGCGACGAGCCGGCCGCCACGGGCTCCGCACCGGCGCTGGGTTCGGGCCTCTCCCTCGTCGGCGTCTCGGCGCACTGGCCTGCGCGGGGCGACACCGATGCCGACGCCGGGCGGCTGCACGACGTCTCGCTGCACGTCGCCCCGGGCGAGCGCGTGCTCGTGAGCGGACCGAGCGGCGCCGGCAAGACGACGCTCGCGCACGTGCTCGTCCGCTTCCTCGACGTCGCGGGGACATACGAGATCGACGGAGTGGACGTGCGCACCCTGTCGGGCGACGACCTACGCCGCACGGTGGGTCTCGTCGAGCAGTCCCCTCATCTGTTCGACGAATCCGTCCGTCAGAACCTGCTCTTCGCCCGCGACACCGCCACCGACGACGACCTCCGGGCCGCCGTGGCCCGTGTCGGCCTCGACGACTGGGTCGCCGAGCGGGGCGGACTCGACGCGCGTGTCGGCGATCGCGGGGCGCTCGTCTCGGGCGGGCAGGCACAGCGCCTGGCGCTGGCGCGGGCGCTGCTGCGCGGCTTCCCCGTGCTCGTGCTCGACGAGCCGACGGCGGGCGTGGACCCCGCGGCATCCGATGCCCTGCTGCACGATCTGCTCGGCGCGGTGGGACGCGACCGCGCCGTGGTGCTCGTGTCGCACGTCGAGGTGCCCGCCGGGCTGGTCGACCGCGAGGTGCGCCTGGAGGGCGGGCGGGTGGTCGCGGGTGTCAGGGAGCGCGCACGTCAGCGACCGCCCCGGTTCTCGTGAGCGCCCTCTGACGGCGCCACAACGAACCGCACCCGCTCGGGCGCGACACTCATCGACACCACGTCGCCCGGGCCCAGCCTGCCCGCGACCTCCGGCGTGACCTCGACGGCTCCCGCATCGGTGACGACCCGCACGCCCGTCAGCGTCGCCTCCAGGTAGGCGACGGTCGCCCGGAACCCCTCACCGAGACGCGCGTCGACCGCGCGGAAGACCGCCGCAAGAGGGGTGCCGTCGACGCCCGCGAGCGCGCGAGACGCGGCATCCGATGCGGTCAACCTCACCCCGCCTCGCACGAACGCTCCCCCCTGGGCCACCCCGACGAGCCGTTCCAGGCCCGCGATCCGTGCCGCGACGTCGGTCGCCGGAGCCGTCAACACCTCGCGCACGGGCCCGGCCTGCGTCACGCGTCCGCGCTCGACGATCACGAGCCGGTCGGCCAGGGCCGCGGCATCGACGGCGTCGTGGGTCACCGCGACGGCCGTCACTCCGGCGAGGTGCTCACGCAGCATCGCGCGGATCTCCGAGGCCGTCACCGCGTCGAGCGCCACGAGCGGCTCATCGAGCAGCACGACCCGCGGTTCGGCGGCGAGCGCCCGAGCCACCGCGACGCGCTGCTGTTCACCGCCCGACAATTCCACCGGGCGCCGGTCCCCCGCCCCCGGGAGCCCCACGCGATCCAACCATTCGTCGGCGCCGGAGCGGGCGACGGATGCCGAGACCCCTGCCGCGCGCGGGCCGAACGCGACGTTCTCGCGCGCGGAAAGATGCGGGAACAGCCGCGCGTCCTGCCCCAGCAGCACGACGCCTCGGCGCATCGGCGCCGTGCGGAGCCCCGGGGCTCGATCGAGCACGCGCCCGTCCACCGCGATCTCGCCGCCGTCGAGCGGAGTGAGACCCGCGAGCGCACCCAGCAGCGTCGACTTGCCCGCGCCGCTCCGGCCCATCACGGCCACCGTCTCACCCGCGGCGACGTCGAGCGCGATGTCGACGTCGAAATCACGGCGGCGCACGCGCACCTCGGCGCGGAGCACCGCGGCATCCCGAGCCGTCATCGCCCCACCCCCGGCCGCCACCCGCGCACGAGCAATAGCACCGCGACCGCCGTGATCAGCAGCAGCAGCGACAGGGCGACCGCGGTGCCCTGCGAGACGCCCGCGCCGTTGAACGCCGTGTATATCGCCAGCGGCATCGTCTGCGTGACCCCGGGGCGGTTCCCGGCGAACAACGCGGTCGCACCGAACTCGCCGATCGCGCGAGCGAAGCACAGCACGATCCCCGCGACGATGCCGGGGGCGGCCAGCGGCAGCGTGATCCGGCGCAGGATCGTCGCGCGGCTCGCCCCGAGAGACGCCGCCGCCCGCTCGAACTCGACACCGGTGCTGCGCAGAGACCCCTCGACCGCGAGCACGAGGAACGGCAGGGCCACGAACACCTGAGCGAGCACGACGGCGGGGGTGGTGAACGGCAGTCCGAGCGCGCCGAACCACCCGTTCCGCCCGAACAGGTACAGCAGGGCGACGCCGCCGACCATGGGCGGCAGCACGAGCGGAACGGTGACCAGCGCCCGCAGCAGCGCCGCCGTGCGCCCCGGGCTCCGCGCGATCACCAGGGCCAGGGGGATGCCGACGATCGCGCACAGCACGGTGGCCACGGCCCCCGTGCCCAGCGACAGGCCGAGCGCCGAAAGCGCGGCCGCCGAGGTCACGTCGCTCCAGAGCGTCGCCCACTGCACCCGGGCGATGAGCGCGGTCAGGGGCACGAGCAGGAAGAGCAGCCCGACGACCGCCGGCACGATCAGCCAGCGCGGAACGTAGCCCGCCGCTCTCACAGGGCGCGGAACCCGGCGTCGGCGAGGATCCGCCGACCGTCGTTCGAGAGCACGAAGGCGACGAACGCCGCGGCCGCGTCGGGGTTCGGGGCGTCGGCGAGGGCGGCGATCGGGTAGCGGTTCACCACGGCGTCGGCGCCCTCGGGCACGATGGCCTCGACGTCATCCCGGCCGACCACGTCGGTGGCGTAGACGAGTCCGGCATCGGCTTCGCCGGCGGCGATCTTGGTGAGCACGGCGGTGACGTTCTGCTCGGCGCTGGCGGGCGTCACCGTGACGCCGGCGTTCGACAGCAGCGTCGCCGACGCCGCGCCGCACGGCACCTCGGGGGCGCACAGCACCGTGGTCACACGCGCGAGGTCGGCGAGGGTCGACACCGCGCCGGGGTTGCCGGTGGGCACCGCGATGACGAGCGTGTTGCCCGCGAACAGCTGCGGGTCGGGGGCCTGATCCGTCACCTTCGCCATGTTCTTCTCGTCGGCCGAGGCGAAGACGTCGGCGGGCGCGCCCTCGCCGATCTGCGTGGCGAGGGTGCTCGAGCCGTCGTAGACGGCGCTCACGGCGACCCCGGGGTGGGCGGCCTCGAAGGCCGTGGCGATCTCGTCGAACGACCGCTGCAGCGAGGCGGCGGCGTACACCTCGACGGTTCCGTCGAGCGTGGCTGCGGACGCGGCGGACCCGGATGCCGCGGGGGCGGGGGATGCCGTCGGGCTCGCGCAGGCGGCGAGCAGGGCGGCAGCGGCGAGGACGACGAGAAGACGGAGGGGGCGGCGCACGGTGTTCCTTTCGGCGGCGCCGGCGGCCCGCGACCTCCATTGTGCCCTCATTTGCGGACAATATGGCCGCAATTCTCCGCACTCGCCCTTCCGGCGCTCCCCGTCACCACCGTCGTACCGAGCCGAACTCCTGAGAAATACGGCGTCCAGGCCACCCTCGGGCAGCATCCGGCGCGCCGCGCCCCGAAACTCAGGAGTTCGGCCCGCGTCGACCGCCCGTCGAGGCCGGCGAGTCACGCCCGCTCGGCCGCCCGTCGACCCCGGCCAGCCACGCCCGCGTCGGGCGCTCAGCGAGGCCGCCGCCTCACGCCCGCGGAGCCTCCACGGTCACGACCGTCGCCTTCACCGAGGCCACCGCGAGCGACCCCGGGGCGAGCGCCAGCTCTTCCGCCGCCTCGGCCGACATCAGCGACACCACGCGGTGCGGCCCGCACTGCAGGTCGACCTGCGCCATGACGCCGTCGATCCGCACGCGCGTGACGATGCCGACGAAGCGGTTGCGCGCGCTCGAGGCGACCCCGGTCGGGTCGTCGGGCTCGTCGGCGAGCGCCACGGCCCGCTCCGCGAGGGCCGCCCCCGGGATCTCGACGGGCGAGGCACCGGTCGTCGGCAGCACGCCCTGGTCGATCCAGCGGCGGACGGTGTCGTCGCTGACGCCGAGCAGGCGCGCGGCCGTGGCGATGCGGAAGGTGTTCGGCATGCGACGACCGTATCGCCCGCGCGGTTCGCGGAGCTGTCACACCAGGAGATTCCCCGTAGCTCCCCACCGCCCTCCCCCGCCCCCGCGCGCTTAGGCTCGACTCATGGATGCCGAGCACACCACCACGAGGCCGGGCCCGGTCGTCGTACCGCTCGGCGCCACCGTGACCGCGGGCGCCCCGGCGGGCCAGCTGGGCGCGATCCGCGCCACCGGCGCACCGCGCACGGGCGAACCGCGCACGGGATCATCGCGCACGGCAGAACCGCAACGCGAACCCGGCGCCGTCCGCGCGACCGGCGCCCCGCAAGAGGGCGGACTGCTCGACCGCTTCGGTCGCACCGCCCGCGACCTGCGCGTCTCGGTCATCGACAAATGCAACCTGCGCTGCACGTACTGCATGCCCGCCGACGGACTGCCCTGGCTCCCCCAGTCGCAGCTCATGACGACCGACGAGATCCGCCGGATCGTCCGCGTGGCCGTGCAGTCGCTGGGCGCCGAAGAGCTGCGCATCACCGGCGGCGAGCCGCTCGTGCGCAAGGACCTCGAGTTCATCATCGCCGGCATCCGCGAAGACAATCCCGACCTGCCGATCGCGCTGACCACGAACGCGGTCGGTCTCGATCGCCGCGCCCAGGCGTTGAAAGACGCGGGCCTCACCCGCCTGAACGTGTCGCTCGACACCCTGCACGCCGAGACCTTCGCCTCTCTCACCCGCCGCCCCCACCTCGACAAGGTGCTCGCGGGCCTGCAGGCCGCCCGCGCCGCGGGCCTCGGCCCGATCAAGATCAACGCCGTGCTGCTGCGCGGTATCAACGACACCGAGGTCGTGCCGCTGGTCGAGTGGGCGGTGTCGAACGGCTTCGAGATGCGTTTCATCGAGGACATGCCCCTCGACGGCGACCGCTCGTGGACCGCGACGAACGTCATTCCCGCCCGCGACATCCGGGCCGCGATCGGCGAGGCCTTCGAGCTGTCGGCCGATCCCCGCGGCCGCGGTGCCGCGCCCGCCGAGCGCTGGGAGGTGCGCCGCCACGGCGAGACCGCCCTGGCCGGTCACGTCGGCATCATCTCGTCGGTCACCGAGCCGTTCTGCAACGCCTGCTCGCGCACGCGCGTCACCGCCGACGGCCGCATCCGCTCGTGCCTGTTCTCGCACGAAGAGACCGACCTGCTGAGCGTGCTGCGCGACGGCGCCGACGACGAGGGCCTCGCGCAGGTGTGGCGCGACGCGATGTGGGCCAAGCCCCGCGCCCACGGTTCCGACACGGTCGGTCTGGCACGACCCGACTTCGTGCAGCCCGAGCGCACGATGAGCGCGATCGGCGGATGAAGCCGCTCGTCGAGCCGGTGGCATCCCTCGCCCCCGAAGAGTTGATCCGCACCGCCCGCCACGCCGTGCTGCTCGGCATCGGCGAGGAGGGACAGCGGCGTCTGGCGGCCGCCCGCATCGCCGTCGTCGGCGCCGGCGGTCTCGGCTCCCCCGTGCTGCTGTCGCTCGCGGCCGCGGGAATCGGCGAACTCATCGTCATCGACGACGATGTCGTCGAGCGCACCAACCTGCAGCGTCAGCTGATGCACCGCGTCGACGACATCGGCACCGCCAAGACGGCATCCGCCGCCCGCGCCGTTCGCGACCTCTCCCCCCTCACCGTCGTGCGCGAGCACACCGTACGACTGACCCCCGACAATGCCCGCGAGCTGTTCGAGGGCGCCGATCTCGTCATCGACGGCAGCGACACCTTCGACACGCGCGAGGCCGTCGCCGCCGCGACCGAGTCCCTCGGCATCCCCCTCGTCTGGGGAGCCGTGCAGGAGTGGGCGGCGCAGGTGACCGTGTTCTGGTCGGCCCCGCCCGAGGGCCACGTGCCCGTGGTGCTCGGCGATCTGTTCCCTCCCGGCTCGGCCGGAGAACCGCCCACGTGCGCGCAGGTGGGCGTGCTCGGCTCTCTCTGCGTGCAGGTCGGCGGGCTGCTCGCGACCGAGGCGATCAAGCTGATCACCGGCGCCGGAGAACCGCTCCTCGGCCGACTCGTCGTGATCGACGCGCTCCGCGCGCGTCACGACGTCCTCCCGCTCGTGCCCGCGCGGCACCCGTGACCCGTCTCGCCCAGATCCCGGAGGCCCCGATGACCCCGCTGCTCACCGTCGAACAGCACCGCGACCGCGTGCTCGCCGCCGTCGCGCTGCTTCCCGCCGAAGAGGTGCCACTCGCCGCCGCGGCCGGACGCACCCTCGCCGGGCCCGTGCTCGCCGCCCACGACCTGCCCGGTTTCGACAATTCGTCGATGGACGGCTTCGCCGTGCGCTTCGCCGACGTCGAGGGGGCGGATGCCGAGACCCCGGTGACCCTGAGGGTCGTAGCCGATCTGCCGGCCGGCACCGCCGACGACCCGACGCTCGCGACGGGTGAGGCCGCGCGCATCATGACGGGCGCGGCCGTTCCCGCCGACGCCGACGCCATCGTGCCGTTCGAGGACACGGCCGGGGGCCTCGCCGACTCACTCGGCTCAGTCGAGGTGCGCCGGGGTCCCGCCAGTGCGGGCGCCTTCATCCGTCGCCGCGGCGGCGACACGCGCGCGGGTGACATCGTGCTCTCGCCCGGCGAGCGCCTCGGCGCCTTCGCCCTGGCCGCGGCGGCCGCCGCCGGCGTCGACACCGTGTCGGTCACGCGCCGCCCCCGCGTGGCGATCGTGTCGACCGGCAGCGAACTCGTCGCCCCCGGTGCAGCGCCCGAACGCGGCCAGACCCCCGATTCCAATGCGACGCTGCTGACCGCGCTCGTCACCGAGGCCGACGCCGAGATCGACCTCGTCGACCGCATCGGCGACGACCCCGCCGGCATCGACGCCGTGCTCGCCCGCGCGGCGCGCGCCGATGTCGTCGTGTTCACCGGCGGAGTGAGCGCGGGCGCCTACGAGCCCGTACGGCTGGCACTCGCCGACCGCATCGCCTTCGACAGGATCGCCATGCAGCCCGGCAAGCCGCAGGCCTTCGGCGTCCTCCCCGACGGTCGCCTCGTCTTCGGTCTGCCCGGCAATCCCGTGAGCGTCGCGGTGTCGTTCGAGGTGTTCGTGCGCCCCGCCCTGCTGGCGCTCCAGGGGCGCGCCGACGTCGACCGACGCCTCGCCCGCCTCACGGCATCCGAGAGCTGGACGACTCCGCCCGGACGCCGCCAGTACCTCCCCGCCGCGGTCGATCTGGTCGCCGGAACCGTGCGCCCGGCCACGGCCGGAGGGTCGGGTTCGCACCTCGCGGCCTCGCTCGCTCGCGCCGAGGCCTTCGCGATCGTCCCCGCCGACGTGTCGGCCGTCGCCGTGGGCGACCCGCTCGATGTCATGCTGATTCCATGACCTTCACCCACCTGGATGCCACGGGCCACGCCCGCATGGTCGACGTCACGCTCAAGCAGCCCACCGTGCGCTCGGCGACCGCGCGGGGCTTCGTGCGGTGCGCGCCCGAGGTGGTCGCGGCCCTCCGCGACGGCACCACCCCCAAGGGGGATGTGCTGGCCGTGGCGCGGATCTCCGGCATCCAGGCCGCCAAGTCGACTCCGGCTCTGCTGCCGCTGGCCCACGTCATCGGCGTGCACCGCGCCTCGGTGGAGCTCGAGATCACCGACGACGGCGTCGAGATCGAGGCCACGGTCGGCACCGCCGACCGCACCGGCGTCGAGATGGAGGCGCTTACGAGCGTCTCGGTCGCCGCCCTCGCCATCGTCGACATGGTGAAGGGCATGGACAAGGGCACCTTCATCGAGAACGTACGCATCGTGTCGAAGACCGGCGGCAAGTCGGGCGATTGGCGGCGTCCGGGCGAGTCGGATGCCGCGGACGGGGCGCCCGCATGAGCGTCCGCGTCCGCTACTTCGCCGCCGCCGCCGAGGCCGCCGGCACGGATGCCGAGGACCGCGCCGAGACGACCCTGGTCGCGCTGCGCACGGCGATCGCCGCCGCCCACCCCGCCCTCGTCGGCATCCTGGATCGCTGCGCCGTGCTCGTCGACGGCACGCGCCACGACGACGACGTGGCGCTCACCGGCGCGACCCACGTCGACGTGCTGCCGCCCTTCGCGGGCGGCTGAGCGCGCCCCACGAAGCGACGCTCGGCGACGTCCAGGTAGTCGCGCATCTGACTGCGCTTGACGATCAGGAAACCCTTGATGCGGGCGATCTCGGCGACGGTCGGGACCGTGACCCCTCCCCCGGAGGGGAGCGTCACTCGCTGCACCTCCAACGGCCGACGCCCGGAGGGCATCAGATCTGATACCTATCCGCCCAGGCCCTTCCACTCCGTGGTGCCGTCGGCCTCGACCTGACGCTTCCACACGGGGAGGTCGGTCTTGATCGTCTCGATCACCGTGCGGCACACCTCGAACGCCGCGGCGCGATGACCGGATGCCACGGCGATGATCACGGCCGCATCGCCCACGCCCAGTCGCCCGACGCGGTGACTGACGGCGACGATCGCGTCGGTGCCGGCCGCGGCGTCCTCGGCGATGCGGTGAAGCGCCTGCTCGGCGTCGGGGTGCGCGCTGTACTCCAGGGCGACCACCGCGTCGGAGGCATCGGGGTCGGTGTCGCGGACGCGCCCGACGAAGGTGGTCACGGCACCCGACGAAGGGTCCTCGACGGCATCGAGGTGCACGTCGAGGTCGAGCGGCTGCTCCGACAGGCGGGCGATGCGGACGGCACTCATGCGTGGTCTCCTCCGGCGAGCTGGTCGAGCACGTGCGGGGCGATCTCGGCGATCACCGTGATTCCGGATGCCACGGCGCGCGTGGATCCGGGAAGGTTGACGACGAGCACCCCGGGGTCGACGATCCCCGCCAGCCCGCGCGAGATGACCGACAGGGGGGTGTCGGCGAGGCCCCGGCGACGCAGCTCTTCGGCGACACCGGGCAGCTCACGATCGAGCACCCGGGCGGTGCCCTCGGGCGTGCGGTCGCGGGGCGCGATGCCCGTGCCACCCGTGGTGACGATGAGTCCCGGCCCCTCGGCGACGGCGGCGCGCAGCGCGGCCTCGACGCTGTCGGCCCCATCGGGCACGACGACCGCGTCGGCGCAGATGAAACCGGCCTCGCGCAGCAGCGACACGGCGAGCGGGCCGCCGCGGTCTTCGCGCAGGCCCGCGGCGGAGCGGTCGGAAACGGTGATCACCCGGGCGACGTGCGGCACGGGATCAGCCTAGGTCAGACGCCCGAGGGGCGGACCCCGACGAGCGCGACGAGACGCGAGGAGCGCACGAGAGCATCGTCAGACCGTCTCGACCTCGGGGACCTCGGGCGCGAGGCGACCCGCCTCGGCCTTCGGCTCCGGATTATCGCGCTGCACGTGCTCGGCAGCAGCGGTGATGCGCTGGGCCATACCGCTGAAGATGAGGCCGTGGAAGGGCAGCACGGCCAGCCAGTACAGGCGCCCAGCGAGACCGGTCGGAAAGAAGAGCGCGCGCTGGTCGAAGCGCGCTCCGTCGCCCTCGGGGGTCGCGCGTAGTTCGAGCCAGGCTCCCCCGGGCACTTTCATCTCGGCGCGCAGGCGCAGCAGGTGGCCGGGCTCGATGGCCTCGACGCGCCAGAAGTCGAGCGCGTCGCCGACGGTCACGACCGAGCGGCTACGGCGACCGCGGGCGAGGCCCACCCCACCGACCAGGCGGTCCATCCACCCGCGGATCGCCCACAGCAGGGGCGAGGAGTACCAGCCGTTCTCGCCGCCGATGCCCTCGATGACCGACCACAGCTGCGCGGAGTTCGCCGTCGTCGTCATGGTGCGCTCGTCGGTGTACACCAGGCGTCCGGCCCAGTCGGGGTCGCTCGGCAGCGGGTCGCTCGGAACGCCCGAGACCTCGGCATCCTGCCAGCTGGTCTCGATGGCGTCGTCGTTCACGCGTCCGAGAGCACGGCGGACGGCGTCGCGGTACGGCAGCAGACCCCCCTCGGGACGCGGCACCAGGTCGTCGATCGCTCGGTCCTTCACCACGCAGTCGTTCTGCAACGACTCGACCAGGGGCCGTGCGATCGCCTTCGGGATGGGGGTGACGAGATTGACCCAGTGCGACGCGAGTCGAGGGGTGAGAACGGGCAACGAGGCGATCGCGCGCTGGTGCAAGCCGGCCTCCAGCGCGTAGCCGTTCATCATCTGGCCGTATCGCAGCACGTCGGGGCCGCCGATGTCGACGGCGCGGTTGACGTTCGGCGCGACCCGAGCGGCTCCGAGAAGATAGTGCAGCACGTCGCGCACGGCGATCGGCTGGATGTGGTTGCGCACCCACTTGGGTGCCGGCATGTACGGCAGCACGTCGGTGAGGTGGCGCACCATCTCGAACGAGGCGGAGCCCGAGCCGATGACGACGCCCGCCTGCAGCACGAGCGTGGGCACACCGCTGGCCAGCAGGATGTCGCCCACCTCGACGCGCGAGCGCAGATGCGCCGACAGCGTGGCGTCGTCGGGGTGCAGTCCGCCGAGGTAGACGATGCGCGACACCGAGGCCGCCGCCGCCGCGTCGGCGACCGTCTGCGACGCGCGCCGGTCGGTGGCCTCGAAGTCGCGGCCGCTGCCCATCGAATGGATCAGGTAGTAGAGCACGTCGACGCCCTCGACGGCGCTGCGGACCGCATCGGCGTCGGTCGCGTCGCCGGCGACCGTCTCGACCTCGTCACCCCAGGGGAACGCCTCGACGCGGCGCGGATCGCGCGCCATCACGCGCACGCGGTAGCCGGCCGAGAGCAGTCGGGGAACGAGTCGACCGCCCAGATATCCGGTGGCACCCAACACCAGGGCGCGAGGGGCCGAGCCGTCGGGCCGGGGCTGGGCGACGAGCGCGGTTTCGCGGCCGGTGGGGGCGGAGAGCTCGGTCATGCCCGCCACGGTACGCGCGGCATCCGACATCGCCGGGGGCTTGACGGACGCGAGGGTGCGCGCGTGCCGCCGGATCGTTCCGGTCCGCTCGACGCGCACCCCGCCGCGGGTGGGGCGATCGGGTGCTGACCTTCCGCTAACACACGCTCTCGCGCAGCGCCCGGACTGGAAACGAAAGCCGATCCGAGTGAAGCTGGACCGATGAACGAGAAACCCCCCTCGGCATCCGGAGCCGCACGGCTCGAGGTCGACGACGTGATCGTCATCGACAAGAAGCGCGTCCGCACCGCCATCGGCGGCACCGTCGTCGGCAACTTCATGGAATGGTTCGACTTCGGTATCTACGGCTACCTCGCCGTCACGCTCACCGTCGTCTTCGCCTCCGACGTCCCCGCCCCCTGGAACCTGCTGGTCACGCTCCTCGGCTTCGCCATCTCCTTCCTCGTCCGCCCCTTCGGGGGTTTCGTGCTCGGCCCGCTGGGCGATCGCATCGGCCGCCAGAAAGTGCTGTTCCTCACGATGGCGATGATGGCCGCGGCCACCGCGCTCATCGGCATCCTCCCCACCTCCGCGCAGATCGGGCTGTGGGCGATCGTCCCCCTGTACCTGCTCAAGATGGTGCAGGGCTTCTCAACCGGCGGCGAGTACGCCGGGGCGACCACCTATGTCTCGGAGTTCTCGCCCGACCGCCGGCGCGGATTCTGGTCGTCGTGGCTCGATGTCGGGTCGTACGTCGGCTTCGCCGCCGGCGCCTCGGCCGTGGCGATCACCACCGCGATCACCACGTCGATCTCGGGTGAGAACGCCATGGTCGACTACGGGTGGCGCATCCCGTTCCTGTTGGCGATCCCGCTCGGAATCGTCGCGATCTACTTCCGTCTGCGCATTCCCGAGACGCCCGCCTTCGAGCACACCGGCTCGGCCGAGATCGATGCGGACGACCCGATGGCCCGCCAGGGTCTGATCGGCATCGTGCGGCACCACTGGAGGGCGCTCCTGATCGGTATCGCCCTCGTCGCCGCCACCAACACCGCCGGATACGCCCTCACCAGCTACATGCCGACCTACCTCGAGAAAGAGGTGGGCGTATCCAACCTGTCGGCCGCGGTGGCGACCGTGCCGGTTTTGCTGGTCATGTCGGCAGCCCTCCCCCTGATCGGTCGCCTGAGCGATCGGATCGGCCGCAAGCCCGTGTACGCCATCGCCGCGGGGTCCGCCCTGGTGCTGCTGGTTCCGGCGTTCCTCATCATGCAGATCGGTGAGCTGTGGGCGGTGATGATCGCCCTGTGCATGGCGGCGGTGCCGGTGGCGTTCTACGTCGCCATCTCGGCATCCGCTCTGCCGGCCCTGTTCCCCACCGCGTCGCGGTTCGGGGCGATGGCCGTCGCCTACAACATCGCCGTGTCGCTGTTCGGCGGCACCACCCCGCTGTTCAGTCAGGCGCTCATCGACCTGACCGGCAACACCCTCATGCCGGCGTTCTACATCATGTTCTTCGCCGCTCTGGGGCTGGTCGCCCTTCTGTCCATGCGCGAGACGGCCCGCCGACCGCTGCTCGGATCGATGCCCACCGTCGAGACCACGGCCGAGGCCGAGGCCCTCGTCGAGCGGCAGGACGACGACCCGCTCATCGACACCTCGACCATGCCGCTGCAGATCCGCCGCTCGTAGCCGCGCCGGAACGGGGAGGGATGCCGGAGGTCACGGCATCCCTCCCCGTTCCGCTCTTCCCGGGTCGGTGGCACGACGCCGCCCGACCGGGCACACGCTCAGCGCCGACGCCCGTTGCCGAACAGTCCGCGGATGACCCCCGACACGATGCTCTTCGTCGCCCCGCGCCCCAGCAGATCGTCGAGAGGCGCCGTCGGGGTGCTCGCCCGGCGGCGCGGGGCCGCGGTGGTCTTGAGGATCCGGTCGTACTCGCGCTGCGCCTTCTTCTGCGCGTCGGCGCGGGCCTTGTCGATCGCGGCCTTCTGCTTCGCGAACTCGGCCTGGTCGGCGGCGGCCTTCTTCGCCCGCTCGATGGCCTCCTGCGCGTCGGTCGCGGCCTGCAGGCGCGCGCCGAGGATCTCGCGCGCGGACTCGGGGTCGACGGGGGTGCCGTAGGTCGAGAAGAGGGGCGATGACGAGACCGCCGCGGCCATCGCGTCGGCGCTGATCGGCGCCATCGACGCCCGCGGGGCGAACAGGCGTGTCCAGGCGACCGGGGTGGGCGCCCCGCGCTCGCTCATGACGGTGATGATCGCTTCGCCCGTGCCGAGCTCCTGCAGCACCCGTTCGAGGTCGTAGCCCGAGTCGGGGTACGTGCGCACCGAGGCCCGCAGCGCCGTCGCATCGTCGGGGGTGAAGGCCCGCAGGGCGTGCTGAACACGCGAGCCCAGCTGGGCGAGCACGTCACCGGGAACGTCCTTCGGCGTCTGGGTCACGAAGAAGACCCCGACGCCCTTCGAGCGGATCAGCCGCACCGTCTGGGTGATCGCGGCGAGGAACGCCTTCGACGCGTCGCGGAACAGCAGGTGCGCCTCGTCGAAGAAGAACACGAGTTTGGGCTTGTCGAGATCGCCGACCTCGGGGAGCGTCTCGTACAGCTCTGCGAGCAGGTACATGAGGAACGTCGAGTACAGCTCGGGTCGCGCGGCCACGTTGGGCACTTCGAGCAGGCTCACGATGCCGGCACCCGTGGCATCGGTGCGCAGGAACACGCTCACGTCGAGCTCGGGCTCGCCGAAGAAGGTCTCGGCGCCCGCCGCGGCGAACGCGATGAGCTCGCGCAGGATCACTCCCGCCGTCGCGGCCGACAACCCGCCGATGCCCTTCAGCTCGGCCTTGCCCTCGTCTGCGGTCAGATGGAGCAGCACCGCCCGCAGATCGGACAGGTCGACGAGGGCGAGCCCCTTCTCGTCGGCGTAGTGGAACACCAGTCCCAGGCTCGACTCCTGCGTCGCGTTCAGGCCCAGCACCCGGCTGAGCAGCAGCGGTCCGAAGCCCGAGACCGTCGCCCGCACGGGGATGCCCGCGCCCACGTCGTCGCCGAGCGCGAAGAACTCGGTCGGGAACGCCCGCGCCGACCAGTCCTGACCGAGGGCGGCGGTCCGCGCGGCGAGCTTCTCGCTCGGCGTCCCGGGCGCGGCCAGACCCGAGAGGTCGCCCTTGATGTCGGCGGCGAACACGGGCACCCCGTTCTCGGACAGCTGCTCGGCGAGCAACTGCAGGGTGCGCGTCTTGCCCGTGCCGGTGGCGCCGGCGACCAGACCATGGCGGTTCGTCATCGCCAGCGGAATGCGCACGGGAACGGATGCCACCGGCCCGCCGTTGATCAGCACGCCGAGGTCGAGGGTCGCGCCGTCGGCGGTGTAGCCCGCGGCGACGGCGGCGACCTGGGCATCGGACAGCGGCCCCGACGCGGCGGACCCGACCGAGGTGTTCGCGGGCGGGGCGGCGTGGGGCGACGCGGAGGGGTCGGACCGCCCGGTCGCCGCAGAGCCGGCCGGAGCGGGTGCCGTCGTCGTCGGCACGATCTCGGGCGCCGCCGCGGGCTCCCCCGCCGGCCGCGCCGACGCCGCCGCCGCGCGCGCACGGGCAGCCGCCGCCTCGGCCGCGGCCAGGTCGGCGCGCGCACGGGCGAGTCGCAGCTCGGCCTCGGCGGCATCGGCCTCGGCCCGCAGGCGGGTGACCTCGGCGTCGGCGTCGGAGAAAGCGGGGGTCTCGTCGGCGGCGGCGCTCATGCGCGTCAGCCTACGACGCGCCCCGCGTCCCGGCATCCGCCCGGCGCGCGCGTCTCATCACGAGTCGGTCGGCGTCGCGGTACCGCAACCGCGAGAACGCGGCGGCCAGGATGAGCGCCGCCCCCGCTCCCACCAGCGCGCCGCCCAGGGTGTCCGACAGCCAGTGCGCGTGCAGGTAGGTGCGGCTGAACGCCATCAGCACGATCCAGGCCACGCCCACCACACGCACCCACGCGTGGGGGAAGATCACCGCGGCGACGACCGCGATCGTCGCGGCGTTCGCAGTATGACCCGAGGGGAAGGAGCCGTAGTCGCTGAGGATGAGGATGTCTTCGGGACGGGCGCGACCGAAGGTCTGTTTGAGCACCTGGACGAACAAGGCGCTGCCCGCGGACGCGGTCAGGAAGTACAGCGCCGACCATCGCCGCCGCGACAGGAAGAGCGCGAGCGCCCCTCCGAGCGGAATGATCAGCACCGCGGTGAGGTGACCGCCCACCTGGTCCATCGCGAGCGCGAAGACGAACAGCGGCTGCGACGGCGCCGCCGCGAACAACTGGTTCCACCAGACGTCCACCGCGAACGGGCTCGGGCCGCGGAAGTACACCCACGCCCCCAGGCCGCACGCCACAGCCACCAGCACCACTCCGACGACGGCGCGGAACCGCTGCGGGCGCGCATCGAGAACGGGGTCGTCGGTCGCAGCGGCATCCATTGACCCATGATGCCGCTCGCCGAGGCCCCGCGGAACACCGACGCCCGCTCTGCTACTGTTCGCGGCCGCCGGTGTCGGCGGGATGTAACCGGGAGGTCAGGGTGCGAGGCGCTCGACCGTGCGCGGGCGCACGAGCACCCAGAGCGAGATCACGCCGATGACCGCGCACCCGAGCATCACGGATGCCATGGTCGTGGCGGTGATGCCCGATCCGGTGGCCAGCAGCCCGACGAGGGGCGAGATGATGCCGGCGATGCCGAAGTTGGCCGCGCCGATGATCGATTGCGCCGTCCCCGCGGCCTTGCCGTGCCGGTCGAGGGCGAGCACCTGCGCGCACGGGAAGGTGAAGCCGCACGCGGTCATGAAGAAGAACAGGGGCACGATGGTCCCCCACAGTCCCAGTCCCAACTGGTCGGTCACCACGATGGCACCCCCGGCGAGCACGAGCACCGCGGTCGAGAAGGCCATCACCCACTGGGGGCCGAAGCGGGCCGCGAGACGTGACGCGACCTGCACGCCGACGACCACGCCGACCGAGTTGGCCGCGAACAGCACGCCGTACAGCTGGGCGTTGAAGCCGTAGGTCACCTGGAACAGGAACGACGACGCCGAGAGGTACGAGAACAGACCGCTGAAGGTCATCGCCCCGATGATCAGCACGCCGATGAAGACGCGGTCGCGGAAGACGCTCGCGTACCGCTGCCACACCGTGGTGGCTCCCGGGCCGCCGCGGCGGGCCGCCGGAAGGGTCTCGGGCACGAACAGGATGGCCGACACGAGCATGACCGCGCCGTACACGGCGAGCACGACGAAGATGCCCCGCCAGTTCATCACCAGCAGCAGCGCGGAACCCGCGAGCGGAGCCAGCACGGGTGCGACGCCCGACACCATCGCCATGCGCGAGAGCATGACCACCAGGCGGCGCCCCCCGAAGAGGTCGCGGATGATCGCCGCGGCGACGACACCGCCGGCGGCGGCTCCCGCGCCCATCAGCACGCGCGCGATCGAGAGCGTCTCGAGCGTCGGCGCGAGGGCGGCGAAGATGCTCGCGGCCACGTGCAGGGCGGTCACCGACAGCAGGGGAAGACGGCGCCCGACCTTGTCGCTGAGGGGCCCGACGATCAGCTGGCCGAGGGCGAAGCCGATCATCGTGCCCGTGAGGGTCAGCTGGATCGCCGCCGCCGAGGTCTGGAAGTCGGCCTCGAGAACCGGGAACGCCGGCAGGTAGAGGTCGATGGTGAACGGGCCGAGGGCCGTCAGTGCGCCGAGCACGATGATGTACAGCACGCGGCGCGACGCGGGGATCGCGTCGCCCGGGTGCAGCACGATCGGTGCGGTGGCGGGGTTCTTGCCCAGCGCGCGGATGGCGCCGGTGGGGGTCTGCGCGGCGGCAGCCGCTGCGGGGATCACGGGGTGGGAAGCAGTATCGAGCACGCGTCAGTTTCGTTTCGCAACACGGACAGCCCGAACGAATCGGGCTGAGAAAAAAGGGGGGATCGTCGAACCTCGAATCGATTCGACGTCGTTAATACTAGCGTCCCACCCCGTGCGCCACCATCCCGGCTCGCGGGTTCCTCCCAGGCCACCGGCCCATTCACCCGAATAGGCTGGGATCGTCGGCGCATGCCGATGTGTCCCGCCCCGAAGAGAGACAGAACACAGCGCATGACTTCCCCCTCCGACAAGCGCGCGAGCGGCAACCCCGCGAAGCAGGCCGACATCGACCTCACCGTCAAGCAGCAGCGCGAGCAGAAACGGCAGCAGAAGCTCGCCGAGTACCAGAAGCAGATGGCGCGCCGAAAGCGCGGAAAGCTGGTCTGGTGGGTCGTCGGTTCCACGGCTGCCCTCGCGGTGATCGGCCTGGTCGTGGCATCCTTCGCCTTCGCCCCCGAGCCCCCCACGAGCTACCAGGCCGGCAACAGCACCGGGCGCGAGATCGACGGGGTGCAGACCTTCGAGAACCGCTCCGATCACGTGCAAGATGCGGTCACCTACGACCAGACCCCTCCCGCCGGCGGCCCGCACAACCCGATCTGGCTCAACTGCGGCGTCTACACCGAGCCCCAGCAGAACGAGAACGCCGTGCACTCCATGGAGCACGGCGCCATCTGGGTGACCTACGACCCCGCCCGCGTGGACGAGGCCGGCATCGACGCCCTGAAGGCGGTTCTGCCCTCGAGCTACGCGATCCTCTCGCCGTACCCCGACATGGACACCCCCGTCGCCGTCAGCGCCTGGAACCACCAGCTGAAGCTCGACGATCCGAGCGACCCGCGCATCGGGGAGTTCTTCACCGAGTTCTGGCGCAGCCAGAACGCCCCCGAGCCGAACGCCGCGTGCTCGGGTGGCGTGGAAGGTCCGGGCAAGGCCTGATGACCGACGACGCCCCGGTCGCACGCCCCGCGGTCCGGTGGGCCGTCGTCGCCCTCATCGCCGTCGCGGTCGTCGCCGTGGCCTTCGCGATCGGACGCTTCACGGCGTTCGGCGCGACGGCCGCGCCGGCGCACCCCTCGACGACCTCCGCCGACGCCGGCTTCGCCCGCGACATGCAGGTGCACCACACCCAGGCGGTCCTCATGGCCATGGAGATCTACCGCAAGACCGCCGACGACGAGTTGCGCGCCCTCTCGTACGACATCGCAACCACGCAGTCCGGTCAGCGGGGCGAGATGTACGGCTGGCTCGTCGAGTGGGGGCTGCCCCAAGCCTCGGATCAGCCGCTGATGACGTGGATGGAGAAGTCGGGCGAGCACAGCCACGGCGACACCTCCGCCCTCACGCAGGAGCAGCTGCTCGGCGAGATGGGCATGGCCACCGACGCGCAGCTCGACCGACTCCGCACCCTCGACGGGCAGCCCGCCGACTGCCTGTTCCTCGAGCTGATGATCCGCCACCACCAGGGCGCGATCCCCATGGCCGAGGCCGTCATCGAGCTGGGCGACGAGCCCCGCGTGGCCGAGGTGGCCGGCACGATCGTGAGCGGTCAGTCCGCCGAGATCGACGCGATGCGCGACATCCAGTCACGCCTCGGCTGCGGCGCCTGACGCACGGCCGTCCGTCGGTCTGAGCCGCGCCGCGATCGGCTGCGGACACGGGGTGCGCTCAGTGTTCCCGCCGCTTCCGGTCGGCTCCGTTTGCGTCCGCCGCCGCGCCGCCGCGCCGGCCAGCAGCCCCGCGCAGCAGCCCCGCGCAGCCGTCCCGCGCCGCAGCCCCGCGCAGCCGTCCCGCGCAGCGGCCCCGCGCCGCAGCCCCGCGCAGCCGAGCCGAGCAGCCGCGCCTCGGGCACCCCCGGCCCACCGCCATAAACGCTCTTCCTGCGCGTAAACGCTCCGTCGCCGCGTTTATGCGCAGGAACAGCGTTTATGCGGAGGGCGGCGCACGGAGGGCGGCGGGCGGCGGGCGGCGGACGGCGCGGCATCCACCCGAAACGGCGAAGGGGCGCGACACCCGAATGGATGCCGCGCCCCTTCACCTGTGCCGGACTCAACCCTTCGTCGCACCCGCCAGCAGGCCGCGCACGAAGAAGCGCTGCAGCAGGAAGAACACCAGCAGCGGAACGAGGATCGAGATGAACGTTCCGGCCGACTGCAGGAACCACTGGTCGCCCCAGGTGCCCGACAGCGAGTTCAGCGATTGCGTCAGAGGCAGGGAGGACGATGGCGCGAAGATCGTCGCCACCAGCAGGTCGTTCCACACCCAGATGAACTCGAGCACCGCGAACGACGCCAGCGCGGGAGCAGCCAGCGGCAGGATCAGGCGGAAGAAGATCTGCCCGTGTCCGGCACCGTCGACGCGAGCCGCCTCGATGACCTCACCCGGGATCTCGGCGATGAAGTTGTGCAGCAGGAAGATCGCCAGGGGCATCGCGAAGATCACGTGCGCGATCCACACGGTGGCGAAGCTGTGCTCCACCCCGCGAAGGTCGAAGCCCGGGAAGATCGTGACCTCGTTGATCGTCAGTCCGCGCGAGAACAGTGTCAGCAGCGGCACGAGAGCCATCTGCAGCGGCACGATCTGCAACGCGAAGATGAAGATGAAGAAGAAGTTGCGGCCCTTGAAGTCGATCCACGCGAAGGCGTACGCGATGAGCGAGGCGATCGCGAGGGCGAACAGCACCACCGGGATCGTGATCGCCAGCGAGTTGAGGAACGACGACGCCAGCGTCAGGGCGGTACCGCCCGAGGTCAGCGCGAGCCGGTAGTTCTCGAGCGTGAAGCTGGGGTCGGTGAACACCGTCCACCAACCGGTCGACTGCGTGTCGGAGCCGGGGCGGAACGACGTGATGAACAGGCCGAACGTCGGGATCGTCCAGAAGAACGCGATGACGACGGCCGCGATCGTCGCGCCCTTGGACGTGAGGCGCTTCTGCGCCGTCTTCTCGTGCCGGCGCGTGTCGCGCTCGACCTGGCGGGCCGAACGTGAATCGACGATCGGCTCGACGACATCTACTCCGATGGTCATCGCACTTCCCTCTGCTTCCGGATCTGGCGCACGTTGAAGATGATCAGCGGCAGCACGAAGAGGAACAGCACCACGGCCAGCGCCGCGGAGTGGCCGTAGCTCTGGAACCGCTGCTGCTGGTTGACCATCTCGAAGGCGAGGACGGTCGAGTCGTTGCGTCCACCGGTCATGACCGCGACGATGTCGTAGATCTTGAGCGCACCGATGGCGATCGTGGTCAGCACCACGATCAGCGACGAACGGATGCCGGGGACGGTGACGTTGATGAACCGCTCCCAGGCGCTCGCGCCGTCGAGCTCTGCCGCTTCCATCTGCTCCGTCGGAACGGCCTTGATGGCCGCCGAGAGGATGACCATGGCCAGGCCCGTCTGGCTCCAGATGAAGACCACGACCAGCAGCAGGGTGTTGATCAGCGGCGCCGCCGACAGCCACGACACCGGCTGCCCACCGAACGCCGTGACGATGGCGTTCAAGATGCCGATCTGGTTGTCCTGGCGGAAGTCGTAGACGAACTTCCAGATGATGCCGGCGCCGACGAACGAGATGGCGAACGGCATGAAGATGAGGACCTTGAGGTACTTCTCACCGGCCGCTCGGTCGATGAAGACCGCGTATGCGAGGCCGATGGCCGTCGCGATGGTCGGCGCCAGCAGCACCCAGATGAGGGTGTTGATGACCGACCAGAAGCCCTCGGGGTTCGTGAAGGTCCAGATGTAGTTTTCGAACCCGACGAAGTTGTCACCGGTCTTGTCGAAGAACGACTGGAAGAACGTGGTGATCGCGGGGTAGACGAGCCCCAGCAGCAGCAGGATCGACGCCGGGGCGGCGAACAGGATGAGCTGGAACAGGTACCCGGCCCCCTGACGCGACCGGTAGTCCGCGTAGAAGAGCACGGCGCCGAGGAGCACCGCGATGCCGAGCACGTAGATCACGGCGTTCTGGTACGGACGCAGCAGCATGAAGGCGATCACCGGGATGGCGAAGCACGCCACCAGGCGGAGCCAGAAGTAACCCTTGCCCGCGCGTGGCGCGTACTCGATGAGCAGCAGCAGCAGTCCGACGACGACGCCGAAGGCGAGGAGGACCAGCGGGATCTGCGCGAGCGGGTTGAGTCCGCCCAGCCAGGTGAAGAAGCTGTTGAGCGAGAAGCCCAGGGTGGTGGGTCGCGTCTCTGCCGCGGGCCGCGTCACCATGAAGAGGAAGAGCGCCACCGCCAGGATGAGGGCGACGGAGACCACGATGACCGTGGTCCGGTGATTGTGCGCGGAGCCGCGCGACGGTGTCGCTTTCGTCCGGCCCGCCGGCGAGGCCGCCGGCGCCTTCTCCGCGTTTTTGATATCGGTCATGACTTCCCTCCCGAACACGCCTTCGTGCTCATCGATTGACGCCCGAGCGAGAGGGCGATGATGAAGGACGGGACCGGATGGGCCGCCCGCATCGCGGACGGCCCATCGGTCTCGTCAGGAACGGCTAGTTGTCGTAGCCGGCCTGGATGTTGCTGAGCACCTCGTCGGTGGGCGTGCCGTCGATCCAGCTGACCATGCCCTTCCAGAACGAACCCGAACCGACGGTGGCCGGCATGAGGTCGGACGCGTCGAAACGCAGCGTGGTGTTCGGGTCCTGCAGCGTCTTCATCGCCTCGGTGAGGAACTCGCTGGAGGCGAGCGACGGGTCGGCGCCCTTGTTGGCCGAGATGACGCCGCCGAGCTTGACGCGGGCATCGGCGAACTCGGGGGTCGACATGAACTCGGCGACCTTCTGAACGCTCTCGTCGTCGGAGAAGGCCGCGACGAACTCGCCGCCACCCTCGACCGCCAGCTCGCCTTCCTTCACGCCCGGGAGCAGGAACGCGTACACGTCGCCGTCGGGGGCGATCGTGGGGGTCTCGCCCGCCGCGTTCGTGACCGTGAGGAAGTTCGCCGAGAGGAACGACGCCTGGTGGGTCATCGCGCAGCTGCCGTCGGCCACCTTGGCGGCGACGTCGGCGAACGCGGTCGAGTTGATGCTCTTGACGTCACCGAAACCGGCGTTGACGTACGACGGGTTGAGCAGGATCGAGCCGACGGCGTCGAAGGCGTCCTTGATCTGCGGGTCGGTGAACTTCACCTCGTTCGCCACCCACTGGTCGTACACGTCGGGGCCGGACTGACGCAGGACCATGTCCTCGATCCAGTCCGTTCCGGGCCAGCCCGATGCGGCGTCCGAGGCGAAGCCCGCGCACCAGGGTGCGGAGCCCGACTTCTGCTGGATGGTCTGCGTGAGCGTGAGCAGCTCGTCGAACGTCTTGGGAACCTCGACGCCCCACTCCTTGAACTTCGCCGGCGAGTACCAGACGTAGCCCTTGAGGTTGGCGAGCATGGGAGCGGCGTAGAACGTGCCGTCCTCGGTGCCGTAGGACTTCCAGTCCTCGCCCCAGTACTCGTCGACGTTGCTCGAGACGGCGTCGGACGCCTTCTGGACCTCGCCGGTGCCGATCAGGGTCTTGAGCAGACCCGGCTGCGGAACGATCGCGATGTCGGGGGCGTCGCCACCCGAGACCTTGGTCACGACGTTGCCTTCGAAGCTCTTGTCGCCGGTGTAGACGACCTTGATGCCCGTGTCCGCGGTGAACTGGTCGAAGCTCTGGTTCAGCGCGTCGGCCTCGGTGCCGGTGATGCCGCCGGAGATGCGGACGGTCGTTTCGCCCCCGGATCCGCTCCCGCCGCCGCTGCTGTCGCCTTCGGCGCAGCCCGCGAGAGCAATCGCACCGACCGCCAGCAGCCCGACGGGCGCCAGCAGGCGATACCGCTGTGACATACCCATGTGGTCTCTCCTCTTCGAGTTCAAATGGTGCATCGGAACCTGTCAGGAACCGATTCCAGATCACCGTAGGCGAGAACCCGACGAGACGCAACGCCGAAAGATCACGAACGCATAACTGGCGGAAAAACGCGAAGAACCGGGGGGAAGCATCGCGGGGAACCGGTTCCACAAAAGCGCGTTGTCGGATACTCTTCTTCGACGTCGACACCGATGTCGATCGGACCCCGAGGAACACACGATGAGCGGAATCGCCGATGTGGCACGCCTGGCCGGCGTGTCCAAGTCGACCGCCAGCCGAGCACTGACCGGCGGCGGCTACGTCTCCGACGACACGCGTCGGCGCGTCGCCGACGCCGCGGAGTCGCTCGGCTACGTCCCCTCCACGAGCGCCGTGAGTCTGGCGACCGGCCGCACGAGCACCATCGCCCTGATCGTGCCGAAGGTCAACCGCTGGTACTTCGGCGCGATCGTCGAGGGCGTCGAGCGCACCCTCATCCCCCGCGGGTACGACGTGACCCTGTACGTCGCCGAACCCGGATCGAACGACCGCGAGAGCCTGTACTCCACCTACCTCGCCCGAAAGCGCTTCGACGGCATCATCGCCGTCGCCCTCGAACCCGACGACGCCGATCTGGAACGCCTCGCGAACATCGGCAAACCCGTCGTGAGCATCGGCAACGCCCTCGCCGGGGTTCCCACCCTCGGCCTCGACAACATCGCCATCACGCGCATCATCACGCAGCACCTCATCGCCCTGGGACACACCGACATCGCGTTCGTCGGCAGCACGCCGCCCAGCGATGCCCCCGCGAAAGACGTCGACGAGCGTTCCATCGGCTACCGCAAGGCCATGAACGACCACGGACTCGCCGTCCGCATCCGCAACGTCCCGTCCACGCTGACCATCACCGACGCGTACGCGGCCGCCGCCTCGTTCCTCGCCGACGCCGCCTCCCGCCCCACGGGCGTCGTCGCCGCGTGCGACGAGGTCGCCATCGGCGTCATCATCGCCGCGCGTCGCATGGGCATCTCCGTTCCGACGCAGCTCAGCGTCGTCGGCATCGACGGCCACGACTACGCCGAGATGTTCGCCCTCACCACCGTCGAGCAGTTCCCGCTCGACCAGGGCGTCGAGGCGACGCGCATGCTGCTGTCGATGATCGAGGGCACCAGCGAGCCCCCGCGACGCACCGAGGCGGCGACCCGCCTGGTGGTGCGCTCCTCCACCGCTCCNTCCGCCCGGCGCACTCCGCGACGACGCAGCACCACACCGATGCCCAGGAGCGCGAGGGCCGCCAGCACGCCGCCGCCCATCCACGCCGTGTCCGCACCGGTGCGCGGAAGCGACCCGGGAGCGCCGGGGCCGGCCTCACCACCGCCGGAGTCCCCCGGACCCGACGGCGCGTCATCGGCGCCGTCCACGACCCGCACGGGCACCGTGGCCGTCGAGCCCGAGGCCGTGACGAGGCGGATGCCGACCTCGGCGGGGGCGTCCACGGGCACCGTGAGGGTGACCTGGGCGACGCCGTCGCGGACGGGCACCGTCTGGGGTTCTCCCGCACCGACCGTCACCGTGGCCTCGGTGGCGGCGGGGCTGCCGAGCGAGGTCAGGTCGAGCCCCGAGACCGTGAACGACGTCTCGGCGCCGCGGACGACCTCGGTCGGCGCACCCGTCACCTCGACCGCGCGGGCACCGAAGTCGGGCGCGAGGCCCGGATGGGCCGACAGGTACGAGATCCAGCCGTCGCGGTCGATGAGACCCGAGTCGCGCGGCTCCGTGCCCTCGTCGAACACGGTGAACGCGTCACCGCCCTGCAGCAGGAAGCTGAACGAGCCGACGCGATACGACGCCGCGGGATCCACCGCGACATCGTCGACCCAGAGGCCCGAGATGCGCTGCCCCGGCGCCCGAGTGGCGTCGTAGGTGTAGCGCAGGTTCTCGGACACGCTCAGCGCCAGCGTCGCGGCACGGCCCGCTTCATCGCCCCACTGCTGCTCGAGCAGGCGGCGCAGCTGGTCGCCGGTGAGGGTGGTCGTGCCCAGGTTGTTCACGAACGGCAGCACCGCGTTCGCCTCGGCGAACGTGATCACGCCGTCGTCGCCGCGCAGCAGTTCGGCGCGCAGGCCGCCCGGGTTGACCACGGTGATGTCGGCCCCGCCGCGGGCGGGGTCGTCGAGCGTGTCGAGCAGCGCGTCGGCGACGAGGTTGCCGAGCGCGGACTGCTTCGACCGGTCGTCGCGCTGGCCGCCCGTGTACACGCCGTCGACGTACGCCCCGCCGAGGAAGGCGGTGGTGATGTCGGCCGTGACCGATCCCACCGGGCGCGAACCGACGAGGTCGGCCTCGGCCAGGGCACGGTCGACGATGTCGTCCACCTCGGCCACCCGCGGGTACGTCGCGATGAGGTCGGCGTCGAGCGCGGCGCTGTTCTCGGCGGTCTGCTCGGGGTCGTCCTCGACGATCTCGGCCGCCAGGCGCGGAACGTTGCGAGCCTCGTGGTCGACCACGTCGCCGCTCTCGCGATCGATCGTCAGCACGACCTGGCCGATGTTCTCGCCGTAGTTGCCGGTCTGCAGCACGGGACGCGTCCCGTCACCGCCGGGAACCGGGGCCTCCCACGCGTACTCCTCGTGCGTGTGGCCGGTGAAGATGGCATCCACGTCGGCATCGGTCTCGGTCACGATGCGGGCGAACGCCCCGCCCGCGGCGATCGCGTCGTCGAGGGTGGTGCCCGCCGCGTCGCCCTGGGCCGCGCCCTCGTGGAACTCGGTGACGAGCACGTCGACCTGATCGCGGATCTCGGCGACCACGCGGTTCACCTCGGCCACGGGCTCGCGGAACTCCAGGCCCTCGATCCCTCCGGGGCTGACGAGCGAGGCCGTCTCCTCGGTCACCGCGCCGACGACGCCGACGCGCAGTCCGTTCACCTCGACGATCTCGTAGCCGGGCAGCAGCGGTCGACCGTCCCGGTAGACGTTCGCCCCCAGGTACGGGAACGCGGAACGCTCGGTGACCCGGCCGGTCAGGTCGTCGATGCCCTTGTCGAACTCGTGGTTGCCGACGGCGGATGCCGCGAGCCCGAGCGCGTTGAGCACGTCGATCGTGGGCGCGTCGTCGGCGTTGGCCGAGGCGAAGAGCGACGCGCCGATGTTGTCACCGTTGGAGAGGAACAGCGACCGCTGCTCGCCCTTCTCGGCCCGCAGCTGCTCGATCGTGCCGGCGAACTTCACGGTGTTGGTGTCGATGCGCCCGTGGAAGTCGTTGATGTTGAGCAGGTTCAGCTCGGTCGTCCCCGACAGGTCGAGCCCGACGACCACGGGATCGTGGTCGCTGGAGCGGTAGGGGGACGCGTCGTAGAAGTTGCGCACATTGGCGTTGTACCGGCTGTACTCCAGCGCGAGAGCCTCACCGGCGTTGATGTTCCAGACGTCGGTGCCCGTGACGAGCTCCTGCGCGGCCGGAGACGCCAGCACGTGGTCGAGCGAGCCGGACTGACCGCTGAACGAGTACGTGTACTCACCGGTCGTGGACCCCAGATCGGCGTACCCCGCGTCGCGGAGCACCTGCATCGGGTCCTCCTGCGTGTACGCGTTGAAGTCGCCGAGCAGGAACACCTCGTCGACGCCGGTGTCCGCGGTGCGCGCGGCGGCGAAGTCGACGAGCGCCTGCGCCTGACGCACGCGGTCGCCGTTGAAGGCGCCCTGGTCGCCGTCGGCGTTGTCGCCCGAGGCTGCGGGATCGCTGTCGCTCTTCGACTTGAAGTGGTTCACGATCGCGAGGAACGACGCTTCGTCGTCGCCGGCGGCCGCGAAGGCCTGGGCCAGCGGCTGTCGCGCGTTGGCGAACGCGGGGTCGTCGAGGATGACGCTGTCGCCGACCGGCGCGACCGCCGCACGCTTGTAGATGAAGGCGGTGCGGATGACGTCCTCCGACGCCGGCAGCGCGGTCGGCGACGCGACGAACGCCCAGGCGTCCTCGCCCAGGTCGGCGTTGAGCGCCCCGACGAGGGTCGAGAGCGCCTCGTCACGGTCCTTCCCGAGAGCGGCGGAGTTCTCGATCTCTTCGAGCGAGACCACCTCCGCGTCGAGGGCGTTCAGGGCGGCGACGATCTTCGCCTGCTGGCGCTGGAGGTTCTCGTCGTTGGCCGCTCCGCGCGGGCCCGGCTCGGCGCAGCGGTTGGCCGTGATGGGGTTGCCCTCGCGGTCGGTGTAGACCGAGTCGCAGCCGACGTCTTCGGCGGTGGTGGTGAAGTAGTTCAGAACGTTGAAGCTGGCCACCTGCACGGTACCGCCGACGTCGGCGGGCCGCGCGGTGCGCGTGTTCTCGAAGGTCGCCGGCTGCACGTCGGCGGCGTTGTCGACGGTGAGCTGCCCGGTGGGCTGGAACTTCCACGCGCCGTTACGGAAGTCGAGCACGACAGGCCGGGTGAACGACGCCGGAGCGCCGACGCGCACGGGGTCGGTGAGCGACAGGTACGGCAGGGGCACATCGGTGGCCGAGCGCTGGAAGTTCAGCGACGCTCCGTCGTCGAGGACCACGGCGCGGGCGGCGTTGTCGGCCACGACGCCGTCGAACTCGGCGGTGCCCGGGCGCGCGACCTCGGTGGGGGCGAGCAGCGGAGTGGTGCCCGCGGCCAGGCCCACTTCGGCGTACTGGCCCGTGCTGTAGGTGTTGGTGACGGTGAAGTCGCCCTGGGGTGCCAGCAGCATCCCCTCGAGGCGCTCGCGCTCCTCGTCTGTCCGCGGCCACGCGACGGTCGCCGGGGTGACGGGCTCGGCCGCGTCGGTCAGCACCGTGACGAGGTCGGAGTCCGAGACGATCTGAGTGAGGCCGTTGTACTCGCTCGTGGTTCCGCTGACCTCGACGTGGTCACCGACCGCGACCTCGGCCACCGCGCGGGAGCCGTAGACGAAGATCGCATCGGATGCCGTGTGATCGGCGCCCAGGTCGCCACCGGTGCCCGCGGTCTGCAGGAAGAACCCGTCGTACCCGCCGGTCGGGTACGCGGCGGTCACGACGCCGCGCGTGGTGACGGACTGCCCGCCCCGCGGGGTGGTGTCGCCCTCGCCCTGGATGTCGCGGATGGCGGTGACCTCCGCCGCCGCGGCCGCTTCGGCGGCGGGGGTCTCGGCGGCGGGGGTCTCGGCAGCGGGGGGCTCGGTCGCGGCCGTCTCTTGCGTCGTCGGATCCGCCTGCGTGGGGGCGGGTGAGGCGGTCTGTGCGGTGTCCGGCTGCGGCATGACGTCGCCGGGGGCGGCGGTGTCCGGTGCGTCGGGGGCCGACGTCTCGACGACCGGCAGCGAAGGTGCCCCGGAGTCGATGGGGGCCGCCGAAGCAGCCGGGGCGACCAGGGCGGAACCCAGGAGGGCGGCGGCCACCGCCGCGCTCAGCGCGGTCGAGGTGCGGCCCGAGGGGCGCCGAGAAGGCATGGGGGACATGGGTCTCCTGCGAATCCGACGGTCATCGTCGGGTGGGGGGATCGACGGGGGGTCTCTTCGACCGTAGACGACCTCATCAGGAATTCCCAGGCTTCATTCGTTGCCATCGTGTGAACGGTGAAGCCGTCGGCGCGGCGCGTTTCCGACCGATCGCGACTCCCCCGCCNAGAAGCGTTATTACTTGAGGGTCACCGAAGCGCCGGCAGCCTCGAGGGCCTCCTTGGCCTTCTCGGCGGTCTCCTTGTTCGCGCCCTCGAGCACGGCCTTGGGAGCACCATCGACGACGGCCTTGGCCTCGCCGAGGCCGAGCGAGGTGAGCTCGCGGACGACCTTGATGACCTGGATCTTCTTGTCGCCGGCGGCCTCGAGAACGACGTCGAACGAGTCCTTCTCCTCGACCTCTTCGGCGGGGGCAGCGCCACCGGCGGCGGGGCCGGCAGCCGCGACGGGGGCGGCAGCGGTGACGTCGAAGGTCTCCTCGAACGCCTTGACGAACTCGGACAGCTCGATGAGCGTGAGCTCCTTGAACGCCGCGAGAAGCTCTTCGGTGCTGAGCTTAGCCATGTTGTATCTCCTTGATCGGGTTAATCAGCCGGGCCGGGTCAGGCCGCGGTGTCCTGCTTCTCGCGCAGCGCGTCGACCGTGCGAACGGCCTTCGACGGAAGCGCCTGGAAGACGTATGCCGCCTTGGTCATCGTCGCCTTCATCGCACCGGCGAGCTTCGCCAGCAGGACTTCACGGCTTTCGAGATCGGCGAGCTTGTTGACCTCATCCGCGGTCAGAGCGGCGCCATCGAAGTAGCCGCCCTTCACCACGAGCTGAGGGTTAGCCTTGGCGAAGGCACGCAGGCCCTTCGCGACGGCGACGGGGTCGCCGTGCACGAACGCGATGGCAGACGGGCCCTTGAGCTCGTCATCCAGTCCCGTGACCCCCGCGTTTGCCGCGGCGATCTTGGTCAGCGTGTTCTTCACCACGGCGTAATCCGCGTCCTGACGGATGTCGTTGCGCAGCTGCTTGAGCTGGGCAACCGTCAGACCGCGGTACTCGGTCAGCAGAACGGCGGTCGAGTTCTCGAAATGCTTCGTGAGCTCGGCGACCGATGCATCCTTCTGCGCCATGGCCACTCCTTGTGTATACGAGGCGCTCCGCGATGACGGGGCGCCGGCCGAAGACACCGGGTCTGGGCAAAAAAGAAGAGCTCCGGCGCAGGGCACGGAGCTCGGATTCCCGATCGGGAGGAGTTCAAGTGACCTGCGTAGGTTCTCTGCTTCTCAGCAGACGCTTCGATCAGAATGCGAGCACTCCGATAACCGACGGTCTTTGGCTTGCCTCCACTGTACCCGACGCCCGCCCCCTTCGCCAATCCGCCCGCCCGCCGCCCGCCCCGCCGCGCCGCGCCTCGCCTCGCTCGCCCCGCCCCGCCGGCCCGCCCGCCCGCCGCGCCCGCCCCGCGATGCCCGAGCGCCGATGACGCATTGCTTCGTCGAGGACGCATCCGATCGATGCCGAACCGATGCGTCCTCGACGAGCGAGTACGTCCTCGCCGATCATCTCGGCGGCCTCACCCCGAACGCCGCCAGGCGGGCGGCGAGCGCCTCCGGAGAGGCGATGTCGGCGAAGCCGCCGCGACACAATCGCCATTGCGTGACACCGCGGATCCAGTCTTCGCGTCGCTTCTCGTCCAGGACGACGTCTTCGACGGAACGACCTCCGCGGAGGGAGGGGTCCCGATACTTCACCTCACCGTCGAACTCCCAGAACGTCCGCACGTCACGCAGCGCGATGTCGACGAAATACGCGGACCCCCGCGGGCCCTCCACCGCCACCTGCAAGTCGATGTCGCGGAAACCGAGCCGGTGCAGCTGCAGTCGACTCACGCTCTCACCCGGCAACTCCGCCCTTCCATCGGCGAACTCGGTGACCCAGGCGGCCTCGCGCACCCCGCGTCGACCCCGCGCGCTCACGACGCGCTCGCGCATGACGTCACGCCAGAGGGTCTGCGCGTCGGAGTCGAACCGCCGGCCGCGCACAGCGACGCGACGAAGAGCCCCATCGGCGCAGCTCAACGCCACCTCCCGCGGCTCGGTGCAGGCGATGTCGAAGACCGTCCGCCCGAGCGAGGTGCAGCGGATCCCGTCGACGACGACGACATCCTGGGGGTCGAGGGCGCCAGTGTGCCGGCGCAGTGCGCGACCACTCGGTGGATGGGCGGAGCGCGGAACCATCGCGTGCACGGGTCCGCCGCGGAAGCGGTAAAGCGGCAGACCGTGGAGAACGGCCGCCGAGAGGTGGGAGACCACCCCGCCGGCATCGCGCGCCCTGCGGACGGCGGCGAGGATCGCGAAGCGGTGGCGGTCGGCCGGCCGCGCTGCTGCCCATTCGTCGCGGGCGATGTACACCCCGGGCTCGATTCGCGACCACGCGCCGCCGGCGCCGGCCTTCCTCAGCTCCGATTCGGACACACCGCGCTCGCGCAGTTCCGATCTGGAGAAGAGCGACCGTCGAGCGTGTTCGATCGGTGATTCCGCCTGCATGCGTCCACACTGCCGACTCCGGCATCCGGGCGTCGGCGTCTTTCCACAGGCGCGCGCGGGAGGAGGCCCACCGACCTCACGAGGACGCACTCGATCGACGATGACGCATCGCATGAGCAACGATCGAGTGCGTCCTCGGCGATCGTGTGCGTCCCCACCGAACCACCACCCGCGCGCCCGTTCCCCCGCAGCCGCGGCAGGCCGGACTCCCCCGCGTCAGGACACGCGCGGTTCGGGCAGCAGGGCCCGCGTCATGCGCACGATGCGCGCGGGCGTGCGGGCGCCGAGCCAGACCGTGCACACCGGGTCGTCTCCGCACGCCCACTCGGCGCACCAGGCGTGGATCGCCTGCGCGAGACGCTCGCCGCGCGGCCGCAGCCCACCCTCGAGCGAGCGGTCGAGCCAACTCACCCGCCCGTCGCGGGCGTCGATGACGCCCACCTGATCCGACCCGCACACCTCGACCAGCACCGTCAGGTGCGCGGCGGGAGAGAGGGCGGCGGCGATACGCCGCATCTCGGGGAGGTTCCGCGCGTCACCGCCGAGCAGCACAGCACCCTCGAGATCACACCAGCGGCCCCCGTCGGGGCGGCGCAGCGAAACGGCATCCGAGCTCATGACGATCAACTTAGGTCACCCTTACTTCGAGGACAAGACCCCGGATGCCGACGCGCCGGGGTTCGCATCCGATCCACGGGCGCGCGGGGTTAGGGTCGAACGCATGTCCCCCGAGCTCGTCGCCTCTCGCAGCGCCGACCTCGACGCCCGCATCGTCGCCGATTCGCGGGATCGGGTCGCCTGGATCCGGGCCCGTTCGCGCGGGATCACGGCCACCGACGTCGCCACGTTGACGAGCCACAACGCCATCTCGCGCGCCGCGGATGCCAAGCTCATGGGCTCGAACTTCTCGGGCAACGCCTTCACTGCGCACGGCCGTCGGCGCGAACCCGAGATCGCCGCGTGGGTCGCGGCGACCCACGGCATCCGCCCTTCGTCGGCGCTGTATCACGCGGTCGTCGAGAAGCGTCACCTGGCCACCCCCGACGGCGTCGTCGTCGACGGCGAGGGGCGCATCATGCTCGCCGAGATCAAGACGACGAACAAGGCGTGGCGCTCGATCCCCCGTACGTACATGCGCCAGATCTGGTGGCAGCAGCACGTGCTCGGCGCGGAACGCACGCTCGTCGCCTGGGAGCAGCACGACGCTTTCGTCCCCGTCGGCGACGAGCCGCGCTGCCAGTGGATCGACCGCGACGAACGCGAGATCGCGAAGCTCGTGGGCCTGGCGACCTCGCTCATCGACGAGCTCTATCACCGCACCATGCAGACGCGTCAGCCGCGCCCCGAACCCGTGCGGACGGAACCGACCGAGAGGTACCGCGCCCTGGCGCTCCTCGATTAATAGTTGACGCAAGTCAAGCATCAGGCGTATCGTTGACGTTAGTCAACTAACGCGCCATCGTCGTCGCGGCATCCGTCCCCTCCGTGGAGTTCCGCATGACCACCTCCCCCACCACAGACACGCCCGCCCAGCGGCGCGTGCTCCCCGCCCTCATCGGGCTGCTGCTCGGCACCTTCGTGTCGATGCTCGCCTCGACCGTCGTCTCGACGTCGCTGCCGGTCATCGTGCACGACCTGTCGGGCGACCAGAACGCCTACACCTGGGTCATCACCGCGACCCTGCTCACCACCGCGATCTCGACCCCCATCTGGGGCAAGCTCGCCGACCTGTTCAACCGCAAGCTGCTCATCCAGATCGCCATCGCGATCTTCGTGCTCGCCACGGCCGCCGCCGGCTTCGCGCAGGACACGAACATGCTGATCGCCTTCCGCGCCGTGCAGGGCCTGGGTGCCGGCGGTCTCGCCGCCCTCAGCCAGGTCATCATGGCCGACATCATCAGCCCGCGCGAGCGCGGGCGGTACATGGGCCTGTTCGGCGCCGTCATGGCCGTGGCCACGGTCGGCGGCCCGCTGCTCGGCGGCGTCATCACCGACGCCTTCGGCTGGCGCTGGAACTTCTTCGTCGCCCTGCCCTTCGCCGTCGTGGCCCTGCTCATCCAGCAGCGCACCCTGCACCTGCCGGCGCGAGCGAAGCGCAAGGTGAAGATCGACTACCTGGGCATCGTGCTGCTCTCGACCGCGGTCTCGCTCATCCTCATCTGGGTGACCAACGCCGGAAAGACCTTCGACTGGGCCAGCGTCGAGACCGCCGTCATGGTCGGTGGAGCCGTGCTCGCCGCCGTTCTGTTCGTCGTCGTCGAGCTGCGTTCCTCCGAGCCCCTCGTGCCGCTCACCCTGTTCCGCGACGCCACCTTCACTCTGGCGACGATCGCGTCGATCGCGACGGGACTGGCGATGTTCGGCACCTCCGTCTTCCTGAGCCAGTACATGCAGATGGCGCGGGGCGCCACACCCACCCAGGCCGGCGTCATGACCATCCCGATGATCGCGGGCCTGCTGATCTCGTCGATCGTCGTGGGCGCGCTCATCTCGCGTCACGGGCACTGGAAGCCGTTCCTCATCGCCGGCGGCGTGCTGCTGATCGCCGGATCGTTCCTGCTGTCGACGATCCACTACGACACGAACTTCGCGCTGGTCTCGGTCTACATGGCCCTGCTCGGCGCCGGTGTCGGCATGACGATGCAGAACCTCGTGCTCATCGTGCAGAACACGGCCAACCCCACCCAGATGGGCGCGGCGAGTTCGGGCGTGACGTTCTTCCGCAGCCTCGGCGGCACCATCGGCGTGTCGGTCATGGGCGCCGCCCTCGCCAGCATGGCGGCGAGCCTGTTCACCGACCGAGCCGACGAGCTGAAGACCGCGATCATGGGTCTCGGCGCCGACGGCGCCGCGGTGGCCCAGTCCCTGCAGTCGGGCACCATCCCACAGGTGTCGGCCCTCCCCGACACCGTCCGGGTCATCGTCGAGGACATCTACGCGCAGTCGATCGCGCACTCGTTCCTCATCGCCGTTCCGGTGGCCGTGGTGAGCCTCATCGCCATCCTGTTCCTCCCCAACCGGCCCCTCACCCGCATGACGACGACCGAGCGCGTCGCCGCGAGCGAGGCCGACTTCGCCACCGTCTCGGTTCCCGCCGGCATGGCGACGCTCGCCGCGACGGGATCCATCACGACCCCGGATGCCGCTGCCTCGCGCCGCGCACGCCGTGGCGCCGAGATGGGAGAGGATGACTGACGTGATGAGCGAATCGAACGATGACCGCCGCGAGGCCGTCCAGGCCCTGGAGTCGTCGTTCTCGGAGCTCATGACCGTGTTCCGCCGCTTCGTCTCCGAAGCGGCGGAACGCGTGAGTCCCGGGATGCTCCCGGCCACCTTCAAGGCCCTCTCCGTCGTCAGCAGGTTCGGCCCGCTCACGCTCTCGGCTCTCGCCGAACGGCTCTCGGCCGACAAGGGCTTCCTCAGCCGATCGATCAGCGAGCTGGAAGAGCTGGGCCTGGTGACCCGCACACCCGATCCGAACGATCGCCGCTCGCGCCTCATCGCGGTGACCGAGGTCGGGCACGCGCGGCTCGCCGACGCCCGCGCCCCGCACGAGAGTCGCCTGTTCGAGGCGATGGCCGATTGGTCGGTGGCCGACATCCGCCACCTGTCGACCCTTCTGCACGCGCTCGCGGTCGGCGAGTCCCCCGCACAGGATCGCTAGCCTTCGCGACACGGTGACCCGGGTGTAACACCGCGGAGACAATGGCGCGCTTGACTGGTCGCGTCGCGGCGGAGTCGCCGTGCATGCGACCGCACGCGAGAGAGAGCGCCCGATGAGATCCCGATCGACGCGTCCCGAGACCGCCATCGAACCCGCGCCGGCGGTCCCCGAGACGATGCGGGCGGCGGTGTTCGACGCTCCGGGCCTGGCAGACGTGCTGCACCTCGCCGACGTCGCCGTGCCCTCTCCCGTGCTGAGCGAGGTGCTGGTGCGGGTCGTGGCCGCCGGCATCAACCCGATCGACGCCAAGACCCGCGCCGGACGCGGCCTGTCGGGCGCGATCGACTCCTGGCCGGCTGTGCTGGGTCTCGACGTCAGCGGGGTGGTGGTACGCGCGCCGTTCGACGCGCACCCGTTCCCCGTCGGCACCGAGGTCTACGGCATGGCCGCCGCCCCCCGCACCCCGGGGGCGTACGCCGAGTACGTCGTCGTGCCCACCCTGTCGCTGGCGCGCAAGCCCGCCGATCTCTCGCACGTCGAGGCCGCGGGCGTGCCCGTCGCCGCCCTGACCGCGTGGGGCCTGGTCGTCGAGACCGCGCTCGCCCACCAGGGCCAGCGCATCCTCGTGCACGCCGGCAGCGGAGGGGTGGGGCACTTCGCGGTGCAGTTCGCCGCGTACTTCGGCGCGCACGTCATCGCGACGGGCTCCGGCCGCAACCTCGAGTGGCTCCGCGAGCTCGGCGCCGCCGAGGTGGTCGATTACACCTCGACCCGCTTCGAAGACGTCGTCTCGCCGGTCGATGTCGTGATCGACCTCATCGGCAACGTCGCCGACGACACCGGCACGCGCTCACTCGAGGTGCTGCGCCCCGGTGGACTGCTGATCGAGGTGCCCACCGGAGCCTGGCCGGGCTTCCGCGAGGCGGCCTCGGCCCGCGGCATCCGATCGACCGACTACAAGACCATCCCCGACGGCGCCGCCCTCGCCACCATCGGCCGCCTGCTCGACTCGGGCGCCGTCCGCGTGTTCATCGACCGGGTCTTCGACCTCGACGATGTCGCCGCCGCGCACACGGAGCTCGAACGCGGGCACACCCGCGGCAAGATCGTGCTGCACGTCAGCGACGACTGAGCTCACCCCGCCGCCAGCACGCGCCGTCCCTCGGCCACGACCTCGTCGGCCACGTCGTCGAGCAGGTCGGAGGTGAGGTTCCACTGCTGCCAGTACAGCGGCACGTCGAGGGGGTCGTCGCCGAGGGGCACGAGCGATCCGTCGGCCAACCCCGCCGCCGACTGGAAGCTCGGCAGCAACCCCCACCCGAGCCCCAGCTCGACCGCGGTGGCGAAGTCCTGCGATGCCGGAACCCGATGCCGCGGGGGCGCTGCCGCCGCCACGCCCCGGCGCGCCAGCCACTGCGTCTGCAGGTCGTCGCGACGGTCGAAGTCGACGACGGGCGCCGCGGCGAGAGCCCCGGCATCCACACCCTCGGGGAACCAGCGGCGCGAGAACCCCGCCGTCGCCACCGCCTCGTACCGCAGCACACCGAGAGGTCGTACCCGACACCCGGCGAGCGGGGTCTCACGCGACGTGACCGCCGCCATGACCGTGCCCGACTCGAGCAGGCCCACCGTGAAGTCCTGGTCGTCGCGGTGCAGGTCGAACACCACCGCGCGTCGCTCGGCCACCCGGGCCAGCGGCGGCAGGAACCACGTGCCCATCGAGTCGGCGTTCACCGCCAGGGGAAGGGATGCCACGACACCGCCCTCCGCACCGATCGCCGCCAGAGCGTCGTGCTCGAGCAGCGCGAGTTGGCGTGCGAGGCGCACGACGGCGTCGCCCGCCTCGGTCGTGCGCACCGGCTTAGATCGCACCAGGACGACGCGTCCGAGCTGGTCTTCGAGGGCCCGCACGCGCTGACTCACCGCGGAGGGGGTCACGTGCAGACGCCGTGCCGCGGCATCGAGGGTCCCCTCCTCGACGACGACGGCGAGGGTGCGAGCGAGATCGAGTGGAATTGACATGAAGCGAGGCTAATGGTCCATCAGAATCTTGAGCTGGTCTTCTCGAGAACGTCGCCTTAGCGTCGAGACGTGCTCACCCCCCTCCTCGCCGGCCTCGGCCTCGGCCTCTCACTCATCGTCGCCATCGGGGCGCAGAACCTCTTCGTGCTGCGCCAGGGCGTCCGGCGCGAACATCTGCTCGCGGTGGTCGCGGTGTGCGCGGTATCGGATGCCGTGCTGATCCTGCTCGGCGTCTCCGGCGTCGGACTCGTGCTGCAGGCGGTCCCCTGGCTCATCGTCGTCGTGCGGTGGGCGGGCGCGGCGTTCCTCGTCGGTTACGGCCTGCTGGCAGCCCGGCGGGCGCTGCGTCCGAGCGGCGAGACCCTGCGCGTCGACGCCGCCCCGGCGGCATCCGCTTCGCCCGCCGAGACCGGGCGCACGACCGTGACGGCCCGTCCCGCACGCACGACGCTCGCCGCGACCGTGCTCACCTGCCTCGCCCTCACCTGGCTCAATCCGCACGTCTACCTCGACACGGTGTTCTTGCTCGGCTCGGTCGCGACCACGCACGGCGACGGGCGGTGGGCGTTCGCGCTCGGCGCGTGCCTCGCCAGCCTCGCGTGGTTCTCGCTCCTCGGCTTCGGGGCGCGGTACCTCGGTCGGTGGCTCGACACGCCCCGCGCCTGGCGCATCCTCGACGCGATCATCGCGGTCGTGATGTTCGCCATCGCGGTCTCGCTCGTGCTGCCGCACTGAGCCGGCGCGCGTGGACCGACGGGCACCGCGTGCACGAGAATGGCCCGATGCGAACGGTGACGATCAGGGTGCACGGCCGCGTGCAGGGTGTCGGCTTCCGCTACGCGCTGCAGGCCGAGGCCGAGCGGCTCGGGGCCCGCGGCTGGGTGCGCAACCGCCGCGACGATTCGGTCGAAGCCCTCGTCGAGGGTGACGACGCGACGGTCGACGCCGTCCTGGCGTGGGCCCAGGCGGGTCCCCCGTCGGCCCGCGTCGACGGGGTCGACGTGCACGAGGGCGGCGGCGCGGCTCCGCGCGGGTTCGAGATCCGCGCGACGGCTTAGACCGGCACGCCCGCCCGCAGCTCCGCCAGCACGTCGGCGGCGTCGTCGAGACGCGCGAGGCCCGCGGCCTGTCCCGCCCACAGCGACACCAGGTCGGCGTCTCCCGACGCCGTGGCCGCCGCGCGGAACGCACCGGTGAGCCAGTTCTGCGCGGGGAACGGGGCGATCATGCCGCCGGCCTCGAGCTCGCGCATCGCCCGGTTCGGGATGCCGCGCGCCAGTCGCCCGCTCATCGCCCGCGTCAGCACCGTGTCGGTGTCGGCCGCGGCGGCGATCGCCGCGCGGTGCCCCGCGGTCGCGGCGGACTGCCTCGTGCGCAGGAACGCCGTGCCGACCTGCACGCCGTCGGCCCCCAGCGCGAACGCCGCGGCGACTCCGCGGCGATCGGCCACACCGCCCGCCGCGATGACGGGGACACTCACCGCGTCGACGACCTGCGGCACCAGCGCGAACGTGCCCACGAGCGAGTGGGCCGGGTCGGCGAGGAACGACACACGGTGCCCCGCGGCCTCGGCCCCCGTCGCGACGACGGCATCGACCCCCGCATCCCCGAGCGCCACCGCCTCGGCGACCGAGGTGGCGGTGCCGATCACGCGGATGCCGAGAGCTCGCGCGCGGGCGAGGGTCTCGGCATCCGGGACCCCGTACACGACGCTCAGCACATCGGGGCGCGCATCGAAGACGGCCTCGAGCTGGTCGGCGATCGGCGTGAGGTACGCGGCGGGAACGACGGGCGGGGCGATGCCCGCGGCGGCGAAGAGCTGCTCGGCGGCCCGCAGGAACGGTGCGACGTCGACGTCGGTCGGAGTCACTCGTCGCCGCGCGGCAGCCACAGGTTCACCGCCACGGGACGCGGCGTGGCAGCCCGAAGGGCGGAGATCGTGTCGCGGATACGTTCCGGCGTGTAGCCGTAGAGGCCGAACGAGCCGAGGCCTCCCCCATCGCTGACCGCCGCCGTCAACGCGATCGACGAGAGCCCGCCGAAGGGGCCGAGAACGACGGGCGAATCGATGCCGAGCAGGTTCTCGAGGCGGCGCATGGATCCACGCTACTCCGGGAGTTCCGACGTCCCAGTCGGATCGGGGCCGTCGAGGGGGTGCAGCAGGCGGTTCAGGAAGCGACGCGTGCGCTCCTTCTTCGGCGCGCGGAGCAGATCCGCGGGGGCGCCCCGCTCCACGATCACGCCCTCGTCGAAGAACAGGACCTCGTCGGCGACCTCGCGGGCGAAACCGAGCTCGTGCGTGACGATGACCATCGTCCAGCCCTCGTTCGCGAGTTCCCGCAGCACCGTCAGCACCTCGCCGACGAGTTCGGGGTCGAGAGCGCTCGTCGGCTCGTCGAAGAGCAGCAGCTGCGGTTGCAGCGCCAGGGCTCGGACGATGCCGACGCGCTGCTGCTGGCCGCCCGAGAGTTCCGACGGGTAGGCGTCGCGCTTCTCGGCGAGGCCGACACGGGCCAAGAGCGTCTCGGCGCGGGCGATCGCGTCGGCCTTCGGCACGCCGTGCGCCTGGATGGGCCCCTCGGTGACGTTCTGCAACACCGTGAGGTGCGGAAAGAGGTTGTGGTGCTGGAACACCATCGCCGATCGGTCGCGCAGAGCCGTGCGATCGGCCTTCGACACCTTGGGCGCCGAGAAATCGACGACCGGACCGCCGTCGAACGCCACCACTCCGGCATCCGGGGTCTCGAGACCGTTCAGGCAGCGCAGTACCGTCGTCTTGCCCGACCCCGAGGGACCGATCAGCACCAGCACGTCACCGCGCCGCACCGACAGGTCGACGCCTTCGAGAACGCGGTTGTCGCCGAAGCTCTTCTCGAGACCCGCGACCTGCAACAACGGGGCGTCAGTGGGCGACATGGCGGTCCAATCTCTTCTCGAGAGCGTTCTGCCCGAACGACAGCACCAGGCAGAACAGCCAGTAGATGAGCGCGGCCTCGAGGTACACCGCCATGAACTCGTACGAGAACGCGGCGATGTTCTGGGCCTGGCGGAACAGCTCCGACACGAGGATGAGCGACGCCAGTGAGCTGTCCTTCACGAGCGAGATGAACGTGTTCGACAGGGGCGGCACGGACACCCGCGCGGCCTGCGGGAGGATGATGCGGGTCAGCGTCTTTCGGTGCGAGAGGCCGACGGTGTGCGCCGCCTCCCACTGCCCGCGCGGGACCGACAGGATCGCGGCGCGGATCACCTCGGCCGCGTACCCGCCGACGTTCAGCGAGAAGGCGATGACGGCCGCGGGAAACGGGTCGATGACGACACCGATCGCGGGGAGGCCGTAGAAGATCACGAACAGCTGCACCAGCAGCGGCGTGCCGCGGATGACCGAGATGTAGAACCGCGCGAAGCCCGAGAACACGACGTTGCGCGACAGACGCAGCAACGCCATCGCGAGCGCCAGAGCGAGCCCGATCGCGAACGAGGCCAGCGACAGGGGGATGGTGCCCGTGAGGCCCGCCAGCAGCATGGGCCAGAACGAGTCGAGCATCAGCGTCCAGATGTCGTTCATGGGCCTCCTTTCTCCGGTGGGCTCGGGGCCCGACTCCTCGCACGCGCGTTCGCACACGCCGACGCGGACCGTCCGCCTCCCACGCTAGAGGGGGAAGGCGGACGATCCGCGGGGGTTTACAGCCGGGTGTTACTGGGTGACGTCGGCGCCGAAGTACTTCTGGCTGATCTCGGCGAGCGTGCCGTCGGCGCGCAGCTCCTCGAGGGCGCCGTCGACGGCCTCGGCGAGCATGTCCTGACCCTTCTTGAACGCGAAGGCGCTCTCGGAGGTGTCGTCGGTCTCGGCGGCGATCTTCAGGCCCGTCGGGCTGTTGGTCTTCTCGTAGTCGAGGTAGGTCAGCTGGTCGTTGATCGTGGCCTCGACGCGACCCTGCTTCAGCAGCGCGACGGCCTGCGCCCAACCCTCGACGGCCTCGACCTGCGCGCCGCTGTCGGTGGCGAGCTCGTACCAGTTGCTCGTGAGCGACTGGGCGGTGGTCTTGCCCGAGAGGTCGGCGAAGCTCGAGATCGCGCTGTCGTCCTCGTTCGTGACGATCACGCCACGCGACACCGTATACGGCGCGCTGAAGGTGTACTTCTCCTGGCGCTCGGGGTTGATCGACACCTGGTTGGCGATGACGTCGAAACGACCGGCATCCAGGCCCGCGAAGATCGCGTCCCACTGGGTCTCTTGGAACTTGACCTGCAGACCCAGCTTGTCGGCGACGGCCTTCGCGATCTCGACGTCGAAACCGGTCAGATCGCCCGCGCCCTCGTGGAACGAGAACGGGCGGTAGGTGCCCTCGGTGGCGACGGTGAGGGTGCCGTCCGAGATGAGGCCGAGATCGGCTCCCGCTCCGGGCGTGGCCTCGGACGACGCACCGCCGCTGCATGCGGTCAGCGCGAGGGCGCTGAGGCCCAGGGTGGCGGCGAGGACGGTCAAACGACGACGGGGCATAGCTGTTCCTGACATGGGTGATGTGGGGACAAGTGATGGGGGGGAGGGCGCGGTGAGCGCCCCTCAGCACAACACGTTCACCCGCAGGACTCTTCCCGGATGACGCCGTGTTGCACGTCCGTGCACGCGAAAGCCCCGCCGGCACGAGACGCAGCGGGGCTTTCGGTGACGGATGTCAGGCGAGGACGTTGACGTCCAGCGGGATGCCGGGGCCGAACGTGGTCGACACCGCACCCTTCTGGATGTAACGGCCCTTCGAGCTCGACGGCTTGAGGCGGACGATCTCCTCGAGCGCGGCGGCGATGTTCTCGTCGAGCTGCTCGGCCGAGAACGACGCCTTGCCGACGACGAAGTGCACGTTGGCGTGCTTGTCGACGCGGAACTCGATCTTTCCGCCCTTGATCTCCTCGACGGCCTTGGCCGGGTTGGGGGTCACGGTGCCGGTCTTGGGGTTCGGCATGAGGCCGCGGGGTCCGAGGACCTTACCGAGGCGTCCGACCTGGCCCATGAGCTCGGGCGTGGCGACGGCCGCGTCGAACGACGTGTAGCCGGCGGCGACCTTCTCGATGAGCTCGGTGCCACCGACCTCGTCGGCGCCGGCGGCGAGAGCCGCTTCGGCCGCGGGGCCGTTGGCGAAGACGATGACGCGCGCGGTCTTACCCGTGCCGTGGGGCAGGATGACCGTGCCGCGGACCATCTGGTCTGCCTTACGGGGGTCGACCGAGAGCTTCAGCGCGACCTCGACGGTCGAGTCGAACTTCTTCGAGCCGGTCTCCTTCGCGAGGGCGACGGCCTCGGTCGGGGTGTAGAACGTGTCGGCCGCGATCTTCTCAGCAGCGGCGCGGAATGCCTTGGACTTGGTAGCCATTGTTATCTCCCTCAGTCCTCGACCGTGATGCCCATGGAACGGGCGGTGCCGGCGATGATCTTCGAGGCGGCCTCGATGTCGTTCGCGTTCAGGTCGGGCTGCTTCGTGGTGGCGATCTCGCGAACCTGGTCCTTGGTGAGCTTGCCCACCTTGACCGTGTGAGGCGTCGACGAGCCCTTGGCCAGGCCGGCCGCCTTCTTGATGAGCTCCGCCGCGGGCGGGGTCTTCAGGACGAACGTGAAGCTGCGGTCTTCGTAGACCGTGATCTCAACGGGGATGACGTTGCCGCGCTGGGCTTCGGTCGCCGCGTTGTAGGCCTTGCAGAACTCCATGATGTTGACGCCGTGCTGACCGAGCGCCGGACCGATGGGCGGCGCGGGGTTGGCCGCGCCCGCCTTGATCTGGAGCTTGATCAGGCCGGTCACCTTTTTCTTGGGTGCCATATCCTTTTCCTCTCTCGAGCGGGGGCCTCGCGGCTCCCTCTCTCCCGCGCATCCGGCGGTTCCGGACAGCGGTCATCGTCGTGCTGACGCACGAGCAACCTTCTCATCATACGCCATGGCGCCGGCATCCCGCGTCTTCTCCTGGCGCGCGCAGTCGCCCGCGCGGTCGCCCTCCAGCCGCGTCTCGCGGGTCGCCGCTCGCCGCGGTTTCGGTCGCCCCGCCGGCGCGATTGCGCCGTCCGCTCGGCGCCCCGCCCCGCCTCGCCTCGCCTCGCCCCGCCCCACCGCACCGCACCGCACCGCACCGCACCGCACCGCATAAACGCTCATCCTGCGCATAACCGCGAAGGCAGCGTGTTTACGCGCAGGATCGGCGTTTATGCATCGGGAGGGGCGGCAGTTGTCCACAGGCCGCACACGACCTGCCGGCCGACCTGCCACCCTCGCCGAATGGATGCCATCCCCCGATCGCTGCGTGAATCGCCGGTGCACCTCTTCCGTGCGTCGAGCCTGCTGGGCACCGCCCCGTATCCGTCGCGTGATGCGAGCCTCTACAAAGTACGGCCCGGCGTCTACGCCGCCCGGGACGCGTGGAACGCGCTCGAACCCTGGGACCGCTACCTCGCCCGCGTGCACGCCTTCGCGCTGGTTCGCGCCGATGCCGTGTTCTCGCACGAGTCGGCCGCATCGCTGCTCGGGCTGCCGACGTTCGGCCACCCTCGCAACATCCACATCTTCGACACGCGGCGTTCACGCTCGGTGGCGTACGGCGATGTCACGGCGCACACGAGCGCCGATGCGCGATCCGTGCAACGGGTCGGCGGCATCCATCTCACGACCGTCGAAGACCTGGTCGTCGATCTCGCGCGCGTTCTGCCGCCGGCGTTCGGTCTCGCCGTCGCGGATGCGGCGCTCCGCGACTCCTCCCTCTCGCGCGAAGAGTTGATCGATCACGCCGCGGCGCAACGGAACACGTTCCGGGTGAGGCGCGTGGAATGGGTGCTGACTCGGGCCACCCCGCTCGCGGAGTCGGCGGGAGAATCCCTCAGCCGAGCGGTCATCGAGTGGTGCGGATTCCCCGCGCCGACGCTCCAGATGACGCATCGTCTCGAGGGGCGGGCGTATCGCTCGGACTTCAGTTGGCCGGAGCAGAAGGTCATCGGCGAATCAGATGGGTGGCTCAAGTACGGCGGCGATGATCCCGTAGCGGCCGCCGAGGCCGTTCGCGCCGAGAAGCGCCGCGAAGACAGCTTTCGGCGTGCCGGTTGGCGTGTCGCCCGGTGGGATTACGCGGGGGCGCTCGGCGCAGACGGACTACGCGCGGCTCTCGCCGCTGCCGGGCTCGCGCCGTCGCGCCGCGCCGACCCCGCTGCTCTGGCGTCGGTGGGGCGAAATCCGCGCTCGTGGTGATCCTGCGCCGGGCATAAACGCCGATCCTGCGCATAAACGGTCGGGCAGCGCGTTTACGCGCACGATCGGCGTTTATGCGAGGGGTGCGACGGTGCGCGGAACGACGAACGCCCCGCCGGCCGGAGCCGAGCGGGGCGTTCGTGCGACGCCGGAGGCGTCAGAGCATCTTGGTGACCTGGTCGAACGACAGCTCGACCGGGGTCTCGCGCTCGAAGAGCGACACGAGCACGGTGAGCTTGCCGCTCTCGGGCTTGATCTCGCTGATCGTGCCGGGTAGGCCCGCGAACGAGCCTTCCTTGATCGTGATGGTCTCGCCGGTCTCGAAGTCGACCTCGGCGGGGATGACGCGCGCCGTGGTGGGCGAACCCTTGGCGGCACCCGACTTCGAGGGAGCGGCTTCCTTGACCTCGACGAGGCTCTTCAGCATGTTGAAGGCCTCTTCGAAACGCAGCGGGGTCGGGTTGTGGGCGTTGCCCACGAAGCCGGTGACACCGGGCGTGTGACGCACGACCGACCAGGTGTCTTCGTTGAGGTCCATGCGCACCAGCACGTAGCCGGGGATGCGCACGCGCGTGACCATCTTGCGCTGGCCGTTCTTGATCTCGACGACGTCCTCCATGGGGACCTCGACCTGGTAGATGTCGTCCTCGACCTCGAGCGTCGACTTGCGCTGCTCGATGTTGGCCTTCACCTTGCGCTCGAACCCGGCGTAGGAGTGGATGACGAACCACTTGCCGGGGAGCGAGCGGAGCTCGGCGCGGAAGGCGTCGTAGGGGTCGACGTCGTCGTCTTCGGCATCGGCGTCATCGAGATCGATGGGGGCCTCGGCGGCGTCGGCGGGCGACTCGGAGGCCTCGACCTCGTCGACCACACCGGCGGCGGTGGCGACCTCGTCGACGAAGTCCTCGTCGAGCACGGGGGCGTCGGGCTCGCCGTTGACGTCGGGACCGTCGTAGGGGGTGACCTCGTCGGCAGCCTCGGCGGCCTCTTCGGCCTGCTCCTCGGCGAGAGCGTCGTTGAGCACCTCGGCGGCGGCCTCGGCCTCGCTGGTCTCGTCGATCTCGAGAGCGTCGTTCACGATCGCGTCCGCCTCCGGGTCGGTGATGTCGATGTCGCCGAGGTCGGCGTCATCGGTGTCGGTCTCGTCGTCGACGATGTGGATGGCAGCGTGCTCGGCCGAGTCGGAGGCGTGCTCCTGCGAGGCCAGCACGTTGCCCTCCTGGGCTTCGTCATCCTCGCTCGACTGCTCGGCCGCGGTGGCCCAATCGGCGTCGTCGACATATCTTTCAGACACTGTGATCTCTTCCGTTCAGAGGCGGCCGCTCTTGGCGCCGCGCGTCCGCCCAGACGCCGGTCAGGCGCCGGCGGTACCGGGGACGCCGAAGACGGCGGTGGTGATCCACACGAACAGCACGTCGAGGCCGTAGACGATCGCCATCATGACAACGACGAACCCGAGGACGACGGCGGTGAACTTGAGCAGTTCCTGCCGCGTCGGGGTGACGACCTTGCGGAGTTCCGCGAAGACCTGACGGATGAAGAGAGCGATCCGCGCGAAGAAGTTGAGCTTCTTCTCGCGGGGCGCGCCGCGATCAGCGACGACTTCGCCCTTCGTCTCGTCCTGCGTCATCGAACCACCTAGGTCTCTGTCTGTGCCAGCGTGCGCTGTGCGCAGGGCGGACAGGAATCGAACCTGCAACCTGCGGTTTTGGAGACCGCTGCTCTGCCAATTGAGCTACCGCCCTAAGATCCCGAGGGATCCAGGATTCGAAACCGACATGCGCACGCCTGGAATCTCTCGGGGAGGATGCCGAGTGCCCGGGGGCACGGCGAAAGAATGCAGATTTCGACTGCACTCCCCAGTCTATGTCATGTCCCCCGACGAGGCGAACCGGGCCGGGGGACGCGACATCGGTCAGGCCGTGCGGATGAGCTTCTTGTTCACGAACTCGTCGGCCGCGAGAAGGCCCATCTCGCGGGAGGTGCCGCTGCGCTTCACTCCGCCGAACGGCAGCTCCGGCGAGTCGGCGAGCACGACGTTGACGTAGACCATTCCGGCCTCGATCTGATCGGCGATGCGCTGGGCCTGCTCGGCATCCGTGGTGAACACGTACGAGCCCAGGCCGTATCCGGTGTCGTTGGCGATCGCCACGGCCTCGTCTTCGCCCGAGACCCGGTAGACGGTGCCGACGGGTCCGAAGAACTCCTCGCCGTAGGCGTCCATCTCGGGCGTCACACCGGTGAGGACGGTGCCCGGGTAGAAGGCACCGTCGCGGGTGCCGCCGACCTCGACGGTCGCGCCCTGGGCGATCGCTCGCTGCACCTGCTCGTCGAGGCGTTCCGCCGCGGCCAGCGACGACAGCGGACCGAGCACGGTGTCGTCGGCGAACGGGTCGCCGACCTTGGCCTCGCCGAGCGCGGCCGAGAACTTCTCGACGAACGCGTCGTACAGGTCGTCGACGACGAGGAACCGCTTCGCTCCGTTGCACGACTGCCCGTTGTTGTCGAGGCGCGCGTCGACGGCGGCCTGCACGGCGGCGTCGAGGTCGTCGGTGGAGAGCAGGATGAACGGGTCGGAGCCACCGAGCTCCAGCGCGACCTTCTTGAGGTGGCGGCCGGCCAGCTCGGCCACGGCCGAGCCCGCGCGCTCGGAGCCCGTCACCGACACTCCCTGCACGCGACGGTCGGCGATGATCGTCGCCGCCTGGTCGTTGGTCGCGCGGATGTTGATGTAGGCGCCCTCGGGGAAGCCCGCGTCGCTGTAGATCGACTGCAGGGCTTCGGCCGACTCGGGGCACTGGGGAGCGTGCTTGAGCAGGATGGTGTTCCCGACCGCGAGGTTCGGGGCGGCGAAACGGGCGACCTGGTAGTACGGGAAGTTCCACGGCATGATGCCGAGCAGCACGCCGAGACCGGAGCGCCGGATGACCGCGGAGCCCTCGCCGAGGATGTCGATGGGGGTGTCGCCGGTGATCTTGTCGATGTTGTCGGCGTAGTACTCGGTGATGTCGGCCGCGAAGTCGACCTCGCCGAGCGCCGCCTCGAGGGGCTTGCCCATTTCGCGCACGATGATCGCGGCGAGGTCGTCGCGGCGGTCGCGGTGCAGCTGCGCCGCCCGGCGGAGGGCCTCGGCGCGCTCGGCCGGGGCCGTGCGCGACCACGCGCGGTAGCCGTCGTGAGCGGAGGCGATCGCGCTCTGCACTCCTTCGTCGGACAGCGTGTCGTACTCGGCGAGGGTCTCACCGGTGGCGGGATTGACGACGGCGTAGTCGCTCATGGTGCTCCTTTTCGTTTCGTTGTCAGGACGTGCGGCGACGGCGGGCGCTGGCGGGCGCCTCGCGTCCCAGGGTCTCACCGCGGAAGAAGGCGGGGCTGGCGATGCGCTGGGCGATCATCAGAACCACGCCGACCACGATGATCACGACGGTGATGACGAAGACCAGTCCGACGCCGGCGATCTGCGAGCCGGAGCCGTAGTCAGGGCTCGCGCTGTCGATGAGGGTGGTGACGAACAGCACGGCGAGAATTCCCCCGCCCACGAGCGGGGCCAGCAGCGTCAGCAGGACGTTGCGCACCGAGTCGAACCACTGCTTGCGGAAGTACCAGACGCACGCGAAGGCGGTGAGCCCGTAATAGAAGCAGATCATCGCGCCGAGGGCCGTGATGGTGTCGGTCAGCACGTTCTCGCTGAGCACGCGCATGATCGCGTAGAACGCCGAGGCGACGACCGCCGAGACGATCGTGGCGTAGCCCGGGGTGAAGAACCGCGGGCTCACCTTCGCGAACTTCTTCGGCAGGGCGTCGTAGTGCGCCATGGCCAGCAGGGTCCGCGCGGGCCCCACGAAGGTGGCCTGGAGCGAGGATGCCGAGCTGGTGAGGACCGCGAGGGACACGAGGAACGCGAGGGGCCCGAGGATGGGTCCCGACAGGTGGAAGAAGACGTTCTCCTGGATGTCGGGGTTGCCCAGGCCCAGCTCCCCCGTGCCGTTTCCCGCGAACATCAGCAGGGCGACGGCGATGACCAGGTACAGCGCCACGATGAGGAAGACCGTGACGGTGGCCGCGCGGCCCGGGGTGCGGTCGGGGTCCTTCGTCTCTTCGTTCATGGTGAGGATGACGTCCCATCCCCAGAAGATGAAGATCGACAGCGACAGACCGGCGGCGAAGGCGCTGAACGAGGGCACCTCGAAGGGGTTGAACCACGACAGCTGCACGGGGCTGGGGTCGACGGCGTTGCCGTTCATCGTCTCCACGACCGCCGCGCCCGCGAAGACGAGCAGCACGAGGATCTGGAAGCCGACGAGGCCGTACTGCAGGCGCTGGGTGGTCTGCAGGTCGCGGTACGACACCACCGTGGCCAGGAACATGAACACCAGGCACACCGCGATGTTGATCGGGACGACGCGGGTGAGCTCCGCGATCTCGGCGTTGCCGCTGAGCTGGGCGATCAGCAGGAAGAGGAAGTCCACCGCGATGCCGGCGAGGTTGGAGAGCACGATGACGGTGGCGGCCACCAGACCCCACCCGGCCATCCAGCCCACCCAGGGGCCGAAGGCCCGCGCCGCCCAGGTGAACGAGGTGCCGGCATCCGGCATCCGGGAGTTCAGTTCGCGGTAGCCGAGGGCCACCAGCAGCATCGGGATGAAGCCGACGAGAATGATCGCGGGAACCTGGAACCCGACCGCCGAGACCGTCGGACCGAGTGCCCCGGTGAGCGTGTACGCCGGGGCGATGGTGGAGATGCCGATGACGACGGCGCCGATCATCCCGATCGAGCCGACGCGCAGGCCCTTGTTGGAGATGCCGGTGGTGACGGGGCTGTCGGGTGCGGGGCTCGCGCCGTTGCGGGAGGTGGTCATGAGGCCTCCGAGGTGCGGGGCACCACGATCATGGGAACGGGAAGGGCCCGCAGGATGCGTCCTGCGGTGGAGCCGAGGAACAGGCGCCGGGGCTGGGCGAGCCGGCTGGAACCGACCAGGGCGACCTCGCCCGGCATCCACTCGATGCGCCCGACGGCGTCTTCGATGTCGGAGCCGGCGCCCACCACCGCGTGGGCCTCGATCTCGGGCGGGAGCGCGGCGCGAACGGTCTCGAGCACCTCCTCGGCGTGGGCCTGTCCGGTCAGACGGGTCAGCCCGGCGTCGACGCGGGCGGGGAGGTCGACGCCCGCGAGCGAGAGCAGCCGGAGCGGTGCCTGCGCGCGGGCCGACAGGGATGCCGAGGACTCGAGCAGCACGTCGGCACCCGGCCGCGTGCCGATCGCCGCGGTGATGCGCGGAAGACCCGCGTCGACGGCGATGTCGCGCGCGCCCTCGGGGGCCAGGGCCACCGGGACGGGAGCGGCGTGCACGAGCTCTTCGGCGGTGGTGCCGAGGCGGTGCCGACCGCGTGGTCCCCCACCTCCGGTGCCGACGACGATGAGGCCCGCGTCGAACTCCTCGGCGGCGGCGACGAGTCCGGCTGCCACCCCGTGCGCGGGACGCACGTGGCCCCGGATGCCGGATCCCCCGACCCGCGCGAGACCGTCGCGCAGCCAGCCGCGTGCCGTGTCGGCGACGAGCCGGTCGTAACCGGCGTCGGCGGGGATCGAGACGTTGTTCTCGGCCGCGGGCAGCACGATCACCGCGTGGACGGGCGCGTCGAGGGCGTTCCCGAGCCGCGCCGCGAGGGCGAGGGCGTCGGCACCCGCCTCGGTGGCGGTGTAGCCGACGACGATCGCGGAACTCATCCGCGCGTCCGCTCGAGGATCTCCTGCGCCGCGCGGTGACCCTGGCGGATCGCGCCGTCGACGTGCTGGTAGCCCGCGCCGGCCATGTCGCTGCACGCGACGTGGATCGCGCCGACGGGCTCCCGCAGGTCGGCGCCGTAGCGGTGGAGACCGCCGAGGTCGAAGCTCGCGGCGTAGGCGCCGCGCGTCCACTCCTCGGTGCCCCAGTCGCTCTCGTAGTAGACGACCGTGTTCTTCGCCTCGGGCCCGTAATAGTGCGAGAGCGACTCGAGGATGCGCTCCTTGCGCTCCTCGGCGCTCAGACGGAACAGGTCGTCGGCGTTCTGGTCGGACACGAAGCCCACCAGCGTGCCGCGCTCGTCACCGTGGTTGGTGTTGTCGTAGGCCTCGTGCACCAGCTCGTAGGGGCTGAACGCGGTGCCCGACTGACCCTGCGCGCGCCAGAACGGCGTCTCGTAGACGGCGTGCACCTTGATGACGAAGCCCATCGAGATGTGCTGGTGCATCTGGTGCTGGAGCCGGGGCAGGGGCGGCTCGAACGAGATGCGGGGGTAGAGCACGGGCGCGAGCGCCAGGATGGCGAAGCGGGCGCGCACGGTCAGGCCATCGGCGATGACGGTGACTCCCGCGGCGGAGGCTTTCGCGGCCTCGACGCGAGCGGTCAGAGCGCGCAGCTCGTCGACCCGCTGCCCCGTCGCCGAGTCCGCAGCGCGGTCGGGCGCGGCCGAATCGGCACCCCAGATGATGCGGCGCACCGGCTGGTTGAGGAAGACGTCGTCGCCGAGACGCTCGGCGAGCAGTTCGGGCACCGCCTGCAGGCCACCGGCGACGCGCTTGTCGAGGATGAAGTCGGCGTCGACGAGGTGCGAGTACGAGCCCGCCGATGCCGCCATGAGCAGCGACTGCAGCAGCGAGAAGGTGTGGGTCGGCTTGGTGAGCATCGCCGAGCCGGTGGCGAAGGCGAGGTTGCGGACGGCCTCGTCGTCGTCGGTCTGCTGACGCAGCCAGGCGTCCCACGAGACCGTGTCCCACTCGGCGGCGTTCGGGTGCTCCCAAGGACGGTCGGGGTCGATCTCGGCGACCATGGCGTCCAGGCGCACGGTGATCTCGTCGATGATCTTCTCGGTCGAGGCGGCCACCGGGAACATCTCGCCGGTGAAGCGCTTCGCTTCGCCGTCGGCTCCGACGTACACGCTGTCGCCCTCGCGGTAGCGGCTGTAGGTCGTGAGTCCGAGCTCCTCGACGGTGTCGATGAGCGCCTGCTGGTCGGGCGAGACCCACTGACCGCCGAGCTCGAGCATCGCGCCCTCGACCACGTCGGTCCACAGGCGCCCGCCCACGCGGTCGCGCGCCTCGAGGACGGCGACCGAGAGGCCGGCCTTGCGCAGGTCGTTGGCGGCGGTGAGACCGGCGGCGCCGGCTCCGATGACGACGACGTCTCGGGTGATCTCGTCCATGGAAGCTTCCTTACTTGTCGTTCGCTCGGGAATGTCGTGGGTGGTCCCGACGGCGGCGGGTGTGCGCATGCTCCTCCGCCACCGCCGGGACGAGTGTCAGTTGCGCGACAGGGCGGCCGCGACGACGTCGAGGCCTTCGTTCAGCAGCTCGTCGCCGATCGACAGCGGCGGCAGGAACCGGATGACGTTGCCGTAGGTACCGCACGTGAGCACGATCACTCCCTCGGCGATCGCGGCCTTCGCCACGGCCGAGGTGAGGGCGGCGTCGGGGGCTCCGGTGGTGGGGTCGACGAACTCGGCCGCGATCATCGCGCCGTGGCCGCGCACGTCGCCGACGCGCGGGTCGTTCGCCTGCAGCTCGTGCAGACGGCGCGTGAGCAGCTCGCCGATCTGCTGCGCGCGCTCGAGGAACCCCTCGTTCTCGAAGGCGTCGATGGAGGCCAGGGCCGCGGCGCAGGCGATCGGGTTGCCGCCGTAGGTGCCTCCGAGACCGCCCGTGTGGGTGGCATCCATGATCTCGGCGCGACCGGTGACGGCCGCCAGCGGCAGCCCGCCGGCGATGCCCTTGGCGGTGGTGACGAGGTCGGGGACGATGCCGAACAGCTCGCTCGCGAACATCGCGCCGGTGCGGGCGAAGCCCGACTGCACCTCGTCGGCGATGAAGACGACGCCGTTGTCGCGGCACCAGTCGACGATCGCGTTGAGGAATCCGTCGGCGGGGACGATGAAGCCGCCCTCGCCCTGGATGGGCTCGATGATGACGGCGGCGAGATTCTCGGCGCCGACCTGCTTCTCGATGAGCGAGATGGCCTTGGCCGCGGCCTCGGGGCCCGTCAATCCGTCGCGGAAGGGGTACGACAGGGGCGCGCGGTAGACCTCGGCGGCGAAGGGGCCGAAGCCGCTCTTGTACGGCATGTTCTTGGCCGTGAGCGCCATCGTGAGGTTGGTGCGGCCGTGGTACGCGTGGTCGAAGGCGACGACGGCCTGGCGGCCGGTGTGCTTGCGCGCGATCTTGACCGCGTTCTCGACGGCCTCGGCGCCGGAGTTGAACAGCGCGCTCTTCTTCTCGTGGTCGCCGGGGGTGAGACGGTTGAGCGCCTCGGCGACGGCGACGTACGAGTCGTACGGCGACACCATGAAGCACGTGTGGGTGAAGGCGGCGACCTGATCCTGGACGGCCTTGACGACGGCGGGGTGGGCGTTGCCGACGCTGGTGACCGCGATGCCCGCACCGAGGTCGATGAGGGAGTTGCCGTCGGCGTCGACGACGACTCCGCCGCCCGCGGCGACCGCGTGGATGGGGACGGTGTGGCCGACACCGGATGCCACGGCCGCGGCCTTGCGGTCGAGGAGCTCCTGCGAGCGGGGGCCGGGGATGGCGGTGACGAGGCGGCGCTCCTGGACGAGGGACGGACCGCCGACGGTGGGGAGGGTGTCGAGGCTCATGGCGGCGATGCTACGGATGCGGCGTCTCGGCCCGCACTCTCCCCCCTGTACAGTCGCTGGCACTGTCGTATACGTCTTGTACAGGAGGTCTGATGGCCGACACCGCCGTCGCCCCGCCGAGCCTGCGCGCCCTCTTGGCTCGAGCCGACCTCGGCCTGGGCCTGATCGTCGAGGAGGCCGCCCTTCCCGCCGGCAGCGTGGACCGCCCCGTGCGATGGGTGCACTCCAGCGACCTCGCCGATCCCACTCCGTTCCTCAGCGAGGGGCTGGTGCTGCTGACCACCGGCACCCAGTTCGCCGACGCGACCCCCGCCGACTACGAGGCCTACGTCGGGCGGCTGCTCGCCCGCGGGGTGCGGGCGCTGGGATTCGGCACCGAGGTCGTGCGCGACGGCATCCCCGCGGGGCTGACCGCCGCGTGCCTGGCCGCGGGGATGCCCCTGTTCGAGGTGCCCTACCGCACGCCGTTCATCGCCGTGGCCCGCGCCGGAGCCGAGGCGATCGCCGCCGACGCCTACGCCCGCCGCAGCTGGTCGCTCGCCGCCCAGCGGGCCGTCTCGCTGGCGGCGCTGCGCCCCGACGGTCTGGCCGCCACCCTCGCCGAGCTCTCGCGACAGCTCGACTGCTGGGTCGGCCTCTTCGACGCGGCCGGGGCCGTGCGCACCGAGTACCCCGTCGACGCCCTCGCCCCTGCGGCGCTCGACGCCGTGACGGCGGAGGTCACGACGATGCTGCACCGCGGCACGCGCGCCGCGTCGACCCTGCGGATCGACGGGACCGCGGTGAGCCTGCAGACCCTCGGCCGGGGCGGGCATCTGCGCGGCGCTCTCGCGATCGCCGCCGACGACCTCGACCACGAGGCCCGCAGCGTGGTGACGGCCGTGGTGGCGATGGCCGCCCTCGTCCTCGAGCAGCAGGATGGGCTGGGACGCGCGATCGGCACCTTCCGCGCGGGACTCGTGCAGTCGCTGTGCACCGACGACCCCGCTCTCGCCCGCCGCGCGTCGCGGGATCTGTTCGGCCCCCTTCCCACGGCCCCCGTGGTGGTGGCGCTCACCCCCGCCACGGCCGCGCGCTCCGGTGCGCTGGCCGAGTGGCTCGAGATGCGTGCGTCGGAACGGCGGGGGGAGCTGTTCTTCGGCCGGGGCGACGACGGGTTCGTCGTGGTCGTGCCCGCCGCGGCCCGAGGACTGCTCGACGAGATCGCGGACCGCTTCGAGATCGTCGTCGGATGCTCCGCCCCGACCGGGTACGAGGCGTTCTCGAGCGCTCTCGCGCAGGCGCGGACCGCGCGCGAGCGGCTCTCGACGCCCGGGGTCGCCGACTTCGCCGACACGGCGCGGGCGGGACTTCTCGCCGCGCTCGGCTCCGAAGCCGCCCGGAGCGTCGCCGCGGGGGTGCTGACGCCCCTGCGTGCGCACGACGAGGCGCAGGGCTCGGCGCTGCTCGAGACCGTCGACGCCTGGCTCACCCACGACTGCTCGCACGAGGCGACCGCTCAGGCTCTCGGCATCCATCGCCACACCGTGCGCGCGCGCATCGCTCAGGCCGAACGGGTGCTCGGGCGCGACCTGTCGTCGTTCGCGGCGCGGGCGGAGACCTGGACGGCGTTGCGTCTGGCCGAGTAGCGGCGCCGACGGCCGGTACACCGGCGCCCGGATCGCGGGGTCACGTCGGCCGGACGAATGCCCCGCACCGGCGGTCAGCCGGCGTCGCCGAGGTTGTCGGAGAGGATCTCGAGCACGCGCTCGCGCGAGAGATCGGCCTCGCCCGCCCGCGCGCGCGCCACGGCGTCGACGAAGGCCTCGGCGAAGACCGCGTGCGCGATGCGCGAGGTGTGTTCGAGCTCGTCGCGGAAGGTTCCGCCCGAGGCGAGCACCAGGGACAGATCGGCGCGCTCCGTGAGGGGCGACGCCATGAACGAGGTCACCGCGATCACTCGGGCGCCCGCGGCCCGCGCCGCCTGCGCCGCGCGGAGGCTCGCCTCGTTTGCCCCCGACCCGCTGATCACGACGCACACGTCGTCGGCCGAGAGGTGCCGCGCGGCGATCTGCTGACCGATCGGGTCGCCGAGGGTCTCGGCCGGGCGACCCACCGCGGTCAGGCGCATCGCGAGATCGGTCGCGACCGGAGCCGACAGGCCGCTCGCCACCACGAGCAGCCGTCCCGCACCCACGACCGCCTCGACGGCGGCGTCGACCCCGTCGGCATCCAGCAGGCTCGTGGCCGCGCGAAGGTCGTCGGCGATGCGATCGATGGCCGAGCGGATGCCGCCCAGGGCGCCGTCGCCCGCGTCGGTCGTCGGCGCCGGTCGACGCCCGCGCTCGGCGGCGAGGGCCACGCGCAGCTGCGGATACCCGCGGTACCCGAACGTCTGGCAGGCGCGCACGACCGTGGACCGTCCCACCCCGACGCGGTCGGCGAGCTGCTGCGCGGTCAGCTCGATCACGGCATCCGGGTCGTCGACGATGAGGTCGGCGACGCGGCGTTCGCTGGGCTGCAGGGAGTTGCGCACCGCGGCGATCCGCGCGGTCGTGGGCACCTCAGCTGCGGACACGAGGACCCTCCATGATGCGGCGGCGGATGCGGGCCGAGACCGCGTCGATCGCGACGGTGACGATGACCACGACGATCAGGAGCATGCCGACCGTCGACCACTCACGGTACTGGGTGTAGGAGGTGAGCATGTCGCCGATGCCGCCCACGCCGATGAGCCCGAGCACGGCCGAGGCGCGCACGTTGATCTCGAAGCGATAGAGCCAGAAGGACAGGAAGGTGGGAGCCGCCTGCGGCCACACACCCCACCGCAGCACCTGCGCGGTGGATCCCCCCGCCGCGCGGGCGGCCTCGATCGGCCCCGGGGCGACGTTCTCGACGGCTTCGTAGCCCCACTTGCCCAGGGTTCCGACCCCGCCGATCGCGAGGGCGAGAGCGCCGGTGAGGGGGGTGAGACCCGTGACCGAGAGGATGATGATCGCGAAGACGAGCTCGGGGACGGCCCGCACGAGCGAGAAGACGAAGCGCAGCACGGCGCGCACCGGCGCCGGACCGAAACCGCGCGCCGAGATCAGCGACAGGGGCGTCGCGATCAGGATGCCGAGGACGGTGCCGATCCACGCCATCTCGACGCTGCGCCAGGTCTGCCAGAGGGCCTCGGGGAGCTTGGCCCAGTTCGGCGAGACGAACATGAGGCCGAGGTAGCGCGCGATCTCGGCGGGCAGTTCACCGAGCCGCGACCACGTGATGTCGGCGGACCAGAACGCGGCGACGACGATGACGCCGACCACCAGCCACGACAGGGTGCGCAGGGGCCGTCGACGGCGGGGCGGTAGGTCGAGGGCCGCGGGGCGGGCGGGGGCGGGGGCGAGGGCGGTCATACGAGTCTCCGGCGGATCGCGTCGCTGACGGCGTCGAGCACGACGACGATCACGAGGATCTCGACGATGACGAGCGACAGCTGGTCGTAGCGGTAGAAGGTGCGCACGGCGTCGATGAGCAGGCCGATGCCGCCCGCGCCGACCAGGCCCAGCACGGTGGAGGCGCGGACGTTGAGCTCGAAGACGTAGAGCGTCTGCGACACGAACGCGGGCCAGGTGTCGGCCAGGGCGATCGCGCGGTTGATCTGCGTCTGCGTCGCCCCCGCGGCCCGTCCCGCCTCGAGCGGGCCGATGTCGCTCGCATCGATCGACTCCGACACGAGCTTGACGATGATGCCGACGTTGAACAGCACCAGCGCCAGGATGCCGGGAAGAGCCCCGACCCCGACCATCGCGACGAGCACGGCGGCGTACACGAGCTCCGGCACGGCGCGGATGACGTTCAGGATGCCGCGCACCAGCGACCGCGTCCACCCCGTGGGGTTGGTGGGTCGAGCGGCCCAGAAGCTCAGGGGCAGCGACACCGCGGCCCCGACCGCCGTGCCGATGACGGCCATCTGCAGCGTCTCGAGGATGGGGCCGACCGTCCGCGGGAAGAACGACCAGTCGGGCGTGAGCAGTTCGCCCACCCGCAGAGCACCCTGCTGCCAGTTGCGGGCGATGGCCCCGACGTCGAGGCCCACCCCGACCACCGGCAGGCACATGAAGACGGTCACCGCGACGACGACGCCCGCGGCGGTCCACGGCATCCATCGGCCCTTCGGGCGGGTGGGGACGCTCAACGCCGTCATCGCTCGAGCCTGTCGGCGGCGGTCACCGAGCGACCGTAGATCTGGGCGAAATCGGCGTCGGTGGCGGATGCCGCCGGCCCGTCGTAGACGATCTCCCCGGCGCGCATGCCGATCATGCGCGTGCCGTACTCGCGGGCGAGGTCGAGCAGGTGCAGGTTGACCAGCACCGTGATGCCGAGGTCGACGTTGATGCGACGCAGGTCGTCCATGACGCCGCGGGCCGTGGGCGGGTCGAGGCTCGCGACCGGTTCGTCGGCGAGCACGATGCGGGGCTGCTGGGTGAGCGCGCGGGCGATCGCGACGCGCTGCTGCTGGCCGCCCGACAGCGCCGAGGCGCGGTCCCACACCTTGGGCAGCAGGCCGACCCGGTCGAGGGCCTCGAAGGCGAGGCGTCGGTCGTCCTCGCGGTACGCGCCGAGGAGCGTGCGCCACAGCGGGGTGTGCGCGAGGCGCCCGACCAGCACGTTGTTGAGCACGCTCGTGCGCCCGGCGAGGTTGAAGCTCTGGAACACCATGCCGATGTGCCCGCGGAGTTCGCGCAGGCGCCGACCGGAGGCCCCGTCGACGCGGCGACCGCCGACCTCGACGACGCCGGAGGTCGCGGGCACCAGACCGTTGATCGTGCGGATGAGCGTGGACTTGCCCGAGCCCGAGAGACCCACGACGGCGACGAGCTCGCCGGGTGCGATGTCGACGCTCACGTCGCGCAGCCCCATGGTGCCGTTGGGATAGCGCACCGAGACGCCGTCGAGACGGATGCCCCAGGGCGCCGAGGCCTGCGCCTCGACGCCCGGGGTGAGCGAACCGGTCGTCACTGGAGTCCGAGCTGCTGAGCGGCGCGGGCGACGACGTCGAGCGAGGCGGGGTCTGCCGGAGCGAGCTTGGTGATCGAGTAGACGGCCTTCAGGGCCGCCGAGCCCTCGTCGGTGGTGGAGTACTCGGCGAGCGCCGACGAGATCTTCTGCTGCAGCTCAGGCGAGAGGTCCTTCGAGACGGCGACGCCGTCGTTGGGGATCTCGGCGGTGAGGCCGAAGACGACGACCTTCTGGCCCACGTCGGGCTTGTCCTTCTTCACCAGGGTGCGGGCGTCCCAGAAGCTGAACCCGACCTCGGCGTCGCCGTTGTAGACCGCGAGCACTGAGGCGTCGTTGGCCGTGACGGGCACCTGCTGGAAGCCGCTGTCGATGTCGACACCGGCCTCTTTCAGCGCGAGCATCGGGTAGATGTAGCCGGCGGGCGATCCCGGGCCGAGGACGGCGACCTTGGCTCCCGCGATCTTGGTGATGCTGTCGAGACCGGCGGGTCCCTGCAGCGCGTCGGCGCCGTTGCAGAACGACATGCCGTCGCGCTCGACCACGGGGGTGTCGCAGTACTTGTCGGGGTCGTTCGTCATGAACTGGCCCGGGTAGGTGATGTTTCCGTTGCGCTCGGTCTGCAGCACGACCGAGGCGCCGTATCGGTCGTTCGCCTGCCACAGCTGCAGCGAGGGCAGGAAGCCGATCTGGGCCTGCCCCGCGCCCATCGCCTCGACGGCGGCCTGGTAGTCCTTCGACACGACGCCGCTGACCGGGATGCCGAGCTTCTCGGTGAGCATGTCGGTGAGGGGCTTCGCGGTGTCGACGAGGTTGGCCTGGTCCTGTGAGGGGACGAGGGCGAGCACCAACGAGCTGGGGTCGGCGGCGGGTTCGGAGGCGGCGCCCGCGGTACCGGAGCAGCCGGCCAGGGCGATCGAGGCGAGAGCGGCGGTGGCGAAGGCCGCGGCGAGACGGATGCGACGAGTGTTCATGATTCCTCTGCGATTCGGGTGGGGTTCAGGCGTGGGAGGGGAGGTGATCGGCGGGGGGAGCGTCGACGTGGGCGGCGCCGACCCACTCGGCGAGCGCGGGCAGCAGCTCGTCGAGGGTGTCGGCACGGAAGGCGGGGTCCGCGGCCGCATCGGCGTAGCCGCCGACCAGGGCGGTGGCGAGACCGCGGGCGTGGGCGGGGGCGAGGTCGTTGCGCCAGACGTCACCGATGGCGAGGACCGGGGTGCCTGCGGCGAGCTGATCGAGAAGCAGTTCGAGACCGGCGGGCTTCGCGGCGTCCGTGACGATGCGGTCGAACAGGCCGTTCAGGCCCATGGCGGCCAGCGCGTCGTCGAGTCGCGTCGCCGGAGCGTTCGTGACGAGCAGGCGCTCGGCATCCACCTCGGCGAGGAACCCGGCCAGATCGGCGGCGGTCGACACGGGCGCATCGGGGCCCGCCAACTGCGCGCGGCTCGTCGAGTAGGCGGAGGCCAGCGCGGCGTCGTCGACCCCCGCGTCGAGTGCGAGGCGTCGGACCGCGTCGTACCCGTCGATGACGTCGGCCGAGGGCGCGGCGAGGTGGGCCGAGACGGTGGAGACGAAGTCGGCGGCGGATGCCGTGTGCACGGCGACCGCGCGGGCGTAGGCCAACAGGGGGCCGTCGCCGAGGGCGACGGTACCGTCGAAGTCGAAGATGAGGACGGGGCGGGGCACGGGGGAACTCCTGTCGTGGACGTTGCGTCCATGCTGCACCTCAAATGTGGACGCTACGTCCACGCCGTGTAAACGCTGGATGAACGGCGCCTGTGTGCCCCGGCTCTCGGCTTAGCGTGAAGCGGTGACCTCCCCCACCGCTCTCGACACCGCCGCGGCGCTCGGTGCCCTCGACCCCTCCTCGGCGATCTCGTCTCTGCCGTGGCTCGCGGCATCCCTCGCCGAGGACGCCGCCGCGGGCCGGTTCGCCGCGTGGGGCCGCTCGACGGTGATCGACGAGAACGTCGGGGAGGCGGTGCTCTCCCGGGCACTGTTCGACGAGCTGCACCTGCGGGCAGGGCTCGAGGCCTCGTGGCCCGTCGGTAACGCCGGCCTGCTGCACGTCTACGGCTACCTGCTGTCGACCACGCCCACCCCCTACGGCCTCAAGCGCGAACGGTGGCTCACCGACGACCTGGCTCTCGCCTGCGGCATGTCCCGCGGGGCGTTCTCCCCCTGGACGGGGTCGGGCACCCTGCTCTCGCGGGTCACCGCCGCCGCGGCATCCCTCCTCTCCCGTTCCGACGCGATCAGCGAGGCCGTCGAGGGCCGCTCGACCCGCATCGCCCTCGGCGACCCGCTCCCCGACGGCGCCGCCGCCCTGGCCTACGCGGTCGACGGTCTCATCGTCACGATGTTCCCCGTCGCCGACCCCGCCGCCCTGCGGTCGGGACTCGGCGCCCCGCGGCTGCGCTGGAACGCGGCCTGAGGGGCGCGGCCGGGCACAACGGCGGGGGGATCTTCGACACGCCGGGGTTCCGCCATCCGTCGACGGCGCGTCGAGAAGGCGCCCCGCCGTTGTGCACGGGATGCCGGTGCACAGCCGTCCGGATGTCGGCCGACCGGCGCCCGGACCGAGCCCACGGCCGCGGGGGCACAACGGCGGAGGGATCTTGGACACGCCGGGGACTCGGCATCCGTCGACGGCGCGTCGCGGAGACGACCCGCCGTTGTGCACGGGATGTCGAGGGGCGATGCCCCGGTGACGGCGGGGTGGCGGCTCCTCCCCAAGAGAGGACTGTCCACAGGTTCCGGATTCGGGGCGGGCCCGGGTGCACGCCGGCGGCATCCTGTCGTGATGTGCGCACCGGGTCAGGGAATCGAGACGTTCTCCGGCCTGCGCGCACGGGGACGATCACGCCGAAGCATCGCCTCGGCCGTCGAGGCGGGAGAACTACGGCATCTGCGCCGCGGGGTCTATGCGGAGCGCGGGGCCTGCGCGCCCGTCGTGACCGCGGCACTCCACGGAGGGCGAGCGGCGTGCGTCACCGCGGCGAGGCACCTCGGGCTGTGGACTCTCGCCGCGGAACAACCGATCCACGTCTGGATGCGCGGAGGAGGCCACGCGTACGCCCACGACGAGTGCACCTGTCGTCTGCACTGGGACGATGCCGCCCCCGGACACGCCTTCGCTCTGCCGTCGGTCCCGCGCATCCTGCGCCAGATCCTGCGGTGCCGGGGAGTCGAGGAGTTCTTCGTCTCCGTGGAGTCCGCCCTCCGCCTCGGCATGCTGACGTCGTCGGGGAAGACGTGGCTGCGGAGCCATACGAGCGACCTCGCGCGCGACGCGCTCGACTTCGCGCGGTCCGACGCCGACAGCGGCCTCGAGTCGATCGTCCGGTGGCGACTGAGGCACAGAAACCTCCCGGTGCGAACCCAGATGCACATCATCTCGGTCGGCCGCGTCGACCTGCTCATCGGCGACGCCCTCATCGTCGAGATCGACGGAGCGGGCAACCACGAGGGCACCGCGAACAGGCACCGCGACCTGCGGCGCGACGCTCATGCGGCCGCGTGGGGCTTCGTCTCCCTGCGGTTCGACTACGCCCTCGTGGTCCACGACTGGCCCACGGTGGAACGGGCGATCATGGCCTACGTGGAACGCGGCCTCCACCTGGCCCGCTGACGTCCCGGTCCTTCCGGGCACTGGGCTTGTCCGCGCCCCGGCGCCCCGACCCCGAGCACAACGGCGGGACAATCACCGACACGCCGACCCACCGGCATCCCACCCCGGCGTCTCACCGAGAAGCCCCGCCGTTGCGCACACGGGCGCACGGCACGGGCACACCGCACCAGCGCCGCGAACCCCACCTCACCCCCGCGGCGCGTGCGCCTCCAGGAACTCGTACAACTCCGTCGTGTCGACGCCGGGGAAGGCCCCGGTCGGCAGGGTCGCCAGCAGCGTCCGCGGGGTGCGCACGTTCGGCCAGGCCTTGTCGCGCCACGCAGCCTCGAGATCGGCGGGCGCGCGGCGGCAGCACGTCTCGACCGCGTGCCGCGAGACCCCGCGGTTGGGGGTATCGCGGCCCCGGAACCAGCGCGTGTCGTCGAAGCGCACGCCCACGCTGACCGAGTGCGCCCCCTCGCTCGACTGCTCCACGCGCGCGGTGCACCAGTACGTGCCGTTGCCGGTGTCGGTGTACTGGTAGTACGGGTTGAAGAGGTCGTCCTCATCGAAGACGACGCGGCTCGTCCACCGTCGGCAGCACATCTGCCCCTCGATGGAACCGAGCCGGTCGGTGGGGAAGTTCACGTCGTCGTTTTCGTACGCCTTCGTGATGGTGCCCGACTCGTGCACCTTGAGGAAGTGCACCCGGATGCCGAGGTGCACCGTCGCGAGGTTGGTGAAGCGGTGCGCGGCGGTCTCGTATGACACCGAGTAGGCGTCGCGCAGGTCTTCGATGCTGATCGTGCGCCGCTCCTTCGCTTCGCGCAGCGCCGGCACGACGTGCGCCTCGGGCATGAGCAGCGCCCCGGTCAGGTAGTTCGTCTCGACCCGCTGGCGGAGGAACTCGTCGTAGCTCGTCGGCTCGCCGTGGCCGAGCATGCGGCTCGACAGAGCCTGCAGCACCGCCGCGCGCGGGTCGCCCTTCGCGACCGTGGTCGAGAGGTAGAGCCGCCCGTTCTTGGCATCCGCGATGCTCCGCGTCGACGAGGGCAGGTCGGGCACGTAGTGCAGCGAGAAGCCGAGGTGCGCGGCGATGTCGCTTGCGCCGCGCTGCGTGAGGGGACCGCCGGGGTGCTCGATCGCCTCGAGCATCTCGGATGCCGTGCGCTCGAGGTCGGGGAAATGGTTGTCCTGCGTGCGCATGAGACGACGAAGAGCGACGTTCGCCCGACGCGCCTCCTCGGGCGTCGCCGACCGCTCCTCGCGGAGGCGTTCGATCTCGCCCTGAAGCGTCAGCATCGCCGCGAGCACCTCGTCGGGGACCGCGCGTGCGACGCGGAAGGGGGCGATGCCCAGCGCCTGGAAGGTCGGCCCGCGCATCGCGCGCTCCACCGACAGCTCCAGCGTCGCGCGCGGGTCGAGCGGCTCGGCATCCAGGATCTGGTCGAGCGTGCATCCCACTGCCCGCGCGATCGCCTGCAGCAGCGTGACCTTCGCCTCGCGGCGGCCGTTCTCGATCATCGACATCTGACTCGGCGCGCGACCGACCGCGGCGGCCAGGTCGTCGAGCGTCATGCCGCGTGCGGTGCGCAGCTGCCGGATGCGCCGACCGATGGTGAGGGTGTCCACCTCGTCATCGTCGAACGGGAGGGATGCCGAAGAAGCGGACACGCCGGTGTCCATGGGCCATGTTCTCACTGGAACAGAAGATCGCGCGATCTTCACACGAGGAACTCGGATTGTGGGGTCGTTCTTCGCGGACAGTGGTCTCCACGGGGCACCGCAGCCCCGGCATCCGAAGGAGAACGCTCATGACGATCCAGGCCACCCCCGCCCCGCAGCCCCTGCGCCCCGGCGACCAGACCGAGACCGCCGACGAGATCCGCACCGCGTGGGAGAACGACCCCCGCTGGGACGGCATCGAGCGCACGTTCTCGGCGGACGACGTCGTCCGCCTCCGCGGAAGCGTCCGCGAGGAGTCCACCCTCGCCCGCCGCGGAGCCGAGAACCTCTGGAACCTCATCCACACCGAGGAGTACGTCCGCGCCCTCGGCGCCTACACCGGCGGGCAGGCCGTGCAGCAGGTGCGCGCCGGCCTCAAGGCCATCTACCTGTCGGGCTGGCAGGTCGCCGCCGATGGCAACCTCGCGGGCCAGACCTACCCCGACCAGAGCCTCTACCCCGCCAACAGCGTGCCCGCGGTCGTGCGGCGCATCAACAACGCGCTGCTGCGACAGGACCAGATCGAGCGCGCCGAGGGGCAGATCACCCGGGACTGGCTCGCGCCGATCGTCGCCGACGCCGAGGCCGGCTTCGGCGGCCCGCTGAACGCCTACGAGCTGGCGCAGTCGCTGATCCAGGCGGGGGCCGCCGGCATCCACTGGGAGGACCAGCTCGCGAGCGAGAAGAAGTGCGGCCACCTCGGCGGCAAGGTGCTCGTGCCGATCCAGCAGCACATCCGCACCCTGAACGCCGCGCGCCTGGCCGCCGATGTCGCCGGAGTGTCGACCGTGATCATCGCACGCACCGACGCCCTGGCCGCCGACCTGCTCACCAGCGACGTCGACCCGCGCGACGCGGAGTTCCTCACCGGCGAGCGCACGAGCGAGGGCTTCTACCAGGTGCGACCGGGGCTCGAGTCGGTCATCGCGCGCGGCCTCGCCTTCGCGCCCTACGCCGACCTGCTCTGGGTCGAAACGGGCGAGCCCGACATCGAGCTCGCGCGTCGCTTCGCCGAGGCGATCCACGCCCGCTACCCGGGCAAGAAGCTCGCCTACAACTGCTCGCCGAGCTTCAACTGGAAGCGCCACCTCGACGACGAGCAGATCGCCACGTTCCAGGCCGACCTGGCCGCTCTCGGCTACGCCTTCCAGTTCATCACGCTGGCCGGCTTCCACGCCGTGAACCACTCGATGTTCGACCTCGCCCGCGGCTACGCCGAACGCGCCATGAGCGCGTACGTCGAGCTGCAGGAGGCCGAGTTCGCCGCCGAAGCCCACGGGTACACGGCCACGCGCCACCAGCGCGAGGCCGGGACCGGCTACTTCGACGTCGTCTCCACCGCGCTCAACCCCGACAGCGCCACCCTCGCCCTCGCGGGCTCCACCGAGACCGCCCAGTTCCACTGACCCCCACCCCTTCGTCTCCCGTCCCCATCCCCCGTCCCTCTCTCCGTTGAGTGTCCAAGACCCGCCGTAACGGCCGCGTCCTTTGCGGCGTGTTCTGGACACTCAACGGCTTCACCGACCCGAGAGGGACGGTGGAGAGGGACGACGGGGGAACGCACAGAAAGCCAGGACCGTGACCCTCCTCACCTCTCCCCCGCCGACCACGAACACCGAGGGATCCCGGATGCCGGCACCTCCGGCATCCGCCCCGCACCTGCGCCTCGAGCGGCCCCTCGACGGACGCGACGGCGAGATCCTCACCCCCGCCGCCCTCGCCTTCCTCACCGAGCTGCACGACCGCTTCGCGCGCCGTCGTCACGACCGGCTCGCGGCGCGCCTGCGTCGCCGCTTCGAGATCGGCACGGGCGACGACCCCCACTTCCGCGCCGACACCGCGCACATCCGCGACGACCCGTCGTGGCGCGTGGCCGGGGCGGGACCGGGACTCGAAGACCGCCGCGTCGAGATCACCGGCCCCACCGACCCGAAGATGACGATCAACGCGCTGAACTCCGGCGCCCGCGTCTGGCTCGCCGACCAGGAGGACGCCACCAGCCCCACCTGGCGGAACGTCATCGGGGGGCAGCTCTCGCTGTTCGACGCGATCCGCGGACAGCTGTCGTTCACCAGTGCCGAGGGCAAGCGCTACGAGGTCACCGCCGCGCGCACGCCGACGATCGTGATGCGCCCGCGCGGGTGGCACCTGCCCGAGAAGCACGTGACGTTCATCGACCGCTCCGGCCGCGAGCTGCCGGCATCCGGTTCTCTCGTCGACTACGGCCTGTACGTGTTCCACAACGCCCACGCGCTGATCGCCGCGGGCCGGGGACCGTATTTCTACCTGCCGAAGATCGAGTCGGCCGAGGAGGCCCGGCTCTGGGACGACGTGTTCACGTTCACCGAGCAGCGACTGGGCCTCGCGCACGGCACCATCCGCGCCACGGTGCTCATCGAGACCCTGCCCGCGGCGTTCGAGATGGAGGAGATCCTGTTCGCGCTCCGCGACCACTGCGCGGGCCTGAACGCCGGGCGATGGGACTACATCTTCTCGATCATCAAGACCTACCGCGGCCGCGGGGCGCGCTTCGTGCTCCCGGGGCGGAGCGACGTGACCATGACGGTGCCGTTCATGCGCGCCTACACCGAGCTGCTCGTGCAGACCTGCCACAAGCGAGGCGCGTATGCGATCGGCGGCATGAGCGCGTTCATCCCCAACCGGCGTCGCCCCGAGGTGACCGAGGCCGCGTTCGAGAAGGTCGCCGCCGACAAGCGTCGCGAAGCCGCAGACGGCTTCGACGGCACCTGGGTGGCGCACCCCGACCTCATCCCGGTGGCACGCGCCGAGTTCGACGCCGCGTTCGGCGACGGATCGAATCAGCTGCACCGCCTGCGCGAGGACGTGGCGGTCGAGCCCGCCGACCTGCTCGACCTGCGCATCGGCCTGCCCATCACCACGGCGGGGGTGCGGGGCAACGTCTCGGTGGCCATCCGCTACATCGAGGCGTGGCTGCGGGGCCTCGGGGCCGTCGCGATCGACGACCTCATGGAAGACGCCGCCACCGCCGAGATCTCGCGCTCGCAGATCTGGCAGTGGATCCACCAGGACCGCGTGACCGACGACGGCACGGCGATCACCCGGTCGTTCGTCGAGCAGTTGGTGACCGAGGTGCTCGACGACGCGCACCGCGTCGACGGCGACCGCTTCGACGACGCCGCCGAGGTGTTCCGCGAGGTGGCGCTGCGCGCGGAGTTCCCGGCGTTCCTCACCCTGCCCGCGTACGCGAAGTACCTCGACTGACGCCCGGGTCGATGCGACCCTTCCGCCCACGCGGGAGGGGCGCATCGCCGTGCGCCGGTGGAGACGGGCGTGGCGCGACGCGCGGGTTCAGGGACGCGCCGGGTCGATCGGCGCGAAGCGACGCAGCCCCGCCCGCGACGACAGGCGCGACGCGGCGAGCGACCCCGCGACCGCGAGGAAGATCGGCAGCAGCAGCGTGAAACCCGTGTCGGTGAACTCGATGACCAGAGCGATCGCGGTGAAGGGGGCGCGCATGTTGGATGCCAGGAACGCCGCCGCCGCGACGATCGCCAGCGCCGTGCCGTCGGCTCCGGGCCAGACGAACGCCCACCCGGCCGCGGCCGCGGCCCCCAGCGCCGCCCCGATCGCCACGGAGGGCTGAAGGGTGCCGCCGATCGCGCCCGAGCCGAGCGACACGGTCGTGGCGACGTACTTGAGCAGGGCGAGCAGCAGCAGGATCAGCGCGGGCTGCGACAGGTCGAACCCCGCCGTGGCGAGCGCGCGACCGTTGCCGAGGATCAGCGGGAAGAACGCCCCCACCGCGCCGACCGCGGCGAAGGTCAGGGGCAGGACGACCAGCAGCTTCCAGCCGGTGGGACGGAAGCGCGCGAGCTTCTTCGTGACCGTCGCGAAGCTCGTCGCCCCCCACCCCATCAGCGGGCCGATGAGCAGGGCCGCGACCACGAGCGAGGGGCTCACTTCGACGGATGCCACGTGGTACAGCGACCCGTCGCCCACGAGCGGACGAGCCACGAAGGTCGCGATCGCGCTGACCGAGAGGGCGACGACCGCCGCCCCGACGCTGAACTGCGCGAGCAGGATCTCGAGCGTGAACAGCGCCCCCGCCAGCGGCACGTTGTAGACGGCGGCGAGGCCCGCACCGGCGGCGGCGGCGATGAGGATACGGGCCCACCGGGCATCGAGACCGAACCAGCGGACCACCTTCGAGCCCGCCATCGCCGAGAGCTCGCGGGGGGCGACCTCTTTGCCGATCGAGGCGCCCAGGGCCACCGAGGTCACCTGGATGGCGGTGTCGGCGAGTGTCTCCCACCACGGCATATGCGCGCCGTCGACGCCCTGCTCGACGGTGGCGAGCCGGCGTCCGAAGCGGCGGAGCAGATACCACCCGAGCGCGGCCACGACCCCGGCCCCGCCGACCGTGACGATCGGCAGCCACCACACGGCGGGCATCGCCAGACCGTCGAGGAACGGTCCCTCTTCGTGGCCCCAGACGAGGTGCTCGATCGTGTGCACGATCCACACCAGAAGGAGCACGGCGAGACCGGTGGCGACGCCGACGATGAGGCTCGCCAGGCCCAGCTTCAGCAGGGCCCCGATCGCGCGACGGTGGACACGCGGGGGCGCCAGGGGTTCTGCTGTCACGTCCGCCACGCTAGCCCACGCGCGCGCCGCGCCGGACCGCGCGCGGGGGCGGCCTGTGCGCGGGCGTCGGCGGTTCGGCATCCGGACTCCGGCGATGCGGCCCCGGTCCCGGCGGAGGCGACCTTCGCGGGCCGTCACACCTCTCGTCGGGCGCGGGCGCGAACAGTAGGCTCGGACCGTGACTTCCCGCGCCCCGCTCTCCCGCAAGCTGTCCGCCATCGCCGAGTCCGCGACCCTCAAGGTCGACGCGAAGGCCAAGGCCCTCCAGGCCGCCGGCCGACCGGTCATCTCGTATGCCGCGGGCGAACCCGACTTCGCCACCCCCTCGTTCATCGTCGATGCCGCGGCCGAGGCGCTGCAGAACCCCGCGAACTACCGCTACACCCCCGCCGCCGGGCTCCCGGTGCTGCGCGAGGCCATCGCCGCCAAGACACTGCGCGACTCGGGGCTGCAGGTCGCCCCCACGCAGGTCGTCGTGACCAACGGCGGCAAGCAGGCCGTGTACCAGGCGTTCCAGACCGTGGTGAACCCCGGCGACGAGGTGCTGCTGCCCGCGCCGTACTGGACCACCTATCCCGAGGCCATCGCGCTGGCCGACGGCACGCCCGTCGAGGTCTTCGCCGGCGCCGACCAGGACTACAAGGTCACGGTCGCCCAGCTCGAGGCCGCCCGCACCGACAAGACCACGGTGCTCGTGTTCGTGTCGCCGTCGAACCCGACCGGTTCGGTCTACACGCCCGAAGAGACCGCCGAGATCGGCCGCTGGGCTCTCGAGCACGGCATCTGGGTGATCACCGACGAGATCTACCAGAACCTCACGTACGAGGGCGTCCGCGCCGTCTCGATCGTCGAGGCCGTACCCGAGCTCGCCGAGCAGACGATCCTGCTCAACGGCGTCGCCAAGACCTACGCCATGACCGGGTGGCGCGTGGGCTGGATGGTCGGACCGGCCGATGCCATCAAGCTCGCCGCCAACCTGCAGTCGCACCTGTCGAGCAACGTCAACAACGTCGCCCAGCGCGCGGCCGCTGCGGCCCTGAACGGTCCGCAGGACGAGGTCGAGCAGTTCCGCGAGGCGTTCGACCGTCGTCGTCGGCTGATCGTGTCGGAGCTGTCGAAAATCGACGGCGTCGAGGTGCCCAACCCGCTCGGCGCGTTCTACGTCTACCCCGACGTGCAGGGGCTGCTGAACCGCGAGTGGGGCGGGGTCACTCCGACCACCTCGCTCGAGCTGGCCGACCTCATCCTCGAGCAGGCCGAGGTGGCCGTGGTGCCCGGCGAGGCCTTCGGCCCCAGCGGCTACCTGCGCCTGTCGTATGCGCTCGGCGACGAGCAGCTTCTCGAGGGCGTCCAGCGCCTCCAGCGCCTGTTCTCCTGACGTCCGCGCGCCGTCGGGCGTGACGAGCGGAGGAGCAGGGACCGGCGGAGGATCGCACCGCGCGATCCGTCCTCCCCTTGTCCCCGCTCCTCCCTCCGTCACGCGCCCCGGGGGCCGGCCGATACCGACCTCGCGCCGCCGAGCCGGCTACAGCTCGACGTTGACCAGCACCGGCTCGGGCTGCAGCAGCAGTCCGAACTCGGACTGCACGCGGCCCTGCACGAAACGGGCGAGCTCCGCGATCTCGGCGGCCGTCGCCTCGCCGCGGTTCGTGAGCGCCAGGGTGTGCTTGGTCGACAGGCCGGCCCGCGAGCGGGGGAAACGGAACCCGCGGCCGAGACCTGCGTTCTCGATCAGCCACGCGGCGCTCACCTTGACCTCGTGCCGCTCCACGGGCGGCGGGGGCAGGATGCCGTCGAACGCGGCGAGCGGGATCACGGTCACCGGGTCGAGCACCGGGGTCATCGGCCACCGGGGACACCCCGCGGGGAGGGTCCGCGCGAAGGACTGCGACACGATCGCGTTCTGGAAGAACGAGCCCGCGCTCCAGGTGTCGGGGTCTTCGGCGTCGAGCACCATGCCCTTGCGGGCACGGGTCGCGAGCACGTGATCGCGGATCCAGCGCAACGACACCGCGTCGCGCTCCTCGAGCCCCAGGGCGTTGCGCAGCTGCTCACCGGTGATCGGTCGCTCGCCGTCGCCGACGCGCTCGAGTTCGAGGGTGACCGACAGGATCACCGCGGAACGATCCGGCACCGAGCCGTAGTGCTGCTTCAGCACCGAGGTGCGAAATCCGAGCCCCAGCTCGGACGCGGGTACGACCGACACCTCACCGGTGGCCTCGTCGATCAGCTCGACCTCGACGAGGGTCTGCACGATCTCCTGACCGTAGGCCCCGATGTTCTGCACGGGGGCGGCACCGACCGTGCCGGGGATGCCCGACATCGCCTCGATGCCCGCGAGACCCCGCTGTACGGTCTCGGCGACGAGGGCGTCCCAGTCATGGCCCGCCTGCACGCGCACGCGCACCGTGTCGGGACCCGAACCGGGGAGTTCCTCGACGCCGGTGGTGCGCACGCGGATGACGGTGCCCTCGAACGCGTCGTCACCGACGAACAGGTTCGACCCGCCGCCGATCACGAACCACGCCTCACGGTCGGCCCACACCGCACGCAGGCTGGCGATAAGCTCGTCTGCGGTGGTCGCCTCGATCATGCGGGCGGGGGCACCGCCGGTGCGCAGCGTCGTGAGCTGCGACAGGGGGATCGGAACGACGTCGGGCATCAGGACACCCGCACCTGCGCCTTGCCGAGCACGGTGGTCTCGGCGAACGTCACGGTGAGGTCGATGCGGGCGATCTCGTCGTCGACGGCGCCCACCTTGGCGCTGATGTGCAGGTCGGCGCCGGTCTCGGGGTCGACGACGACGGGACGCGTGAAGCGCACGCCGTAGTCGGCGATGCGTCCGCTGTCGCCCAGAGCCTCGGCGAGCGTGCCGACGGCGATCCCCATCGTGAGCATGCCGTGCGCGAGCACGCCCGGGAGCCCGACGGCGGTGGCGATGTCGTCGCGGTAGTGGATGGGGTTGAAGTCGCCCGACGCCCCCGCGTAGCGCACGAGCGACTCGCGCGTGAGGTGGACCGAGCGCTCGGCGACGACCTCGCCGACGGTGAAGCCGCTCATGCTCCGGCCTCCCCGGCGAGAAGGATGCTGGTCGTGGTCACCACGTGAGCGCCCGCGGCATCCACGATCTCGGCCTCGCTGGTGATCATGGCGTTGCCCCCCATCGAACGGATGCCGGTGACCGACAGCGTCGCGACGAGCTCGTCGCCCGCGACGATCGGGCGCGTGTAGCGGAATCGCTGTTCCGCGTGCACGAGGCGCGACAGCTCGATGCCGGAGTCGGGGTCGCCGAGCAGCTGCTGGAGAGTGAGGTCCTGCACGACCATCGCGAACGTCGGCGGCGCGACCACATCGGCGTAGCCGAGCGCGCGCGCGGCGTCGGGGTCGGAATGCTGCGGGGCGTCGGCGAAAACGGCACGCGCGAACTCGCGCACCTTCTCACGGCCGACCAGATAGGGAGCGGTCGGCGCGAAGGCTCGACCGACGAGTTCGGGGTTCACGGGCACGGGGCAAGTCTACGGCGGGGCGTCGGCCGCGCTCGGCGAACGTCCCGCTCGGAGCGGTCGATCGAGCTCAGCGCTGGTGACGCCCGCGCACGGCCTTGACCGCGATCTGCGAGGCGATGAAGACGAGGAAGATCGAGAACAGCACGTTGGCGACGAAGGGGTCGACGGCCTTCGCGATCTGCGCCCCCACGGCGGTCGTCGCGCACGCGGCGGCACCGACGCACACGGCGGCGACGAGATCGACGTTGCGACGGCGGAGGTTGCCGACGGTGCCCGAGATCGCGGTCGGGATCATCATGAGCAGCGAGGTGCCCTTCGCGATCAGGTCGCTCGTGCCGAACAGCAGCAGCAGCGCGGGGACGACGATGATGCCGCCGCCCACCCCGAGCAGTCCGGCCAGGATGCCGGTGACCACACCCAGGACGACGAGCCCGGGCCCGGTGACCCAGGTGAGCACCAGCTCGGCGTCGCGCGAGGGGATGACGAAGTACAGGCTGACGATCACGGCGAGGAGGAACACCACGAACGACCATCGCAGAGCCGTCTGCGACAGCTTGGGCAGGAGCCATGTGCCGATCTGCGCACCGACCACGGCGACCGCGGCGAGGATCAGCGCCGGCAGCCACGCGACGTGCCCGTCGACCGCATAGGTGATCACGCCGACCGAGGCGGTCGGCACGATGGCCGCGAGGGAAGTGCCGGCGGCGAGGCGCTGGTCGAAGCCGAGCAGCAGCACGAGCAGGGGCACGATGACCGTGCCGCCGCCGACACCGAACAGGCCCGACATGAGGCCCGCGAGAAGACCGACCCCGATGCACACGGCGAAGAAACGGGCGGTGTGCGGTGGGCGCGTGGCGGTGGTCACGGATGCGGCTCCTCGAACGGGACGGGAGGGAGGGGACCCTCGCCGACGCACCAGTCTTCCACCTCGTGGTCAGGACTCCGACGACCGTCGCCGGGAAAGAAAGCGGCCCCCGGTGGTCCGAAGCCGCGTCCACCGGGGGCCGTCGCCCTCGCAGGTCCAGCAGGACGGTGACCCGAACACCGGCCGGCGACCTCATTCGCGAGGGTGCGACAAGAAGGACGCTATTGGGCCTGATGTCGGCACGCGGACCCGTTGACACGGATATCTAGAGCTGCTAATTATTTAGTCCGCTGATGGTCAGGCGACCCCCGCCCGGGAATGCGTGCGGCGCTCGAGCAGTTGCCGGTCAGCATGACAACAGTAGGAATCATCGGAGCAGGACACATCGGCTCGGCCCTCGCGAAGGGGTTCGCGAAGAACGGCTACGACGTCGTCATCGCCAACTCACGCGGTCCCGAGACCCTCACCGACCTCGTCGCCGCCGTCGGCGACCCCGCGCGCGCCGCGACCGCCCAGGAAGCGGCCGAAGCCGGCGACTTCGTCGTGGTGACCGTCCCGCTGAAGGCGTACACCGACGTGCCCGTCGCACCCCTGGCCGGCAAGACCGTGCTCGACACCAACAACTACTACTTCGAGCGCGACGGCCACATCGCGGCTCTCGACGAGAAGCAGACGACGACCTCGCAGATGCTTCAGGAGCACCTTCCCCAGTCGACCGTCGTGAAGGCGTTCAACCACATCCCCGCGGCCGACATTCTCACCGACGGCTCCCCCGCCGGCACCGAGGGGCGCCGCGCCCTCGCCACCTCAGGTGACTCCGACGAGGCGGTCGCGCTCGTGACCCGCATCTACGACGAGTTCGGCTTCGACACCGTCAACGTCGGACCGCTCAGCGAGAGCTGGCGCGTCGAGCGCGACCAGCCGGCGTACGTCGTGCGCCAGACCGCCGAGAAGCTGACGCAGAACCTCGCCCGCGCCGAGCGCTGACCCCGCCACCCACGCGCGTGAGGTGCCCATGTTCATCGCTTCGACGATGCACATGGGCACCTCACGCACCGCACGGGGGTCAGAGCGCGGCGAGCGCCCGATCCACGTCGGCCACGAGGTCCTCGACCGACTCGATGCCGACCGACAACCGCACGATCGTGTCGGGCACGGCGAGTTCGGTTCCGCGCACCGAGGCGTGGGTCATGGCATCCGGGTAGTTCACCAGCGACTCGACCCCGCCCAGCGACTCCGCGAGCGTGAACAGACGCGTGGACTCGGCGAAGCGGCGAGCAGCCGCACCGTCGGCCAGGGCCAGTGACACGATGCCCCCGAAGCCGCTCATCTGCCGCGCCGCGAGCTCGTGCCCGGGGTGCGACGGGAGTCCGGGGTAGTACACCTTCGCGACGCGGTCGTGGCCGGCGAGGTGCTCGGCCACCGCCTGCGCGTTGGAGCTGTGACGCTGCATGCGCACGGCGAGGGTCTTGATGCCGCGGGTGGTCAGGTACGCGTCGAACGGGCCCGAGACCGCGCCGGCGGCGAACTGCAGGAACTGTACCTTCTCGGCCAGGGCGGCATCGGCGAAGGCGAGGGCCCCACCCACGACGTCGCTGTGCCCGCCAAGGTACTTGGTCGCCGAGTGCACCACGACGTCGGCGCCCAGCGAGAGCGGGCGCTGCAGCGCAGGAGAGGCGAAGGTGTTGTCGACGACGACGATCGCGCCGGCCGCGTGGCCGAGGCTCGCCAGACCCGCGATGTCGGTGATGCGCAGCATCGGGTTGCTGGGGGTCTCGACCCAGACCATGCGGGGCGCGCGTCCCTCAATCGCCGCCGCCACGGCATCCAGGTCGCTCATGTCGACCACGCGCAGCTTCACGCCCCACGGCCCGAGCACGCGGGCGAGCAGCCGGTACGTGCCGCCGTAGACGTCGTTGCCGAGCAGCACCTCGTCGCCGGGCACGAGGGCCGCGCGCAGCAGGGCGTCTTCGCCGGCGAGACCCGAAGCGAACGACAGCGCGCGGGTCGCGCCCTCGAGGGCCGCGATCTGCGTCTCGAGCGCCGTGCGCGTGGGGTTGCCGCTGCGGCCGTATTCGTAGCCGCCGCGGAGTCCGCCGATGCCGTCCTGGGCGAAAGTGGTCGAGACGTGGAGGGGCGGGATGACCGCGCCGGTGGTCTCGTCGGGCGCCTGGCCCGCGTGGACGGCGAGACTGTCGAAGCCGCGGGCGGCGTCGTGGGTGCTCATGCGGAGTGCTCCTCGGTGGGGGTCGGAAGAAGGGATGCCACGGGTGCAACGTCGTAGCCGCGCTCGATCATCCAGTCGTCGTCGAAGATCTTGCTGAGATACCCGCGTCCGTGGTCGGGGAGGATCACGACGACAACGGCATCGGCGGGGAGATCGCGCGCGACGCGGAGGGCGCCGACCACGGCCATGCCGCTGGAGCCGCCCACGAGGAGGCCTTCTTCTCGGGCGAGGCGCCGCGTCATGGCGAACGACTCGGCGTCGGAGACGCGCTCGTACGCGTCGACCACGGTGGGGTCGAAGGCCGTCGGCCAGAAATCTTCGCCGACCCCCTCGACGTCGTAGCCGTGGATGTCGCCGCCCGAGTAGATCGAGCCCACCGGGTCGACCCCGACGATCCGCACGCCGTCGCCGGCGACCTCGCGCAGGTACCGACCCGACCCGCTGATCGTGCCGCCGGTGCCGACTCCGGCGACGAAGTGGGTCAGCTGCCCGTCGGTGTCGCGCCAGATCTCGGGACCGGTGGTCTCGTAGTGGCTGCGCGGGCCGTTCGAGTTGCCGTACTGGTTGGGCTTGAAGGCGCCCGGGATCTCGCGGACCAGACGGTCGGAGACGCTGTAGTAGGAGCGGGGGTCCTCCGGCTCGACGTTCGTAGGAGTGACCACGACCTCGGCGCCGTACGCCCGCAGCACGGCGCGCTTGTCTTCGGCGACCTTGTCGGGAACCACGAACACGCAGCGATACCCGCGCTGCTGGGCGACCAGTGCCAGGCCGACGCCGGTGTTGCCGCTGGTCGGTTCGACGATCACCCCGCCCGGGCGGAGAGAGCCGTCGCGCTCGGCGGCGTCGACGATGTTCGCGGCGATGCGGTCTTTCGCCGAACCGCCGGGGTTGAAGTACTCGATCTTCGCCAGCACGGTGGCGGCGATGCCGTCGGTGACGCGGGTCAGACGGACGAGGGGGGTGTTGCCGACGAGGTCGGCGACGCTCTGGGCGTAACGCACGGTGGGGTCCTGGTGGGTCGATGCGCCCGGGGGCGCGGCTGACAGGGTCGTCGAAAAGAGAACGCGAGGGCGTTCAGCGACAACAGCGACAGGTCAGCACGCGGCCAGCATAGCCGACCCGCACGTCGTCAGGAGACGGCGCCGAGGAACTCCTCGAAACTCTGCGCCGGCCGGCCGGTGACCCGCTCGACGTCGCCGGACACCCCGGCCTGATCGCCGCCGGCGATCGAGGTGTACGTGCTCACCCAGGCATCGACCTGCCATCGGGGCGCACCGAACGCGGCTCGCGAGGCGTACGCCTCGTCGATCGTCTCGTCGACGAAGCGCACCGGGTGCCCGCGGACCGCCGAGATCTTCTCGGCCACCTCGGCCATCGTCAGCGCCTCGGGGCCGGTCAGGTCGTACGAGACATCGGCGTGGGCGGCGGGATCGAGCAGCACCGACACCGCGGTGGCCGCGACGTCGGCGCGCGAGACGAGCGAGCATCGCCCCTCGCCCGCGGGACCCCGGATGACCCCGTCGTCGCCGGCGAAGAGCTCCATCATGTCCATGTAGAAGTTGTCGCGCAGGAACGTCCACCGCATGCCGGAGGCGCGGATGATGTCCTCGGTCGCCGCGTGGTCCCGCCCGAGGGTGAACACGGCGTCGGGAGCGGCGGCGAAGAACGAGGTGTAGACGATCGAGCCGACCCCCGCGGCCGCGGCGGCCTCGACGAAGGTGCGGTGGTGATCGACCCGGTCGGCGGTCTCGGAGGCCGAGACCATGAAGAGCGTGTCGACGCCCTGCAGCGCCGCGCGGGCGGCATCCGCATCGGAATACCGGGCCACGTGCACCTCGGCGCCCGCCAGGGCGGGGGCGCGAGAGGCGTCGCGCACCAGCAGACGTTGCGGGATGCCGCGGGCGGCGAGGTCGCGGGCGACGCGACCTCCCACGGCTCCGGTGGATCCGGTGACGGCGATGAGGGGCGGCGTGGACATACGGCCTCCGGGAGGTGTGAGCGGTCCCCCCAGCGTAGGCCGCTCCGCCGACACGCGGCCGCGAACGTCCTACGAAGCGGGCGCCACGAGTCGCGCGACGCGCACGCGGACGGTCGAGGGCACCTCGTCGCGCGCGGCCCCCCGCGCCGCGATCGCGACGGCGGATGCCACGGCTCCGGCGTCGTCGTCGGCGGAGACGCCGACGCAGACGGTGATGGCCCGGGCCCCACCGGCCTGTTCGACCTCGGCGAGAGACCCCTCGACGTCGGCGACGTGCTCATAGGCCCGCGTCACCACGGGACGTGCGGAATAGCTCTCTCGCACGCCCTCGACGGCCGTGACGGCGAGGTCGATGCGCGGCGCGAGTTCCGCGGCGGAGATCCCGGTCATTCGTCTTCTCCCTCGTCGAGGTGCACGTCGCCGACGGTGACGTCCACACGACCGACCCGCAGGTCGCCGTGCCGTTCGATGGCCGAGCGGATGCCGTCGCGCATCTCGTCCACGGCCTCGGTCATTGCGCGTCCGAACCGCACGCTCACGGTGACCCGGACGTCGAGAGGCGCCCCGGGCTCGACGTGCTCGAGACGGACGCGGCCCACCAGAAGCCCCTCGATGCCGTCGCCCACCGAGCGGATGAGCTCGTAGATCGCGCCCTCGGTGACGACCAGTTCGACGCCCTCGTCGGACTGCGCCAGGGGGATGTCGCGGCCGGCGCGGAACTCCCGCATCACCTCGCGCATGATGCCGTCGTACCAGGACTCCGCGAGCGGTTCCGCGGCCTGCTCGTCGACGATCGCGCGCGAGAGCTGCCCCATGCGCTGCATGGAGGCCAGGATGGCCTGGCACTCCGCGTTCCGTTCGATGGCGTTGATCCGCGGCACTCGGCCGCGATCCAGGTACGCGGAGAGGTCCTCGAGCGAATAGCCCGAACCCCCGATGTCGTCGCTGTGCTCGTTCATCCGGTCACCTCCACTCCTGCATGCGGTCCAACACGGTCTTGCGCGCCCGGGCGAGTCGGCCGCGTACGGTTGCCGCGGGCTCCCCCACCTCGATGGCGATCTCGTCGTAACTGTGGCCGCCGATCTCGCGCAGCACCCACACGACGTGCAGTTCTTCGGGTAGATCCGCCAGCACCTTCTTCAGCGCGTCCATCTGCGACGATGCCACAACTGCGCGCTCCGGGTCGTCTGCCGCCGACACCATCTCTTCGTCGATCTGCTCCGAGATCTTGCGCGAACGCATGCGGTCGGTCACCTTGCGCGACACGATCGTGGTCAGCCAGCTGCGCACCTTCTCGGGCTCGGTGAGGTCGGGCAGGCGCCGCCATGCGGTGATCAGTGCTTCCTGCACGCAATCGTCGGCGTCGGCCCGGGAGCGCGTCAGGCGCGTCGCGAACGCGACGAGGAAGGGCGCATGGCGACGCACGAGAACCCCGAAGGCGAGCTGGTCGCCGTCGGCCGCGCGTGACGCGAGGAACGCGTCGGAGGCGGAAGACAAAGAGGGCATCGCGGTTCCTGTCAGCAGACTTTCAGCCTCATGTTCGTGACGTTTCACGAACCGAGCGCGTCCCCATAGCGAAACACCCCGGACCCGATTCGGTCCGTGATCTTGACGAAAGGATGTTCCTCATGGCAAGCACCGACACCCCCACGCCCGCCACCCGCACCGACGCCCGCCGCGACGGCGGTACCACCGTCATCGTCGACCCCGTCGTCGCCAAGGTCGCCGGCATCGCCGCGGCGCAGGTTCCGGGCGTCCACGCCCTCGGCGGTGGCGCTGCCCGTGTCATCGGCAACATCCGCCAGGCCGTCGGCGCGAAGGACTACGCGCAGGGCGTGAGCGTCGAGGTGGGCGAGACCGAGGTCGCCGCCGACATCTCCATCCAGGTCGACTACCCCGAGCGCATCCAGCGCGTGGCCGCGAACGTGCGTTCTGCTGTGCAGCAGGCCATCACCGAGATCGTCGGCATGAAGGCGGTCGAGGTCAACGTGACCGTCGTCGACGTGTTCATCCCCGGCGACGACGAGGACGAGCAGGAAGAGGCGCGCGTCAACTGACGCCACCACGGGCCCGCGAGCGCATCGCTCGCGGGCCCTACGCATCGTCGCGCGTCTCGGCCACCCCCGTGTCGATGTCGGCGGATGCCGTTACCTTGGGCGACACCGTCTCCCGATACGAAGGATCCCCATGCGCATCGCCCTCACCGGTTCGTCCGGAAAACTCGGTACCGTCGTCGCCCGTGAACTGCGTGCCGCCGGCCACGAGGTCATCGGTCTCGACGTGCGCGGCGAGCGCGGTCCCGGCTTCGTGCAGGTCGAGCTGACCGACTACGGCCAGGTCATCGACGCCCTCGCGGGGGTGAACGACCAGCACGACGGCTTCGATGCACTCGTGCACCTCGGCGCGATCCCCGCCCCCGGCATCCGCTCCGACATCGCGACGTTCCACAACAACATGACGAGCACGTTCAACGTGTTCTGGGCGGCCGTGCGGCTCGGCATCCAGAGGATCGTCTACGCCTCCAGCGAGACCGTGCTCGGACTCCCCTTCGATGTTCCGCCGCCCTACATCCCCGTCGACGAGCAGTACCCGGCGCGTCCCGAGTCGGTGTACTCGCTGGTCAAGACGCTCGAAGAGCACCTGGCGACCGAGCTCGTGCGGTGGCACCCCGAGCTCTCGATCACCGCGCTGCGGTTCTCGAACGTCATGGTCCCCGACGACTACGCCGAGTTCCCCTTCGACGCCGACGCCCGCACCCGCAAGTGGAACCTGTGGGGGTACATCGACGCCCGCGACGGCGCACAGGCCGTGCAGCGCGCGCTCGAGAACGCGCCCGCCGGCTTCGACACGTTCATCATCGCCGCGGCCGACACCGTCATGACCCGCCCCAACGGCGAACTCGTCGGCGAGGTCTTCCCCGGCGTCGAGACGCGCGGCGACCTGGGCGAGAACACGACGCTGCTGTCGATCGACAAGGCCCGCCGACTGCTCGGGTACGACCCGCAGCACTCCTGGCGCGACCACCGCTGAGGCGGTTCGCCCGCTGCGCCACGCCTCGAGCGGGCGCCGCGGGCGATCTCCGGCCAGCGGCGCAGCGCACCGGAGGCCGGACGCCGCCGCCCGACATCGCGCACGTGAGCACGCCGGGGCGGGAGTGCGCGAGTCTGGCCCCCGCCCGGCGAGCGCGTGTCAGACTCGCACCATGGACGCCGACGAGCCGATCATCCCCCTTCCGACGGCGCACGAGAAAGAAGTGAGCTTCCTCGCCCGGAGCGGCGCGGTGGTCACCCTGCGGCTCATGGACACCGGTCGTTTCGAGGTCAAGCTCGACACCCGTGGCGACTACACCGCGGTCCTGCTGCACGACGGTGAGACGTTCGAACTGCACCCGGCTCCGGGCGTGCGCGCGATCGGCGGAACGGGTCTGACCGCCACCGATCTGTACGAAAGGTTCTGAGCCTGCGCGCAACCCCCACCGTCGTCCGGGTCGATCGCACTTGACTGGTGCTCTCACTCACCGACGGGGGATGCCGTGGACCACGAGCCCGATTCTTACGACATCGCCGTGATCGGCGCCGGCCCCGCGGGAACCGCGGCGGCGCTGCGTGCGGCCGAACTGGGCGCCTCGGTCGTCGTTCTCGAGGCCGGGCGCGTGGGCGGCACGTGCGTCAACACCGGGTGCGTCCCCACCCGCGTGCTCGCCAAGGCCGCGCGGCTCATGCGCGAGACGCGCGCGGCCGACGACTACGGCATCGTCATCGACGAGCCGCGCGTGGATTGGCCCGCCGTGGTGGCGCGCGTGCACGAGCGGGTGGATGCCGTGCGCTCCATCAAACGCGAGGCCGAACGCTTCGCCGCCGCCGGTGTCGACCTCGTGCACGAGGGGCGCGCGCGCTTCGCCGACGAGCACACGCTCGTGCTCGACAGCGGTCGCCGCATCCGCGCCGAGAACATCCTCGTGTGCGTCGGCGGGCACTCCCGTCGACTGCCGATCCCCGGGGCGGAGCTGGCCACGGTGCCCGAGGACGTGCTCTCGCTCGCCGAGCTCCCCCGTCGGGTCGCCGTCATCGGCGCCGGCAACACCGGGGCGCAGCTGGTGACGGTGTTCCGTTCGTTCGGCTCGGACGTCACGCTGCTCGACGTCGCTCCGCGCGTGCTGGTCGCCTCGGATGCGCGCATCTCCGAGGCCATCGCCGCTTCTCTCACCGACCACGGCGTCGACGTGCGCACGGGGATCGACACGGTCGAGCGGATCGACCGCACCGACGAGGGATCCCTCGCGCTCACCTGGCGCGAAACCGACGGATCGCACTCGCTGGAGGTCGACGTCGTCATCATGGCCACCGGCTGGCCGGCCGACGTGGAAGACCTCGGGCTCGAGAACGCCGGCGTCGACATCGAGCGCTCGGCGATCCCGGTGGACCGGTACTTCCGCACGATCGTGCCGCACATCCTCGCCGTCGGCGACGCCAACGGCCGCGACATGCTCGTGCAGGCGGCGCAGTTCGAGGGCGAGGCCGCGGCCGAGAACGCCGTGCTCGGCGCCAACCGGCGCACCCCCCACCACCTGTTGCCCGCGGGCGGGTTCACCGACCCCGACTACGCCGGCGTCGGTCTCACCGAGGAGCAGGCGCGGGACCGCGACCCCTCGTGCGTCGTGGCGACCGTGGACTTCGCCGACCTCGACCGCGCGGTGATCGACGACCGCGAGCGCGGCTTCCTCATGCTGATCGCCGACCGTCGTCGCGAGCTGATCCTGGGGGCGCACGCGGTCGGCGAGAACGCCGTCGAGGTCATCCAGTCGGTCACGACCGCGATGGCGGCGGGGATCGATGTCGCCACCCTCGCGGGCGTGCGTTTCGCCTACCCCACCTACAGCGCCGTGATCGGAAACGCCGCTCGCGCCCTGCTGCACGCGGACTCCCCCGCCCTGCTGGAGTGACACACTGAAACCGTGACCGCTGCCGAGCCCGTGACGACCCCCGCGTCCACCGACGCCCCCGCGCGTCGCGGCCGCCCGGGTTACGACCGTGAGGGTCTTCTCGCCGTCGCCGTGCAGCTGTTCAACGAGCAGGGGTACGACGCCACGAGCGTCGCCGACATCGCACGCCGCCTCGGCCTGACGAAATCGGCGCTGTACCACCACTTCTCGTCGAAGCAGGAGCTTCTGGCGGTCGCCCTCGACGCCGCTCTCGGTGCGTTGGAGGCCGTGCTCGAGCAGCCCGGCGCCCGCGAGGGCGCGGCATCCGATCGCCTGCGCTTCGTTCTGACGGGGGCCACCGACGTGCTGGTCGCGCAGTTGCCCGCGGTCACCCTGCTGCTGCGGGTGCGCGGCAACGGCGACGTCGAGCGGGCCGCCCTCGAGCGCCGCCGCGTCTTCGACCACCGCGTCACCGATCTCGTCGCCGCCGCGCAAGCCGAAGGCGGGGTGCGCGACGACGTCGATGCCGCGGTCGCCGCCCGACTGCTGTTCGGCATGATCAACTCGGTCGTCGAGTGGTACCGACCCGGCGGGAGCGTCGACGGCGACCGTCTCGGCGCCGACATCGTGCGCATCGCGCTCGACGGCCTGCGCACGGACTGAACCCGCACGCCGAAGGGGCCCCGCGCCGCGCGCGAGGCCCCTCTGTCGGCATCCGGGGTCAGGCCCGCAGGTCGACGCCCTTGGTCTCTTTGATGAGCGAGACCGCGGCGAGCGAGACGAGGGCCGCCACCGCGATGTAGAGGCCGATGGTCCACGATGCTCCGGTGGAGCGCAACAGCGCCTCGGCGATCATCGGGGCGAAGGCACCGCCCATGATCGCCCCCAGGGCGTACCCGATCGAGACGCCCGAGTACCGCACGTTCGCGGGGAACATCTCGGCGTACAGCGCCGCCTGGGGACCGTACGACAGGCCGAGGCCGAGCGTCATGACGAACAGGGCGACGAAGTACCAGACGATGTTCCCGGTGTCGATGAGGAACCACATCGGCACGGCCCAGACCGCCAGGATCAGGTAGCCGAGCTGGAAGGTGCGCACGCGCCCGAGTCGGTCCGACAGCCGACCGCCCCACAGGGTGAAGACGAGCCAGCCGAAGGATGCCAGGGTCGTCGCCAGCAGGACGGTGGGACGTTCGAGTCCGAGCGCCGTGACCGCGTACGTCGCGAAGAAGGCGATCAGCAGGTAGCCGGCGGCGTTGTTGCCGATGAAGACGAAAGCGGTCAGGGCTACCTCGCGCCAGTTCTTGCGGAACAGCTGGCCGAGCGGGGCCGACGATTCCTTGCGGCGGCGCACGAGGTCTTCGAAGACGGGGCTTTCTTCGACCGAGCGGCGGATGACGTAGCCCACGACGATCAGCACGATCGAGAAGAGGAACGGCACGCGCCAGCCCCAGGCGAGGAAGGCTTCGGCCGACATCGACGAGGTGAGGATCCACAGGGTGGCCGTGGCGAGGATCATGCCGATCGGGACGCCGATCTGCGGATAGGCGCCGAAGTAGCCGCGACGGTTCACCGGCGCGTGCTCGACCGAGAGCAGAGCCGCACCGCCCCACTCGCCACCGGCCGAGAAGCCCTGCAGCACACGCAGCAGGATGAGCAGGATGGGGGCGCCGATGCCGATGGCCGCATATGTGGGCAGCACGCCGATGAGGGCCGTCGACACACCCATCATGATGAGGGTCAGCACGAGCATCTTCTTGCGCCCCAGGCGGTCGCCGAGGTAGCCCGCGACGACGGCGCCGAGGGGGCGGAAGAGGAACGAGATGCCGATCGTCGCCCACGACAGCACCTGCGCGAGTCCGGGATCGGACTGCGCGAGGGGCGCCAGGAACAGGGGCGCGAGCACGAGGCCCGCCGCCTGGGCGTAGATGAAGAAGTCGTACCACTCGATCGAGGTGCCCACGAGGGTGCCGGCGAGGACGCGCCGTTCCTCGCGTTTCAACCCGGTGGCGGGGACGGTTGCGGCGGTCTGCGAGGCCATGAGAACTCCATCGTTCTGTGGGGCAGGGGCGGGAAGACTCGATCGACACTATTACCAACCGAGCGTTCAGTAATAGTGTCAGAGGTGCGCGACCCGAGCAAGGGCGACGCGGAAGGAGACAACGATGACCCCCTGGACCATCGTCCCCGGCGCGCTCGACGAGCGCCTCGGCATCACGGTCACCGCGCAGTCGGCGGAACGGGTGGCGGCCGACATGCCCGTCCACGGCAACACCCAATCACTCGGACGCCTGCACGGGGGCGCCACCGCCGCCCTGGCCGAGGCCGTCGGCTCGTGGGCCGCGATGATCCACGCGAGCACCCTGGGCAAGGTGTGCGTCGGCGTCGACCTGAACATCACGCATCACCGCGGGGTGCGGTCCGGTTCCCTCCACGCGGTCGCCACGCCCGCGCACCGGGGTCGTCGGGTCGCGACGTACGACATCCGCGTGACCGACGACGACGATCGGCTCGTCGCCACGGCCCGCATCACCAACCTGATCGTCGACGCCGACTGAGCCCGGCCCTCCGCCACCCACGACACGCGCCGTGGCCATCTCCGCCGCCCGAGGCCTCGGGGAGCGACCGGGGCGCGCCGTGATCAACGCCAGGGGCGCTGCGATCGGCGTCGCCAGTACTCGTCGGGCTCGACCGCCCATCGTCGACGCGTGGCCTCGTCGATCACGACCGGGCGCGCGTCGACGCCGCGGCGGAGCTGCTCCGGCGTGCTCGCCCCGCTCAGCACGATGTCGGCCCACGGTTGAGCCCGTGCGACTCCGAGCGCGAAGGCATCGGGAGAGACTCCGGATGCCGCCGCCACGCGGTCGGGGTCGGCGGGAGTCGTCGCGAGCTCGCCGTTGGCCAGGGCCTCCTTCACCACCACGGTCCATCCCGCATCGTGGGCGCGCGCGAGGCCGGGAGCCGCCGACGGCTCGAACAGGTTCCACGTGGCCTGCACGGCCGAGAACGGCGAATCGGGCAGATCCCTGGCCGCATCGACGACGCGTGACTGATGCGGACCGCTCGTCGACAGCCCCACGCGCACGCCGCTGCCCGCCAGCCCGCGCAGTCGGCCGAGCAGGACGGCGTCGCTCAACGCCGGGCTCTCGGGCGTCACGGAGTGGACGAGGTACAGATCGGGCGCCGATCCCAGCGCCTCGAGGGTCTCGGGCCATTGCCGGTCGAACATCGCGACGGAGTGCTCTTTGCGCTCGTGCACGGCGGCATCCATTCGCCACCCGCCGACGTAGGCGTAGCCCCACTTCGATCCGAGGGTGAGCTCGGCACGCCGCTCGGGATGCCGCGCGAGCCACGCGCCGAGGAACCGCTCGGCGTAGCCGTACGACCGCGCCGCATCGACGACGCGGATGCCGAGGGACCACGCCTCGTCGAGCAGCGCGTGCGCGCGCTGCTGCAGGGCCTCGACGGAGCGGTCGGCCGGGTCGCCCAGGTCGTCGTCGCGCCCGGTGGTGATGTAGGCCGGGCGGCCGACGGCGGCGAGACCGAGGCCGAGTCGCGCGGCGGGGAGGTCATCCATGAGACGACCGTAGCGGTGACCAGCGACACCCCGATCGACGAAGGAACAAGCCGAAGGGCGACGGGGTTGTGATCCTCGATGCCGGGCGATGCCCGCGACCCACGGTGACGAGCGGAACGGTCATGACGTACAGAGACCCCTACGACGAGGGCGCGCAGCCGATCTGCCCCTCGTGCGGCGTGACGATGCATCCGCTGCTCGAAGAGGGCGGCGGGGCCGACGAATGCCGGGAGTGCGGTTTTCAGTTGGAGTGGTCCGAGCCCGCTTCTTCGCGCGGCGACGACGACGATCGCCCGCGGGATCGTTGGGCCGACGAGTCCTGACGGGCTGCAGCGCCCTCAACCCCGAGCGAGGCGCGGGGCCCTACCGCTCCAGCACCACCGCGAGCCCCTGACCCACGCCGATGCAGATCGCCGTCACCGCGACACCGCCGCCGCGGCGCTTCAGCTCGTGCGCGGCGCGGGCGATGAGGCGTCCGCCCGACGCGCCGAGCGGGTGCCCGATGGCGATCGCGCCGCCGGTCTCGTTGAGCAGCTCCGGGTCGAGCTCGGTCCAGAGCTTGGCGCACGCGAGCGACTGTGAAGCGAACGCCTCGTTCAACTCGACGAAGGTCACGTCGGCCCACGTGCGGCCCGCGCGGGCGAGCGCGCGGTTGGCCGCTTCGACGGGCGCGATGCCGAACACGTCGGGATCGTTACCGAACGCGGCGCGGCCCGCGATGCGCGCCAGGGGCTCGGCATCCAGTGCCCCTTCCGCGCCCAACAGCACGGCCGAGGCACCGTCGTTGATGGGCGAGGAGTTGCCCGCCGTCACCGTGCCGTCCTTCTGGAACGCCGGACGGAGCCCGGCGAGCACGTCGGCGGTGGAGTCGTCGCGAATGCCCTCGTCGCGGGCGAGCGCGTGACCCTCGACCTGCACGATCTCGTCGTCGAAGCGCCCCTCGGCCCACGCTGCCGCCGCGAGGCGGTGGCTGCGGGCGGCGAAGGCGTCTTGCTGCTGGCGCGAGATGTCGTAGATCTCGGCGAGCTTCTCGGCGCTCTCGCCGTTCGAGATCGTCCAGTCCTGACGCAGGCGCGGGTTGGTCATGCGCCAGCCGATCGAGGTGTTCCACATCGTCTGATTCGCGGCGGGGAAGGGGCGCGGGCTCTTCTCGACCACGAAGGGCGCGCGGGTCATCGACTCGACGCCGCCCGCGAGGATCACCTCGGCATCACCGGCCTCGATCGCTCGTGAGCCCTGGATCACGGCATCCAGAGACGAACCGCACAGCCGGTTGATGGTCGTGCCGGGCACCGACGAGGGGAAGCCCGCGAGCAGCGCGCCGAAGCGCGCCACGTTGCGGTTGTCTTCGCCCGCTTGATTCGCGCCGCCGAAGACGATGTCTTCGATGCGGGCCGGGTCGATCCCCGTGCGCTCGACGACGGATGCCATGACGGTCGCCGCGAGATCGTCGGGGCGCACGTCGGCGAAGGCCTTACCGTGGCGCGCGAAGGGGGTGCGGACGGCGTCGTAGACGAACGAAGCGGGCATGTCAGGCGTCCTGTTCGATGAGGGTGAGACCGAGCAGGGCCTCGATCTCGGCGTGCGTGTTGTCGCCGAAGAGCTCGCGTACGCGCAAGCCCTCGGCGGTGACGTCGAAGACGCCGTGGTCGGTGTAGACGCGCGAGACGCAGCCCACGCCGGTGAGCGGGTAGGTGCACGCGGCGACGAGCTTGGGCTCGCCGGCCTTCGTGAGCAGGTCGGTCATGACGTACACGTCCTTCGCGCCGATGGCGAGGTCCATCGCACCGCCGACCGCGGGGATCGCCCCGGGCTCACCCGTCGACCAGTTGGCGAGGTCTCCCCCCGCCGACACCTGGAAGGCACCGAGCACGCAGACGTCGAGGTGGCCGCCGCGCATCATCGCGAACGAGTCGGCGTGGTGGAAGTACGCCGCCCCCGCGAGGGCGGTCACGGGCTGCTTGCCCGCGTTGATGAGGTCGGGATCGATCTGTCCACGCTCGGGCGCGGGGCCCATTCCGAGCATGCCGTTCTCGGTGTGAAGCACGATCTCGAGGCCAGCGGGCAGGTAGTCGGCCACGAGGGTGGGCGCCCCGATGCCGAGGTTCACCACCGCGCCTTCGGGGATGTCGGATGCCACGCGCGCGGCGAGATCGGTGCGGGAGATGCGGGTGGTCACTGTGCTGCCCCTTCTTCGGCCAGAGCCCGGCCCTCGATGTCGACGCCGCCGACGAAGGCGCCCTCGCGGAGCCACCGGCGCTCACCCACTGAGACCACGCGGTCGACGTAGAGGCCCGGGGTGACGACGGTCTCGGGGTCGAGGGTGCCGAGTTCGACGACCTCGTCGACCTGGACGATGGTCGTCGCGGCGGCCGCCGCCATGATCGGTCCGAAGTTGCGCGCCGTCTCGCGGTAGACGAGGTTGCCCCACCGGTCTGCGGCGCGGGCGCTGATCAGCGCGGCATCCGCGTGGATGGGGTACTCGAGCACGTAATCGCGGTCGCCGATGCGCCGCGTCTCTTTGCCCTCGGCCAGCTGCGTGCCGAAGCCGGTGGGGGTGAAGAACCCGCCGATGCCGGCGCCCGCGGCGCGGATGCGCTCGGCGAGGTTGCCCTGCGGCACGAGCTCCAGCTCGACCTCGCCCTCCCGGTAGAGCCGGTCGAACACCCACGAATCGCTCTGGCGGGGGAACGAGCAGATCATCTTGCGCACCTGCCCCGCGGCGAGCAGAGCGGCCAGGCCCGTGTCGCCGTTGCCGGCGTTGTTGTTGACGACGGTGAGGTCGCTCGCGCCGTGCGCGATGAGCGCGTCGATCAGTTCGACGGGTTGACCTGCGCGACCGAAGCCGCCGATCATCACGGTCGCACCGTCGGAGATGCCGGCCACGGCGGTTGCGAGGTCGGGAACGGTCTTGTCGATCATGCGGAGAACCTTCCGGTTGTTCGCCTGGCGCACACTCGTACGTCTTGCGAACACTGTACTCCCGACGTGCGCGGGCGACAAGGGTCGATCGAGCGCACCACCTCGCACGAGGCCCTGGCATCCCGATCCGGCATCCGTCGCCGCCACGGGACAGCGGGGTACCGGTCAGACGAGCCGGATGTCGGCGTCGATCTCGGCGGCGGCGACGCGCAAGGCTGGGAGGCAGGCGTCGCGCCACGCGTCGGCGTCGCCGCGGGCGCTCGCAGAGATGTTCACCGCCGCCACCACCGCTCCCGAGCGGTCGTGCAGCGGAGCGGCCAGCGACCGCAAGCCCTCCTCGAGCTCGCCGTCGACGAGCGCCCACCCCTGGGTGCGCACCGCGTCGAGTTCGGCGACGATCGCGTCGACGTCGGTGCGGGTGCGCGGGGTGAGGCGCTCGGGACGCGACGCCGCGACGACCTCGCGCGCACGCTCGGCAGGGATCGCCGCCAGCAGCACGCGCCCCATGCTGGTGGCGTACGCGGGGAACCGCGTGCCGATCGTGATGCCGACGCTCATGATCCGACGGGTGGGGACGCGGGCGACATAGACGATCTCGGCGCCGTCGAGCACGGCCGCCGAGACGCTCTCACCGACCTCGCGAGACAGGTGTTCCAGGTGGGGCTGGGCGAGAGCGGGCAGCGACAGGGCCGAGAGGTAGCTGAAACCCAGCTCCAGCACGCGCGGGGTGAGCGAGAAGACGCGACCGTCGGCGCGCACGTACCCGAGGGTCTCGAGCGTCTGCAGGAAACGTCGGGCCGCCGCACGGGTGAGCTCCGCCCGACGGGCCACCTCGCTGAGGGTCAGGGCCGGGTGCTCGGCGTCGAAGGTGCGGATGACCTCGAGGCCGCGGGCCAGCGATTGGACGAACTCGCCCGTCGCACCCTCGCCGTCGCCCGTCGCGCTCACGCGGCTCACTTTATCGGGGCGCCGGCCTCGCGCTCGCCGGACGCACGCGCGAGGGGCGGTTGCGTTCGCCCGTTCAGGGGGCCGTCGCCTCCGACGACCCGAGGCGCACCGCCAGTTCCATGCAGCGGAGGCGGGCCGGAGAGAAGTCGTAGGGCATCGCCCAGATGATGTCGGCCGCGTTCCGCGCGCGCGCCTGCCTCGCGGGGTGAGGGCCGGGCACCGTGTCGACGCCCTCGGATGGGTGCGACTCGTCCCAGGCATCGAAGATGGCGTCGTCTTCCTCGAGCTGGCCGGACTCCTCGACGACGCGCATCAGCGCGGTCTCGAAAGCGTGCCGCTCGGCGGCGATCTGCGCCACCCGGGGGTCATCGACGGCGACCAGGTCGTCGAGCGCCTCCTCGGCGGCAGAGACGCGGTCGGACTCGGCGCGCAGATCGGGGTGCGAGGCCAGGGCGACGAAGCGGCCCGCCTGGACGGCGGCACCGAGCGGACCGAAGATCCGCTCGGTGACCAGCAGCGCGTCGAGGTCGTCTTGGCGCAGCGAGCCCTCGGGAGCGACCTCGAGGCGGCGCGAGACGATGTCGTCGAGCAGTCCACGCCGGCTGCCGTGCGTGCGCATCCGCTGCACCGCAGCGCGCTTGCGCCGCAACTCGGCTTCTTGCGCGGCAATGGCATCGTCCAGGCGCGCGAGGACGCTCTCGACCGCCTCGGCACCGCCGTCACCGCCCGGCGCCGCGTCGGCGAAGGCCTCGCGGATGTCGTCGAGGGCGATTCCGGCGTCGGTCATCCGCCGGATCCAGAGCAGACGGATGACGTCTTCGTACCCGTAGCGGCGGCGACCGTCGGCGCCCCGCTCACGCTCCGGCAGCAGATCGACCTGGTGGTAATGCCGGATCGCCCGGGGAGTGATGCCGACGAACGCCGCGGCGTCGCCGATCAGGACCTCACGGGGCGGGGCGGGGAACGGGCGCATGGCGGACCTCTCGGAGTGAGCTGCGATGGACATGCTTCGAGCAGATCACATGACGTTGCGAGAGGTGCAAACGGACCACAGGGCGGATCCCGACCCCGCCCGCACGCGGCGCGCCGTCTTGCCGGAACGTCTCCCGTCGGCGGATGCCGGGGTCGAAGTGCGTCGACAGGGTCGGCCTGCGGCGTTAGATGAGGTCCACGTAGCCGCTGGCGTACGGATCGATGTCGCCCACGTGCGCAGTCGGACGGGTCGCGTCGATGATGTCGGCATCCACCTGCACCGTCTTCGCCGAGATCGTCACCGGGGTCGTCGACGTGAAGAAGATGCTGAGCCTCTGGCCTCCGTCGACGGACACGTCGACGAACCCTCCCCCGGCTCGAACGACTTCGGTGATATCCCGTTTCAGGTTGCCGACCGTCTCGAGGGGCGCAAGCGCGTGCGTGACACCCTCAACGCTGATGTGCAGCCGTTCGATGGTGTGGGACATACCCCGAAACCTAGGCCCGCCGTCGGTGTTCGGGACCGGGGTTGCGCTATCGCGAAACGGCGCGGCTCGCGCGAGCGCGCTGCCCTCCGGGCGGATTCACTGAGCACAGAACGTCATCGCAGGAAGACCATGCCGGTGAGGGCGAGAAGCACCAGCAGAGACGAACCCCCGACGGCGAAGAGATTGCGGGAGAACGTCGCCGGGGAGCTGCGACGTGCGCCGCTCGCCTCGACCGTGCGCGCCTGGGCGCCGGCGAGCGTGTGGTGTCGTCCGATCGGTGTCGCCGTCGTGTCGAAGGAGATGAAATCGCCATCGGGCGTATCGACGACGTGTCCGAGAACGCGCTCATCCATGACGAGCACGTAATGGCCGGGCTCCTCGACGCGCCACCCCGCAACGGCGGCACCGCCCAGCCGGCTGATCGAGCACCCCAACGCGATCCCGATGACGCCGTGACGAACGGGGCGACCGTCGGTGTCGCGATCGGATTCACGCGGTCGAGGGTGAGACCGGTCGGCGAGGCGGCGTCCGCCATCAGTCGGTCCAGTATCGCCGGATCGAGGCGGATCTCCCGCGCCGCGCCGATGACGAACATCAACGGTATCGAGGGGTGAAACCAGAGAGAGGAATGGTCCCCCGCGGTATCGCGGGGGTGACACCACGAGGCCAGAAATGTCTCGCGTCGACGGAGTTTCGCGACCGCGACGACTTGCAGATACGCAAGCGGAAGGTCTGAGAGGAATATCGGCTCGCGAGCCGAACCATAAAACAAATGCCCCACGACGTGCCCCGATCCGCGCGAAAAAGAAAGTCGGCCGGGGACTGGGGACAACTTCGCACACAATACGGCGACCGGCTCCGAAAGATCAAGGGCCGCGTCTCACCGCTCGCAGAAAGTCGACGCAAAGGAGTGGGCGGGAGGCCGTACAGTGAGATCGAGGCGTTCCCGAGACCTAGGTCCTGCCGTTTGCCCAGGTCAGGAGCATCATGTCGACGTCTGCACCCTCGTCTGCGTCCCTGTGCATGTGGTTCGTGTCGACTCTTCCCGTCCAGCACGTGGCCATCTCTACGCTGAGCGATCCGTTCGAGTTGGGCATTGTCTGCGCGAGCGACGATGTCGCCACCGAACTCGAGCAGACACAGCTCGATCTGGGATTCGGGCCCGGCTGGCAGGCGAAGACGGCGCGAGTTCCGACGCTCCTCCCTGACGTGGAGCACGCTCACCCCGCTGCGTGGTCCGCTCTTCTGACCGCGGCTCATGCTCACCGGATTCGAGCCATGTACGCGTTCCCGATGACGGTGGGAGCAATAGATGTGGGGGTTGTCGATCTCTATGCGACGACCGCGCACGCCTTGAATACGCGGCAGGTCGAGAATGCCTGGGCGATGGCGGGTGTCGCTGCCGTTCGCGTCGTCGATCGGATTCTCACCGAACTGAATTTTCCTCCCAGCCCGCAGGGTCTGCCAGGGCGATTCATTCATCAAGCGACGGGGATGGTGATGGCACAGTTGCGGGTGCCCTCGACCGATGCGCTTGTCGTGATACGCGCCCACGCTTTTTCCACGGGCACGTCGATTCCCGACGTCGCGGAGGCCATCATCCGACGTGACATCGATTTTTCGGTCTGACTGCGGAGCAAAGGAAAGTACATTTCCGGTATGACGAAGACGACGCGAGAGAGAGAACAGGTCGATACGTTCGTCGAACTCGCCGACACGATGGTCAGCGGCTACGACGTCGTCGACCTTCTGCACCGACTGGTCACCCGGTGCGCCCAGACCCTGAACGTGGCGGGAGTCGGCATCCTGATCCCGGATGCCGACGGAAACCTCGAGGTGGTGGCGTCGACCAGCGAGCGAAGTCAGCTCATCAGCCTTCTGCAGTTGAGTGAAGACCAGGGGCCGTGCGTAGACGCGTACCACTCGGGAGAGCCGGTCACCGTCGTCGACATCGCCGGCATCCAGGAGCGGTGGCCGCGGTTCGCTCGCGCAGCCGGCGAACTCGGGTATCGATGGATGCACGCGATCCCGTTGAGGCTCCGTGACGAGGTCATCGGCTCCCTGAACCTCTTCGGCGATCAAGCCGCAGCGTTGAGCGCCGATGACGCGTTGGCGGCTCGCGGACTGGCGGACATCGCCACCATCGGCATTCTGCACGAGAGGGCGTTTCGCGAAGCCGACCTCGCGCGTCGGCAGCTGCAACGTGCGCTGGACAGTCGGATCGTCATCGAACAAGCGAAGGGGATCCTGTCGCACGTTCATCACATCGATATGGATGCCGCCTTCCACCAGCTGCGTGAACGCGCTCGAAGCACTCAGCAGAAGCTGTCGGATGTCGCTCGACGAGTGATCGAGGACGCAACGGAGGGCCGCAGTGCTCCGGGTGGAGTGACGGACGATGCCCGCCCGTCTCTCATCGACAGGGGCTCCCCCGAAGTACGGGCGCCGGAGGCACGGGGTCGTCAGGACGGCGACGAGAAGACGTTCTGACGCTCGCGCGTTCCTCGCCCTGCACCTCGACCGACCGCGCGAGACGGGGGATTCGCGCTGTCGCGCGCGGCGGTTACTGCCACGGGCTCATCGCTGCGTTCTCCCAAGAAAGAAAGCTTTGTCCCCCATTTGGGGGACAAAGACGTGTAGCGTCTGGAATGTCCCCGCCGTCAGGCACACAACCGCCCCCTTACTGGCGGCGGGGAATAATCCTCCGAAACGCCTCGACCCCGGCATCGAGAATCACCTCGCGCCGGCGTGAAGGTCGAGAACGTCGCCGAGAATGACCTCCGCGTCGGCATGGAGGTCAAGAGCGTTTGTGAGTATGCGGGGTCTGCGCGGGGTTGACCGTACCCGCGAACACGACAAAGCCCCCGAGAATCGCACGATTCCGGGGGCTGACGTAGCGGGAGCGGGGCTTGAACCCGCGACCTCACGATTATGAGTCGTGCGCTCTCACCAACTGAGCTACCCCGCCGCACAGCATTCCGATGACGATGAGAATGCCTTGAGCCCCGAGTCAGGATTGAACTGACGACCCCTTCCTTACCATGGAAGTGCTCTGCCACTGAGCTATCGGGGCGTACCCGGATCACTCCGGGCAACTAGAAGAGAATATCAGACCGCGACACTCTCACACGAATCGATTGATCACCCTCCGGCGTGCTGACGCAGCCAGACGATCGGGTCGATCGGCGTGGTGCCGTTCTGCAGGATCTCGACGTGGGTGTGCGCACCGAACGACCGACCCGTGTTGCCGGTGCGTCCGAGGAACTGGCCGACCTTCACGTGCTGACCCTGCGTGACCTGGAGCGAGCCGTACTGCATGTGTCCGTAGCGGCTCGAGACCAGTTGTCCGTCGATCTCGTGATCGATGAGCACGGTGACGCCGAAGGCGCCGCCCTGCTCGGTCGCGATGCGCACGGTGCCGTCGGCGATCGCCTGCACGGGCGAGCCCTCACCGGGAACGAAGTCGGCGCCCTCGTGCATGGTCCCGTCGCGCATGCCGAAGCCGTACGTGATCGGCACACCGACGGCGAAGGGCCACTGGATGGGCGCCGTCGGGTCGTTGACGTAGAAGTTCGAGGGGTTCGTGATGCCCGAGTCGGCCGCCATCTTGGCGTACGTCGTCGCGCTGTATCCATCGGCACGGTCGACCACGGCGGCCTGCGCCTGCGCGGGAGCGACGTACGCCTGGATCGCGTCCGTGGCGTCGCCGCCCTGCACGTCGCCACCGAGCGCGAGGCGCGTCGTGGCGGTCGCGGGGGCGGTGACACTGTCGGTGCCGTTCGCCGAGGCGAGCGCGCTGACCGGCATGGTCATGCCCACGGTCAGCAGGCCAACGACGCCCATGACGCCCACCGAGAACGATGCGGTCGCGATGCGGCGCACGTTCCGACGCGTGCGGGGAGCGGCGGCCGCGGCGGGCAGCCCGTCGACGACGGGCTCGGATGCCGTGGCGACGGGCGCGGGCCGCTGCACGGCGGTCTCACCGGTGAACGCGAAGAGACGGGCGGCCGAGGCGAACTCGTCGGCGGAGTCGTCATCGGTGGCCGTCGGGGTCGCGGGCACGCCATGGCCCTCGGGCGACGCGGCATCCGGCATCTCGACGGCGGGCGATGCGTCATCGGCCTGGGTGCTGTCGATGATGACCGCGGCCTGCGGACGACGACGCGCGCGTCGCGTCACGGGCAGGGTGATGGGAGAGGTGGGCAGCGCCACGGGGGTGGTGGCGACGTCGGTGTCGGCGCTCTGCAGGATGACGGCGACATCGGCGTCGGCGGTGCGGCGCTCGTCGACGACGGTGACCTCGAGGGCGTCGGCGTCGGCAGCGGAAGCGGCACCGGGCGCCGACACCTCGGGGAGCGTGGGCTCGATCGTCGCGGCGATGACCGTCTCGATGACGGCGGCGGCGACGGTCTCGAGCATCTCGGACTGCGCGGCGACCGCGGCGTCGACCGGGGCGGGCTCCGACGACATCTGTGCGGTGGGGGCCGCGTCGTCGATCGCCGTCGCGGCGACCTCGCTGCGCGAGTCGTCGCTCTGCGCGGTGTCACCCACCGTGAGGCGGCGCATCTCGGCGCGGGTCAGCCGGGGAGCGGCTTCGGAGGCGGGAACAGCGAGGGGGCGACGAGACCGCCGAGTATGGGCAGGCTCAGTCGAAAAGGCTTCTGACGGCAACGCGCGGTGGCTCTCGTGTCGTGTCGCAAGCGCGACGGCTTCGGGCTGTGGGGCTTGGCCGTTTCCGCGGGTTCGGGTCGCGGAAAGTAACGAACAGGTAACCACACTACCTCGGGCGGTCTGGGAAAGCCATGAGCGCCCCGGGGCCTCACCCCTCGATGTCGAGCAGCGGTTCGAGGCGCGCGTAGAACGCCGCGCCCGCGGCGATGACCATTCCGTTCCCCGGACGACCACCCGGCGCGCCACCCACGACCCCGCCTGCTTCCTCGACGAGGAGGGCTCCCGCCGCGTGATCCCAGGGCTGCGTCCCGCGCTCGTAGTAGGCGTCCATGCGGCCCGCGGCGACCGAGGCCAGGTCGAGCGAGGCCGCGCCGATACGGCGCACATCGCGCGCGATGGGCATGACGCGCGACAGCTGCGCCAGCGCCGGACCGTGCGTCGCGGGGTTGTATCCGAAGCCGGTCGCCACCAGACCGCCCGCCTCTCCCACGTGGGCCGAGACCGAGAGGCGCTGATCGCCGAGCCAGGCTCCCCCGCCGCGCGAGGCGCGGAAAAGCTCACCCGTCACGGGGTTGAAGACGACGCCGGCGATCGCCGTCCACGTCGCGGTGTCGGCGGTGCCCTCGACCGCGGCGATGCTCACGGCCCAGGCGGGAATGCCGTAGGCGTAGTTGACGGTGCCGTCGATCGGATCGACCACCCAGGTGATGCCGCTCGTCCCCACGTCGGCGCCGGACTCCTCGCCGAAGAAGCCGTCGTCGGGACGCACTCGCGCGAGTTCCGCGCGGATGAAGGCTTCGACCTCGCGATCGGCGGCGGTGACGATGTCGGCGGCGGCCGACTTGGTGGCGGCCACCGTCACCCCCTCGATGCGGCGACGGTGCGCGAGTTCGCCCGCCTCCCGAACGATCCGCGTGGCGATGTCGAGCAGTTCCGCAGCGAGAGTCATGGCATCCACGCTACTGCGCCACCCCCTCCGCAGAAGTCGTCGCCGTCGTTAGCGTGGAGGCATGACCGCTTCGGATACTCGCCGGTACGACGTCGTCATCGTGGGAGGAGGGCACAACGCCCTCGTCGCCGCGGCCTATCTCGCCCGCGCCGGGCGCCGCGTGGTGGTGATCGAGCGATCGCATGCCGTGGGCGGTGCCGCCGTGTCGGAGCGCCCGTGGGCCGGGGTCGATGCCCGCCTCTCGCGCTACTCGTACCTCGTGAGCCTGCTGCCGCAGAAGATCATCGACGATCTGGGGCTGCGCATCGACCTGCGTCGGCGTCGCTACTCGTCGTACACGCCCGACCCGCACGACCCGACCCGTGGCATCCTCGTCGACACCCAGGATGCCGCGGCCACCGCCGCCTCGTTCGCGCGGACCCTCGGCGAGACCGGGGAGGCCGAGCGGTTCGCCGCGTTCGGCGAGCGCCTGGCCCCGCTGGGTCGCGCGATCTTCCCCACCATGACCGGTCCCCTGCCGACGGCCGACGAGGTGCGCGAGAGCGTGGGCGACGATGAGCTGTGGACGGCGCTGACCGAGCGTCCGCTCGGCGACCTGCTGCGCGGTTCGCTCGACAGCGATCTCGCCCGCGGCATCGCCCTCACCGACGGCCTCATCGGAACCTTCGCCTCGTCGGACGACCCCTCGCTGGCGCAGAACCGCTGCTTCCTGTACCACGTCATCGGCGGCGAGACCGGGCACTGGGACGTGCCGGTGGGCGGCATGGGCGCCGTCGCCGCCGAGCTCGAACGCGCGGCGCTCGAGGCCGGCGCCGAGATCGTCACGGGCACCGACGTCATCTCGATCTCGCCCGACGGCGACGTGCACACGATGACCGACCGCTCCGAGGTGTACCACGGCACGCTCGTGCTGAGCGGAGTCGGTCGCGCCGTGCTCGACGACCTGCTCACCGCGGGGGGATCCCCGGCCAGCGCAACCGAGGCGCCCGAGGGCGCGCAGGTCAAGGTCAACATGCTCCTGTCGCGGCTGCCGCGGCTGCGCGACTCCTCGGTGACCCCCGAGGCCGCGTTCTCGGGCACCTTCCACGTCAACGAGACGATGACCCAGCTGGATGCCGCGTACGTCGCGGCATCCGGGGGGCTCATCCCCGAGCCGCTTCCCGTCGAGATCTACTGCCACTCGCTGACCGACCCGTCGATCCTCGGCGACGACCTGCGGGCCAGCGGGGCACAGACCCTGACGATGTTCGGCCTGCAGGTGCCCCACCGCCTGATCGACGACACCGATCCCGTCGCCGCGGGAGCGCGCCTGTTGGCCGCGGCGCAGCAGTCGCTCGACTCGGTGCTGGCCGAACCGCTGCGCGACTGCATCTTTCGGGCGCCCGACGGGCGGCTCTGCATCGAGGCGCGCACCACGAGCGACCTCGAGCGGTCGCTGAACATGGTGGGCGGCGACATCTTCCACGGCGGGCTGTCGTGGCCCTGGCTCGCGGCGCCGGCCACGACGCCGGCGGCGCGGTGGGGCGTGTCGACCCCGCACTCGCGCGTGCTGCTCTGCGGCTCGAGTGCGCAGCGCGGCGGCGCCGTCAGCGGGATCGGCGGGCAGAACGCGGCGATGGCGGCGCTCGAGATCCTGGAGGGGTGAGGTACGCGGGGCGGTCGGCGACGGCTTGCCCCTCCGGTCGACGACGCGCCGTGGGAGCGCCCTAACGCGCGGAGCCCTCAGCTCGGCTGGGTTCGGGCGTCGGGGTCGGCGCGTGGCCCCGGCGCGCGTGCGTCCGCAGAACGGTGAGCATCACGCCGACCGCCTCGACGAGCGCGACCGTCGTGGGCTCGGCGTATCCGAAGACGATCCCCGCCGGGGCCTCGGAGCGCGCGGAGACGATGCCGGGATCGCTCGCCGCTGAATCGGCGGACCCAGCGGAGTCACCACCCACCGCGTAGCCCGCGAGCGGCGCGACGCGGATGCCGCGCGCGAGCAGCTCCGAGACGACGGCGTTCTCGGCGCCTTCTCCGCCGCCCGTCAGCAGCGCCACGGCGTGCAGTCCGCCGTCGGTGGCGGCCAGCTCGACGCCGGGCACGCCCGCGAAGACCTCGAGCAGCAGGCGGCGCCGATGGCGGTACTCGCGCCGCCGCCGCGCGGTGTGGCGGGCGAGGGCTCCTTCGGCCAGGTACAGCGCGAGCGCGTGCTGTTGCACGAGCGAGACGGGAGAGTCGAGGTCGTCGCGCGCCGCGCGGATGCGTTCCCCCACCGCGCCGGTCGCGACGATCCACCCGCACCGCACGGCCGGGGTGAGCACCTTCGACAGGCTTCCGATCAGCACGACCCGCGCCGGATCGAGCAGGTGCAGCGGCGGAAGCGGTGCGCGCCCGTGGGGGAACTCGCTGTCGTAGTCGTCTTCGACGACGACCACGTCGTCCCGCGCGGCCCAGGCGAGCAGGCGGGCGCGGTCCTCGGCATCCAGACGACTCCCGAGGGGGTAGTGATGGTTCGGGGTCACGATGACGGCGTCGAGATCGCGCTGCCGCTCGAGCGCGTCGAGGTCGAGCCCCGAGCCGAGACGGACCGGCACGGGGACGGCCTCGATCCCCAGACGGCGCAGGATCATGCGCACGCGGGGGTACCCCGGGTCTTCGATACCGACGCGCAGGCGCCGCCGGTCACCGCGCGGCGCGAGCGCGAGCAGCGTCAGCAGCATCGCGTCGCTGGTGCCCGCCGTGATCAGCACGTCGCCGGCCGAGACGTCGACGCCGCGCGTGCGCCCGAGGTGCCGCGCGATCTCGGCCCGCAGCGCCATGGCGCCCGCGGGGTCGGCGACGTCGGCGTCGGGATCGGTGGCGCTCGCCCGCCGCCAGGCGGAGCGCCACGCGGCATCGGCGAGACCGGTCGTGCCCGGGCGCCCGGGCCGCAGGTCGAGTACCCCGGGCTCCACGACGGGGCGGTCCGGCGCATCGGCGACCGCGACGGGCGTGCGCACGGCGATGTCGGCGACGACCGTTCCGCCCCCGGGCCGCGTGAGCAGGTACCCCTCGCCGGCGAGGATCTCGTAGGCCGCGACCACCGTCCCCCGCGCGACCCCCAGATCGGCCGACAGCGCCCGCGTCGAGGGGACCGCCTCGCCCCCGTCGACGCGCCCCGCGAGCACCGCCGCGCGCAGGCCGTGCGCGAGTTGCTCGTGCAGGGGCACGGCGGAGGATCGATCGAGGATGCCGAGGGAGATCACGGCGACAGTCTGTCACTGGTCCAGACGAAAGCGCGAGAAGCGGACTATGCGATGGACCACGCGAGCGAATGTACTCGGACCATGACCGATCTTCCCCTCACCGCGCGCACGCGGGTGCGCCGCCTTCCGCACCACCAGGTCACCGACCGCGCCGCGCTCTACGACGTGATCGACGGCGCCCTGGCCGCCACCATCGCCCTCGTGCGCGACGACCGCCCGGTCGCGCTGCCGATCGGCATCGCCCGAGACGGCGACGACCTCCTGCTGCACGGATCCACCGGCAGCGACTTCTTCCGACGCATCGCCGCCGGTACCCCCGTCTGCATCACCGTGACCCACCTGATGGGCCTGAAGTACGCGCGGTCGCTCTTCGACAGCTCGATGCGGTACCGGTGCGCGGTCGTGCACGGGGTCGCATCCGTCGTGCCGCCCGAAGAAAAAGAAGCGGCCCTGCTCGTGCTGTCGGAGCACCTCATGCCCGGCCGCAGCGAAGACGTCCGCCCCATGACGGCCCGTGAGCTCGCCGCCACCATGGTGCTGCGCATCCCCCTCGTCGAGGCCAGTGTCAAGGACAACGCGGGCTCGCTCGTCGAGGAGGACGACGACGGAGAGGACCGCGCCGTCTGGGCCGGCACCCTCCCCCTGCGCTGGGTCGCCGACGAACCGAGGACGTCTGCGCAGACGCACTCCGGAACGCGCGTTCCGGACTCGGTGCGCCGCGCCGCCGCGCGGGTGGCCACCACCGGAACCGCGTGATGAGCACCCACGCGGGCCCCGCGACAGCCGCGGGGCCCGCGTGCGCTCAGCGCGTGACGAGCGGCGGCACGACGTACCGGCGCGGCGTTCCGAAGCGGTGCGCCGTAATCGATACGGCCTGCTCCCGCAGGAACGGCAGCAGCTCGACGCGCCCGGCGCGGGTGACCTCGCCCGCGTAGACCGCGACCGAGGGCGAGCCGCCCACGGCGTCGGCAATCGCGACGGTCGAGCCGCCGAGCAGGCGCACCCGCCCACCGGTGCGCGCCAGGCGCGCGGCGCGGCGCTGCCACTCGGCGGGATCCTCGACGCTCGCGTGCACTCCCACGCCCTCGAGCCATGCGCGCACGGCGGGCGACAGCGCGCGGGCCGTGCTCACGGTCACCGGGGCGCCGGCGCGCACACCGGCGGCGACGACGCGGACGAGCGCCGTCTCGGTCGCGTCATCGAATCGCACGGTGACCGGCACCGTGCCGTAGCGCAGCACGTTCTGCTCCGACTCCAGGCCGGTCACGTCGCGGGCCAGTGAGAACTCCGCGGCCCAGGCGGCGGCGTCGCTCGCGAGAGCGGAGGCCAGCCAGTCGCGGTCGACCGAGGGGACGGCCGCGAGCGCCGGGGCGGCCAGCGCATCGCCCGAGCGGGGCGCCGAGGTCTCGGCATCCGCCCACGAACCGAATCCGAACAGGTACGACGGCCCACCGGCCTTGGTGCCCGCGCCGACGGCCGACTTCTTCCATCCGCCGAACGGCTGGCGCTGCACGATCGCGCCGGTGGTGCCGCGGTTGACGTAGACGTTGCCGGCCTCGATGCGCGAGAGCCACCGCTGGATCTCGGCCTCGTCCAGCGCGTGCAGGCCCGAGGTGAGCCCGTACTCGATGGCGTTGACGATCTCGATGGCCTCGTCGAGGGTCTCGGCGGTCATGATGCCCAGCACCGGTCCGAAGTACTCGGTGCGGTGGAACTCGCTGCCCGCCTGCACGCCCTCGCGAATGCCGGGGCGCCACAGCGACCCCTCGTCGTCGAGACGCTGCGGTTCGACGACCCAGCGCTGGCCGGGCTCGAGCGTGGTGAGCGCCCGCAGGAGCTTGCCGTTGGCCGGCTCGATGAGCGGTCCCACGCGCGAGGCCTCATCCCACGGCATCCCGACCTCGAGCGAGGTCACCGCGTCGACGAGCTGGTCGCGGAAGCGCCGCGAGCGCGCGACCGAGCCGACGAGCACGACGAGCGAGGCCGCCGAGCACTTCTGCCCCGCGTGGCCGAAGGCCGACATCGCGACGTCTTTCGCGGCGAGGTCGAGGTCGGCGCTGGGCGTCACGATCACGGCGTTCTTGCCGCTCGTCTCGGCGAGGAGCGCAAGGTCGGGACGGAACGAGCGGAACAGCTCGGCCGTCTCGTACGCGCCGGTCAGCACCACCCGCTCGACGGCGGGGTGCGTGAGCAGCTGCGTGCCGAGATCGCGTTCCGACAGCTGCACGAGCTTCAGCACCTCGCGGGGCACGCCGGCCTCCCACAGCGCCTCGACCATCACCGCGCCGGAGCGCTGGGCGAGGGCGGCGGGTTTGATGACCACGGCGGACCCTGCGGCGAGCGCGGCGAGGGTCGATCCCGCGGGGATCGCGACGGGGAAGTTCCACGGAGGGGTGACCACGGTGACGCCCACGGGCGTGAAGCGGGCTCCGTCGACGTCGTCGAGGGTGCGGGCCTGCTCGGCGTAGTAGTGCGCGAAGTCGATGGCCTCCGACACCTCGGGGTCGCTCTGCTCCAACACCTTGCCGCACTCGACGCCCATGACCTCGAGCAGGTCGGCGCGACGCTTCTCGAGCGCGTCGCCCGCCCGGTGCAGGATCGCGGCGCGCGCCCCCGCGCCGAGCTCGCGCCATGCGGTGGCGGCGGCCGCGGCCTCGCGGATCAGGGCGTCGAGGGCGTCGGCGTCGGTGACGGTCTGCGCGGCGATCGTGTCGCTGCCCAGGGTCGAGTCCTGCATCCGCGCGATGATCCCGGCGCCCCAGCCGCGGTTGGCCTCGATCGCGGGGTCGGAGTCGGGGGTGTTGTGGAAGCCCGTGGCGGGAGCCGCGGGCGCCGGAGCGGTGCGGTCCTGCACGCGGTTCGACGCCGGTACGCCCTCGGGCATGTCGGCGAGCGAGGCGAGGAAGCGGTCGCGCTCGCGATCGAACAGCGCCGCGTGGGTGTCGAGGTCGAAGACGGCCGACATGAAGTTCTCGCTCGACGCGCCCTCTTCGAGGCGGCGGATCAGGTAGGCGATCGCGACGTCGAACTCCTGCGGGTGCACGACGGGCGTGTACAGCAGGATCGAGCCGACCGTGCGACGCACGACCGCCTGCTGCGCGGTGGCCATGCCGAGCAACATCTCGACGTCGATCCCACCGGTCACCCCGCGCCGCTCCGCGAGGAGCCAGGCGAGGGCCACGTCGAAGAGGTTGTGTCCGGCCACGCCGATGCGCACGTGCTGCGCGTGCTCGGGACGCAGCGCGTAGTCGAGCACCGCCTTGTACGAGGCATCCGTCGCCTGCTTCGACGGCCAGGTGGCCAGCGGCCAGTCGTGCACGTCGGCGTCGACGCGTTCCATGGGGAGGTTCGCGCCCTTCACGACGCGCACCTTGATCGTCGCACCCCCGGATGCCACGCGCCGGGCGGTCCATTCCTGCAGGCGGATCATCGCGGCGAGGGCATCGGGCAGGTACGCCTGCAGCACGATGCCGGCCTCGACGTCGTGGAACTCGGGCTCGGCGAGCAGGGTCTCGAAGACCGCGAGGGTGAGGTCGAGGTCTTTGAACTCCTCCATGTCGAGGTTGACGAATGTGCCGGTCTCTTTCGCGACCCGGTAGAGGGGGCGAAGCGCCGCCACCGCGTCGGCGACGGCGGCGTCGAACGCCCACGGCGTGTGCGGGGCGACGGTCGACGACACCTTGATCGAGACGTAGTCGACGTCGTCGCGGGCGAGGAGCTTGCGCGTGCCGGCCAGGCGGCGCGCGGCCTCTTTCTTGCCGAGGATGGCCTCGCCGAGCAGATTCACGTTGAGACGGATGCCGTCGCCCCGGCCGCGGATCGACGTGATGGCGTCGCCGAGCTTGCGGTCGCTGGCATCGACGATGAGGTGACGCACCATCGAGCGGAGCGCCGTGCGCGCCGCCGGCACGACGACGCGGGGAAGGATCGGCGCGGTCAACGCGCCGAGCCGGATCGCGGCCTTGAGGTGCAGGGGGAGGAACCCGGGGATCAGCGGGGTCAGGGCGGCGAGGTTTCGCGCCGCCACGCTCAGGTCTTCGGGGCGCACGACCCCGTCGACGAAGCCGACCGTGAAGTCGAGCCCGTGCGGATCGCGCAGCACGCCGGCGAGGCGCTGGGCGGCGGCGTCGACGGGCTCGTCGCGACTCTCGGCGAGCCAGCGGCGCACGAGGGCGATCGCGTCGTCGGCGAGCTCGGCGGGTGAGACGAGACTCTGGGGCGTGGTGCCGGACGTGGTGCGGGGGGCATCGGTGAGCGACATGGCGGTCCTTCCTCGGATGTGATCAGCATGGGACCCGCGTCCATTCGAGAAAAGCGATGATTAACGATGGGTTATGTTCGATGTCATCGAAGGGATGCCATGTTCGATCTCCGCCGTCTGCGCCTGCTGCACGAGCTGTCGCTGCGGGGCACGCTCGCGGCCGTCGCCGAGGCCCTGTCGTACAGTCCGTCGACGATCTCGCAGCAGCTCGCGCTGCTCGAACGCGAGGCCGGCGTCGCCCTGCTCGAACCCGACGGTCGACGCCTGCGCCTCACCGCTCAGGGTGCGGCCCTCGCCGCGCACGCGGCCCGCATGCTCGCCGCCGACGAAGCAGCCCGCGCCGAGCTCGAACACCTGCGCCCCTCGCTCGCGCCCGTGCGCGTGGCCGTCATGCAGTCCGCCGCCCACGGCCTCCTCCCCCGCGCCCTTGACGCCCTGGCCGAGGACGAGCCGCAGCTGCGCGTCGAGGTCGCCGAACTCGCCCCCGAAGAGGGCCTGTTCGAGGTGGCCGCCCGGGGCTTCGACCTCGCCGTCGCCGAGCAGTACCCGGGGCACACGCGCGAGCACCGCGACGGCATCGAGCGGAGCCTGCTGGGACGGGATGCCATCCGCCTCGCGGTGGCGCGCACTGATCCCGCCGAGCGACTCGACGACCTCCGCGACCGCGCCTGGGTGATGGAGCCCGAGGGTACGGCCGCACGTCAATGGGCGACCCAGCAGTGTCGCGCGGTGGGATTCGAGCCCGACGTGCGCTTCGAGATGGCCGATCTGACCGCGCACGCGCGGCTCGTGGCATCCGGTCACGCGGTGGGGATGATCCCCGACCTCGTCTTCGCCGGCGAGGATCCGCCCGTGCGCCTGGTCGGCCTGCCCGGCGAGCCCCGGCGCGAGGTGTTCACGGCCGTCCGCCGCGGAACGGCCGACCGCCCCGGCGTACGCGCGGTGCGGGGTGCACTGCAGGTGGCGTACGACCGGGGCGGTCGGTGATCCTCAGCGCGTGAGCGCCATCTCGTTGGGCGTGACGTCGAGGGTCGCGGTGGCGGTGATCTCACCGGTGGTCAGGTCGACCGCGTGCACGGCGTTCTTCGCCGGCTCGGTGACGTAGGCGATGTCGCCCGACACCTTGATGGCGGGGTGGGCGTCCTGCCACTCGACCGGCCCCTCCCACGCGTCGATCACGGGGAAGGCCTCGATGAAGGCCCCCTTCTCGAGGTCGAGGACGTGGATCGCGCCGTCCGACGCCAGGATGTAGCCCCGATCCTCGGGGCCGCGGGCCAGGTCGCGGAACGTGTACTCGGCGCCGGCGGGCATGTCGACGACGCTCTGCGTCTTGGCGGCCGTGTCGATCAGCGAGACGCGCTGCAGCAGGTAGCCCTCGGCGTCGCGGTCGTCCTTGTAGTCACCGAGCACCAGCGGGCTGGTCTCGCTGACGAAGAGGTTGCCCGTACGACCGTAGGGCTGGTCGGGGGCGTCGACCTTCGTGATCTCGCCGTCGTCGTAGATCAGGGCGCCGTTCTCGCAGCCGAAGACGACGACCTCGTCTTTCACGGTGCCCTCGCCGTGCACGCCGGGGCAGGTCGCATCCTGGGCGATCGTCGCACCCGATGCGTCGGTCACGGCGATGCCCGTGCGGCCGTTCGCGTTGCCGACCGTGGTGACGAACGACCCGTCTTCGAGCATGATCGACACCCCGTGGTGCGCCTCGACGCCCGGAATGGTCTCGACGGCGGGGAGCGCATCGGTCGAGGTCAGCAGGGCGTCGGTGTCGAAGATCGTCGAGTCGCTCGTGCCGTCGGCGTAGAGCACGGTCTTGCCGCCGTGCGTCACGACGTGACCGGGCTTGGACGCCGGGAACACGAGGTCGGTGAGCCGGGGCTGCTCCGACGCGGTGCCGGCATCGAGCACCTGGAAGCCCTCGCTCGTGGTCACCATGACGTGACGGCCGTCACCGGCGGAGTTGAGCCGCGTGAACTCCTCGGACGAGAAGTCGCCGATCGTCTCGAGGCTCTCGCCGTCGAGCACGACGATGCCGCCGGGGTACGACAGGGCGACGCGGGTGCCGGTGTCGCTCGTCGACGACGGGGCCGAGCTAGTGGCGGGGGCAGCCGAACCGGTGCCGGCGCCGCCGGCGCACGCCGACAGGGCGACGGTCGCGCCGACCGCGAGCGTGAGCAGGCCCGCACGACGGAGGGCGTCCCCGCGGCGGTGGGAAGAGGTGCGCATGTGATTCTCTTTCTGGGTGGGTGGCCGGTCGCTCACGGCGACAGGCCGGTGGCGATGCGCTCCGTGTTGACGCGCATCATGGTCAGGTAGTCGGGGGCGCCGCCGTCGGCGTCGGTGAGCGATTCGGTGAACAGCTCGGTCACCTCGACGTGGCGGTCGGCCTCGTCGGCGAGCGCGCGCACCAGGCGGTCGGGCGACGACGACTCGGCGAAGATCGTGGGCACCCCGGCCTCGTCGATCGCCGACACCAGGTCGGCGAGGTCGCTCGTGCTGGGCGCCGCCAGCGTGGTGCCGCCGGGGATCACGGCCCCCACCAGGCGGAACCCGAAGCGCTCGGCGAGGTAACCGAAGACGTGGTGGTTGGTCACGAGCGCCCGACGCTCGGCGGGGATCGCGGCGAACGCGGCCGTCATCTCGGCATCCAGGGCCTCGATCTCGGCGCGATACGCCGTCGAACGCTCGGCGACCGCGGCGGCGTCGATCCCGTCGATGCGCGAGAGCACCGGGGTCAGCGCGTCGACGACCGCGGCCATCTGGGCGGGATCGGTCCAGAAGTGCGGATCGTCGGCACCACCCGCATCGGTCGAGGTGTACGGCAGCACGGTGACCGCGTCGCCGGCGACGAAAGTGGTCACCCCGTCGGCGGAGGCCGCGTCGAGATGCTGCTGCAGCCCCTCTTCGAGGCCGATGCCGTTGGCCACCAGCAGGTCGGCCGAGCGCAGACGCGCGGCTTCCGCCGCCGAGATCTCGAACGAGTGCGGATCGGCGCCCGGGCGCATCAGGGTGAGCACCTCCACGTCATCGCCGACCAGCTGCGACACGACGTCGCCGAGGATGTTCGTCGTCACGACCACGAGCGGGCGATCGGATGCCGCTCCCCCGGCGCACCCGGTGAGGGCGAGCAGGGCGGCGGTCAGGGCGACGGCCAGAGCTCTCTTCATGTCAGCGTCCCGTCTCGGCGAAGAACAGCGGCGCGCGCTCGGGCGTGAACTCCCGGGCGACGCGGGCGGCGTCGGCGAAGTCGATCTCCCACATGCGGCTCTCGGTGGGGCCGTTCAGATACGCCCGCTGCTGGTCGGCGACCAGGCTGACGGTCTGCCCCGCGGCGAGGCTCGCTCCCACCAGGGCGGGGGATGCCGCGCGCTGCGCGCCCGTCTCGCCATCGAGCACCAGCACCCGCCCGTCCGGGGTGAGGGCGAGGAGGTTCGCGTCTTTGTCGTCGACCGCCGTGACCTGCACGACCGGCTCGGGGGTGGGCAGCAGCGTCCACGTGCGCTCGCGGGTGTCGAGGATCCACACCCCGGCATCCCCGGCGACCGCGGCGACCTTCGGGCGTCCCTCGCGGTTGGCGAAGGCCGTCGCCCGCGGCGCGGTCGTTCCCGCGGGGTAGGCGATGCGTTCGACGACGGGTGCGTCGTCGTCGACGCTGATGAGGAGGGCGCCGTCCTGGCATCCGATCACCGCTCCGACGCGGGTGGTGATCGTTCCCGCGGGTTGGATGCACGCGGCCGGTTCGCCGACCTCGGCGCCGTCGGCGTCGTGCAGGGTCACCTCGTCGTCCGCGGCCACCGCGGCGAGCGATCCGGCGGGCACGACGAGGCCGGCACCGGGAGACGTCGACAGGCGGAACCGCTCGACGACCTCGCCCCTCGACAACGCCTCGGTGTCGAGCAGCACCGCCTCACCCGATCCGGGGAAGAACAGGCCCGTCCCGCCCGTGGTCGACGAGTTCGAGGTCGCCACGACAGCGGTTCCCTCACCCTCGACGTCGCCCAGCAGGCGGGCGTCGGCGCGGTAGTAGTGGAAGTGATCGACGTGGTCCCAGGTCCACACGCCGCTGTCGACGATCGAGACGCCCGTGTCGTCGGCGGCGAAGAGGTACCGGCCGTCCGAGTGCACCGCCGAGGGCGGGCGCACGGTGCCGAGCGTGGTCGTGGTCTCGTCGAGCAGGTCGAGGTGCGAGACGCGGCCGTCGCCGTCGATCGAGGTGAGACCCACCGCGGGTTCGGCGAGTTCGGCGGCACCCGCGATCTCGCCGTGCGTGTCGGTCGAGGGTGCGGTGTCGGGGGCGGCGGCGGGCGCGGCGCAGCCGGCGAGCGAGAGGAGCAGCACCACGCTGAGGGGCGCGAGGCGACGGGGGAAGTCGGGGTGGGGCATGGGGGCTTTCCGGTCAGGCGGGAACGAGAACAGGGGATGCCACGCGGCGGCGCGCGGCGTCACGGCAGGCGCGCAGGGCCCACGAGACGCAGGCCGCGGCGATGGCGGTGGCGGCGATGGTCGCGCCGGCGGCGGTCGCGGCGTGCCACGAGATGAGAAGGCCGATGGCGACGGCGACCGCCCCGATCACGGCGGCGAGCGCCATGGTCGTGGCGATGCGGTGGGTCCACTGGCGCGCGGCGACCGCGGGTGCGATGAGCAGGCCCACCACCAGCAGCGAGCCGACGGCCTGGTACGACGCGACGACGGCGAGGGTGACGAGCCCGACGAGAACGGTCTGCGCGACGCGCGGGCCGAGGCCGAGCACCTGGGCGACCCGCTCGTCGATGGCGAGGGCGACGAGGCCACGATGGGCGACCGCGGCCGCCGCGATGCCCAGGCCTGCCGCCACCGCGAGGACGACCAGATCACCGGCCCCGATGGCGAGGATGTCGCCGAACAGGATCGCCGTGGCATCGGTGGCGAAGCTCCCGGCGTGCGAGATGACGATGACGCCGAGGGCGAGCATGCCGACGAAGAGCAGGCCGATGCTCGTGTCGTACGAGAGCCGGGCGCGCCGCTGCAGCACGCCGATGCCGAGGCTCATCACGACGGCGCTGGCCGCCGCCCCCAGCAGGACCGGAAGGCCGAGCACGGTGGCGAGAGCGACACCGGGGAGCATGCCGTGGGCGAGCGCCTCGCCCAGGAACGCCATGCCGCGCACGATCACCCACGTGCCGGCGACGCCGCACAGCACGGCGACGAGCACTCCCCCGAGCAGCGCGCGCTGCACGAATTCGAGAGAGAAGGGATCGAGGAGCCAGGTCACGATGCCCGACCGTATCGAGAATGAGAACGATTCTCAAACTCCTACAATGGATGCCATGCCCCTCATCGCCGTCATCGCACGCGCCCTGCGCGTGGACTACTCCGGCACCCTCGCCCTCGACGGCGTCGACGTCGACCTGCACGTCGGAGCGCTCACCGTCATCGTGGGCCCGAACGGTGCGGGCAAGTCGACGCTGCTCGAGGTGCTCGCCGGCTCGCAGCAGCCGTCATCCGGCTCGATCGAGGTCGCGCAGCGCACACGCGCCTTCGTGCCCCAGCGCGCAGCCGTCTCGCCCCACCTCCCACTCACCGTCCGTGACGTCGTGTCGGTCGGGGCATGGGGACGCACGGGGGCGCTCCGGCGACTCACCGCCGCGCACCGGGCCGCCATCGACGGCGCGATGCAGCGACTCGACATCGCGCCGCTGGCACGGCATCCGTTCTCGTCACTCTCGGGGGGACAACGACAGCGAGCGCTGCTCGCCCAGGGCCTCGCCCGCGAAGCCGACATCCTGCTGCTCGACGAACCGACCACCGGACTCGACGCGGCGAGCGCGCAACTCAACCGTGCGGCCATCGCGCACGAGGTCGCCCGTGGGGCGACGGTCGTGTGCGTGAGCCACGACGACCGGCTCATCGCCGACGCCGATCACCTCATCCGGCTCGAAGGAGGCCGCGTGAGGCCCGACGGCGCAGAGTCCGCGATGACGGCGCCGAGGCGCCCGCTCAGCTGAAGGTGCGCACGCGATCCGTAATGCGACGCAGCAGCTCGGCGGCCACCTCGACGACATCGCGCGACTCGGCGCGCACGGCGGCGTCCACCTCGACGGGGAAACGCCGGAGCGCCGCCCAGGGCTCCTGCTCCATGTCGATCTCCAGGTGGATGTGGTTGACCCGACGGTCTTCGGCATCGAGCTCGCGGCGCACGAGGCCTCGTCCGATCAGACGATCGACCATCGTGGTGACGCCGGCTGCGGTCACACCCAGATGGGAGCGCAGGATCGAGGGGCGGATGCCGGGCTCGTCGGCGATGCAGCACAGAGCCGTCGCCTCGAGTTCACTGACCGACAGGTCGGTTCTCGCCTTCGCGACGGCATCATCACGTGCGGACACGTAGTCATCGAGCGCTGCGGTCAACGCGGAGGGATTCGTCAACGCCGCACCTCCTCAGTCCTGGGGCAATCCGGCCGATTGCTAAGGCCCACCTTACTCAAGGTCGTGAACATTTCAGTTAATTAATTAAGTTTGTGAAATACGTGCTACTTTAGTGATTAGCCCGCCGACCCCGACTCTAGGAGATCGCAATGGCCACTCTTTACTACGGTTCCGACACCGCCCCCATTTTTCTTCCCGATCGCCTGATGGGTTACATCAAGGTCATCGCCTCGACGAAGCTGCGCCGCGGCGAGTCGTTCACGTTCACCTGGACCGGCACGGAGCAGGATCCCGGACGCTCCACCATCTGGCTGCAGCCTTCGATCCCCCTGCGGTTCGTGTTCGAATCCGTCGAGCCCGAGCAGCTGGTGGGCGAGTACCTGCGCACGCTGGCCGACCAGTCCAACGCCGCATCGGGTCTCGTCATCGACGTGCGCGAGTGGGAGGTCGCCGAGAAGGCGACCCGTACCCCCGCCCGCACGCCCGTGCGATCGATGCGCGCCGCCTGAACGCACGAAGCCGAACCTCTCCGCACCCGACATAATGTGGTGACGCGCGATCTCGCGCGAAGAAATCGGAGAGAGCCGTGCCGGTACGCCGCCTGCTGAACAAGGACCTGCTCGAGGAGTGGCTCGCGGAATTCCGCGCCCTCGGCTACCTGACGGGAAGCGACATCCGCCTCCTGGAGCAGGATGACGAAACCGATCCCGACTCGGGTCTGATCGTCGTCGACCTCAGCGAGGCGAAGACCGTGACCTACCTGCAGCCCGTGACCGGCGGTGACGGGATCTGGACGGCGATGATGGAAGCGCGAGACGCCACCATCGAGCTGGACGCCGTCGCGCTGGTCAACCTCGGCAACGAGGTGAACGTGCTCGGCGCGCTCGTCAACTTCTTGAACGGCAAGTCCAAGACCCTGCTCGCCGCCTCGGTCTGACGCGAGCCGAGCTCCCGGCATCACAAGTCTGGGAACTGTGCCCGCAGATCGGCGAACGCTTCGCGGTACCCGTCGCGCCCGTGCACGTAGGCCAGGCAGACGACGATGTTCCGCACCGCCAGTACTCTTTCGGCATGCCTACAGTCGATGTGCTGGTGCGCACGGCGGTGGCGATTGTGGTTCTCGCCGGCATCGCAGTAAGCATCCTGCTCGCTTCGGGAGTGCCGCGGTGGCACGGTCCGGCCTTTGCTCTCGTGCGGGCGACCGTGCAGCTCACCCTTCTCAGCGTCATCTTGACGGGGGTCATCCAGGATGCCGTCTGGGTGGGCGTCGCGCTCGTCGTGATGTTCCTGGTGGCGGTGTCGGTGTCGACGAGTCGCATCGGAGATCCGCCCTCTCAGGCATGGAGGACAGCGCTTGCCCTCTTCGCCGGGGTGGGTGTGGCCGGAAGCGTGGTGTTCCTCACCGGCGCCGTCGAATACTCACCTCGGTTCGTTCTCGCGGTCGGGGCGATGGTGATCGGCAACGCCATGACCGTCGCCTCGGTGACCGGTCGCACCTTCGCGCAGCTGCGCGCTGACCGCTGGCCCGAAGTGGAGGCCTGGTTGGCGCTGGGAGCGACACCTCGCCGCGCCACCCGCGACCTCGGGCGGCGCGCGGTACACGACGCCCTCCTCCCCGGGATCGACCAGGTCAAGACGACCGGCGTGGTCGTTCTGCCCGGAGCGTTCGTGGGAGCGATCTTCGGCGGACTCTCACCCGCGGAGGCAGGACGATTTCAGCTGGTCGTCCTCGCGGCGATCATGGCAGCGGGCGCCATCACGTCGGTCACCGCGATTCGGCTCACGGGCGGGGCACTCAACCGCCCACCGAGGGCGCCGGTGTGACAACTGTCGCTCTACCCGTTTCAGCGTCCGGAGTGGGGCCGAGCGCTGCGTGAGCGAGCGCAGACAGCTGAGGGGCGCTCCGGACGCACTCTCCTGAAACAGGAAACGTCCGTCTCGAGAGACGGACGTTTTGTGGCGAGTGAGGGATTCGAACCCCCGAATGCAATGCAGTCTGATTTACAGTCAGATCCCTTTGGCCGCTTGGGTAACTCGCCATGCGCGCCCGCCCGGCTTGTTCAGTCGACCAGAGGCGCGAGAAACCACTCTACTATCTCGCAGAGGGTGCCTCCAACCACGGTGGGGTCACTCCGGCGTGCGCAGCAGGGCGCCCTCGTGGCGGCAGGTGGCGGCGGCGACATCCATGGCGCGGGTGAGCACGGCATCCCACTCCTCGGCGTCGACCGGAAGGCGGTCGCGCACGAGCGCGACGGTGGTCGCCAGCACAGCGTCGCCACCACCCATCGTGTCGATGATGCGGCCGGGAAGCTCCGAGATCCCCCGCGCGACCGAGGCTCCGGCGGCGTCGATCGCGGCGCCGCCCGCGCCGTAGGTCGCCAGCACGGCACCCACGCCGAGGCCGACGAGCCGCACGCGCAGGTCATCGAGCGAGCCGCCGTAGAGAAGCTGCGCGTCGTCGTCGCCCACCTTCACCAGAAGGGCTCCGGATGCCGCCCGCTCGAAGCCCTGCACGAACGCGGCGCGGTCGTGCAGCATGCCGCTGCGCGGGTTCGGGTCGATGGCCAGGGGCGTCGACGGGGAGGCCGTGGCATCCATCAGGAGGCGGGTCTGCTCCGCGTCGTCGAAGGGGAAGCAGCTGACCACGACCATGGGGGCGTCGGCGATCGCCGCGCGCTCCGCGTCGCCGTAGCGCACCCGCCGGTTCTGGGTCGCGTCGTTGAAGACGTACTCGGGCTCTCCGCCCGGCGAGCGGGTGCTCACCGCGCGCGACGAGCCGTGCTCCGACGGGCTCGCCAGCAGCTCGACGCCGTGCTCGGCGAGGAAGTCGCGGATCTGCTCGCCCGCCGCATCGTCGCCCACCATCGCGATGAGCGATGCCGGAACGCCCAGGCGCGAGAGCCCCACCGCGACGTTGAGGCCCGCGCCGCCGACGAACTCGCGCACCCCCGTCTCGTCGCGCAGCTCGTCGATGAGGGCGTCGCCGATGACGACGACCCGCCCGCTCATCGCGTCACCTCGGCGGTCTCGAGCACGCGCGCGACAAACTCCTCGGTGCGGCGCCGCGTGCCGTCGATCTTGCGGTCGACGCTCGCGCGGATCTCGCTCGGGGCGAGGGGAGCCGCCAGGCGCACGGTCTCGTGGCACGACAAGTCGGCGCACATGTAGGTGCCCACCGTGTCGCCGTGCTCACCGGCCGCGCCGGCCTTGCGTGCGGTGAACAACGTCACCTGATCTCCGGGCTGCATCGTGTGGCAGAGGTTGCACATCGACGACCGGGCGCGCGACTGCCCGTCGGCGGCGCGCAGCAGCACTCCGATCGGCTCCGCGTCGCGCTCGATCACGAGGTATCCGCGGCCCCGCGTGCTCGGATCACGCCAGGCGAGGAAGTCGAGATGATCCCAGTCGGTCAGCACGAAGTCGTGAGGAAGCGCCAGAACGCGCACCTCGTCCGGCGTGGCGTTGACGAACGCGGCGCGGAGCTCGTTCTCGGTGAGTGCTCGCATGGCATCCGAGTCTACGAGCGCGCATACCGAGACGGGGCGGGCGATGTCGAGGGGGTGTGGATCGGGG